>NZ_JASNVZ010000059.1:0-636 GCF_049311085.1 Sphingomonas sp. 3-13AW | reverse complement strand
CGCTGACGAAGCTGTCGACGGCGGACCCGGCGCTCCTCAACCTGATCGCGGCGTTCGTTGACGAGGCCGGCCACTTCGGGGCGGGCCTGGGTGCCGACGGCGCCTGGACGGCAAAGAGCCTGCAGGCGCTGTCGAGCGTCATCACGCCCCTCGTAAGTGCTGCCTCCCTGCTGATGCCGGCGGGCGCACAGGCAAGCATGGGGCGCGATGCGGCGGTCAAGTTCGACGAGCGCGGCTCGATCGGTCGGAACCAGGGCGGCGCCCGGATCGACCTGGAAGATACCAACTACGACGCCGTGATTCAGGACGATGCCGGCAACGTCCTGTTCGGTGTCATGGGACGCAAGGTTTTCGGCCCGCGCTTCACCGCCGAGATGGGCAACGAGCGCCTTACGGTCAGCTACTTCAACGGAGTGACGATCGACTTCGGCAAGCACGACTATGATGTCGCGATTGCCGATCCGCAGGGGAACGTCCTCGCCGGGTGGATGAACGGCACCTTCTATGGCCCGGGCAAGTCCGGCGACGATGCCGCGCTCGACGCGCACGATGCGGCGAACAAGGCCTATTCGCAGTCGGTCTACATGCGCCGTGTCACCACCGTTCAGCGGCCGACCTCGCCCTATGTGCTGCTGG
>NZ_JASNVZ010000058.1:0-638 GCF_049311085.1 Sphingomonas sp. 3-13AW | reverse complement strand
TGCCGGGTGCTGCTGCTGCCGATCCTCCCCAACGCCGACTGGACGGAGCGCGGGCCTGGCACGTCCTATGACGCCCATGTTGCCGGCAACGTGCGCACCGACGCGCTATTTCCTGGTCTCGTCGCGCGGGATGAGCAGGGCCGCAAGCTGACGGAGTTCCTGCAGAGCCGTCATGACGGTTCGCCGGAGGATCTGGCTGACATTGCCGCAGGGTTTATCCCCCGGTCTCTCCGCCGCCCTGGCGACCCGCTCCACCTCAATGCTGCAGGCGATCTGGCGGTGGCCGACTTCGTGGACAGCGCGCTTCGGGCACAGCGGCTGCCGGATCCGGTGACGCAGACCACCGACTTCACGATCACCGCGATCGGCGCTGGCGGGCAGGATACGCAGATCGTCCGCGTAGGGCGCGGCTCGGTTGTCACCGCGTCCGAGCTTGATCGCCCCAGCGGCGGGACTGTCGAAACCGATCTGGCCGCGGTGGAGCGTAAGACCGCCGGGCTTTCCCCCAATGCGCTGACGAAGCTGTCGACGGCGGACCCGGCGCTCCTCAACCTGATCGCGGCGTTCGTTGACGAGGCCGGCCACTTCGGGGCGGGCCTGGGTGCCGACGGCGCCTGGACGGCAAAGAGCCTGCAGGC
>NZ_JASNVZ010000057.1:0-682 GCF_049311085.1 Sphingomonas sp. 3-13AW | reverse complement strand
GACCGTGTGGTCGCCGCCGTTGAAGGTGGGGTGTCGTGCCGGCGGGCGGCCGAGCGGTTCGGGGTCAGCGCGGCGAGCGCGATCCGGTGGCGACAGCTGGCGCTGCGCCATGGCACGCCGGCGGCCAAGCCGCAGGGCGGCGATCGCCGTACAGCGAAGATCGAGGAGCATGCGGCCTTCATCCTGGACGCAATCGAGCAGCAGCCCGACCCGACGCTGGCGGAGCTGCGCGAGATGCTGGCCGCACGCGGGGTGAGCGTCAGCATCGCCACGCTGTGGCGTTTCTTCGCCCGGCACGGCATCACGCGCAAAAAAAGACCGGCCACGCGACCGAGCAGGATCGCCCCGACGTCCTGAAGCAGCGCGAGGAGTGGTTCGACGGGCAACTCGACCTCGATCCCGAGCGGCTCGTGTTCATCGACGAGACCTGGGCATCCACCAATATGGCCCGCCGGCACGGCCGCTGCCGCCGGGGCGAGCGCCTGCGCGCCGGCGTGCCCTTCGGCCATTGGAAGACGACCACCTTCACAGCCGGGCTGCGCCGCACCGGTATGGTCGCGCCGTGGGTGCTCGACGGGCCCATGAACGCCGACGCGTTCCTCACCTACGTCACCCGCGTCCTCGTGCCCGAACTCGCCAGCGGCGACGTGGTCATCTTGGACAACCTGTCGAGCCACAAGGC
>NZ_JASNVZ010000056.1:0-723 GCF_049311085.1 Sphingomonas sp. 3-13AW | reverse complement strand
CTAGGCCGTGTTGACATAGTGGATTCCCAAGCCGCCTGATCTCTGATTCAAGACTGCCTTTTGGAGGCGGCGTTGGGTCGAGGGGATGTGTCGGACGCGGAGTGGGCGATCATCGGGGAGCTTCTGCCTTCCGAGCGAGGCCGCAAAGCGCGGCCATCGCACGACAATCGGCGGTTCCTGAATGGGATGCTTCATGTTTTGCGGGTTGGTTGCCCCTGGCGCGACATGCATGAGCGCTATGGAAAGTGGAACTCGGTCTATGTCCGTTTCCGGCGATGGGCCGAGCAGGGCGTGTGGGATGCGATACTCGAGACGCTGGTCGATCTCGGGCTTACCGACGACTGGCAACACATGATCGACAGCACAATCGTTCGCGGCCATTCTCAAGCAGCGGGCGCTAAAGGGGGACCTGCAAGGAAGGCTTTGGTCGAAGCCGCGGCGGCTTTACGAGCAAAATCCACGCCCGCTGTGACGGTCAAGGACGCCCTCTTGGCTTCGTCCTGACCGGCGGTGAAGCGTCCGATTACCGGGCTGTGCCCGCGTTGCTCGACATGCCCGTGCCCAAGCCCAAAGCTTTGCTCGCCGACAAGGGCTACGACGGTGATGCCGTGCGCGAAGATCTACTCTGCCGCGGTATCCTGCCAATTATCCCACCCAAGGCGAACCGCCGTGAGCCGTCCGCCTGCGACTTCCGGCGCTACAGGGACCGCAACCACGTCGAGC
>NZ_JASNVZ010000055.1:0-786 GCF_049311085.1 Sphingomonas sp. 3-13AW | reverse complement strand
GTGTAGCCGGCAGACCGGTCGAACGAGAGCGCCCAAGCGATATACGAGTCCTTTGGCGTGCCCGCCATCTGGGGGCCGGGGCGCACCTGCCCGCCACCCCACGCTTGATTGTTGTTTGGCGCCCCTCGGAACGACAGAGCGCCGATTTCGGCGATGGTGCCGGTGGGACTGGTCTGCTGATTGATGTGCAACAGGCCGTCGCCGCCGTTGAGAGAAGCCCTATTCGGGTTCGATATGAGCGGCTGTGCGGGCGTGTTCCAGTCACCAGAAGCGGACCAAGGAATCACGTAAACGACTCCGCTCGGGCTCATCTCTGGGGGTAACAGATTGCGGCTTATGCCAAAAACGGTGAATTTATCCGTGAGAGGTACGGGCGAGAAAAACGCAAGACCGCCCGTTCGCGTCACTCGGTCGAGCGACGTGGCAACGCCCCCGGCGGTCTTGAAGGCGACAGAGCCGGGGATAAGCGGAGCGTTGTTGCCCCTGCCGCTCCGGTCGGTAGCCGGACCCGCATAGGCCTCGCCCACGGTGCCGCTCTCGAAGAGGTAGAGCGCCTCCAGGTTGTCGGCCGGGAAGCCGTAGAGCAGCTTGTTGACCTTGGGGTTGCCGATCGCACTGAAGTCGGCGCCGGGCACAGTGATAAGAATGGACATGGGATCGGCTCCTCAAGCGACCGGAAGGAAAAAGGCGACGCTCCAATTCCAGAGCGGGTAGGGCTTGTTCACGAACTGCGGGATGTTGGCGGTCGGGTACATTCCGCGCTCGGGCTCGTAGACGTAGTTGTCG
>NZ_JASNVZ010000054.1:0-838 GCF_049311085.1 Sphingomonas sp. 3-13AW | reverse complement strand
CCCAATCAGCGGCTTGAAGGAGTGAGACTTTCCTGATTCACCGGTGGTGTGGATCAAGGGAGGTGCGTGATGGCGCTGTTCTGGTTGTCTGATGAGGCATGGGCGGCGATCGAGCCGCATCTGCCGAAGAACCAGCCGGGTGCCCGGCGGGTGGATGATCGTCGGGTGATCTCGGGTATCCTTCATGTGCTGAAGGTCGGTTGCCGCTGGTGCGACTGCCCGCCCGATTACGGACCGTCGACGACGATCTACAACCGCTTCAACCGCTGGTCGCATCGCGGCTTCTGGCTGAAGCTGCTCGACGCCCTGGTAGACACCGGCGCGGTCACGAAAAGCACCTCGATCGACAGCACCTACATCAAGGCACAGCGCGCGGCGTTCGGCGCAAAAGGGGGCGCTCGACGCAGGCGATCGGCCGCTCGCGCGGTGGCTGGACCACCAAGGTCCACGCGCTCACCGACGTCATCGGGCGCCCCTATGCGCTGATGCTGACCGCCGGCAACGTCAGCGATGTGAAGGCGGCACCGGCGCTTCTCGAACGCGCCGGGCGCATGCGCTACCTGCTCGGCGACAAAGGCTACGACGCCGACAGGCTGCGGCGCTCGCTGCGCGATGGAGGCGCTGTTCCGGTCATCCCGGGCCGACGCAACCGCAAGCGCACCATCCGCTACGACAAGGACCGCTATCGCGGCCGCCACCTCATCGAAAACGCCTTCTGCCGCCTCAAGGACTTCCGCCGCGTCGCTACCCGCTACGACAAGCTCGCGGCCAACTTCCTCTCAGGCGTCGCGCTCGCAACAGCTATCGCGTTCTGGCTCTGAATGAGTCTCAACCCTAG
>NZ_JASNVZ010000053.1:0-1092 GCF_049311085.1 Sphingomonas sp. 3-13AW | reverse complement strand
GGCCGACCTCTCCTTATGTGCTGCTGTGCGTTTACGGCCAGTCGCTGGCGCAGGGCGATGAGACCTGGCCGGCGCTGTCCCGCACCAATCGCTTCGGCAACCTGATGCTGGGCGACAGCGTCCAGTATCTCGCCGGCGGCACCACAACCACGACGGGCACCTTCCTGCCGGTGGGCGGCGGCGATGTGCTGAAGCCGCTGGTGGCGGTGACGTTTTCGAACAACAGCGCGTTCATTGATGCGGCCGGCGAGGCGCAGCTCGCGCCGGGGAATGGCGCGCGCGGCGAGCCGATCAACCACGGCTGGGCGAACGGCGCACGCTATGCGCTCGGCCAGTATCTTCTCAACGAAGACTATTCGTCGCGCCGCTTCGTCTCGGTCAACGTCGCGGTCTCGGGCGCAACCATCGGCGAGCTGTCGAAGAACCACACCGAGGGCGGAAGCGAGAGCTACGGGCGGTACACGAGCGCCATTGCCAAGGTGAAGGCCATCGCGATCGCCGAGAGCAAGGCGGTTACGGTTGGCGCAGTCGGCTACCTGCAAGGCGAGCACGACTATCAGCAGGCGAGCGGGCACAATTCTCTGAACCGCACCTATGCGACGTACCGCGCGAAGTTCGAGGCAATGATCGCGAACATGCAGGGCGATGCGGTCGCCATCACCGGACAGGCTTTGCCCCCGCTATTCCTGACGTACCAGACCAGCGGCAGCTACACCCGCGACGTGGATGGAGACGGCGTACCAGGCCTGCACGTCGGCATGGCGCAGCTCGACGCGGTTCTCGCCAACCGCGCAACCGCGGCGATGGTCGGGCCGGCCTACCCATACACGGACAAAGGCGGGCATCTCGACAGCAACGGCTCGCGCTGGTTCGGGCACCAGTTCGCCAAGGTCTATCACCACGTCGCCGTGGAAGGCCGGGCTTGGGAGCCGCTGCGCCCCATCAAGATCACCAGGTCGGGCACGTCGACGATCTATGTCTCGTACCATGTTCCGTTCGGCCCGCTCGTCTTCGACGAGCCGCAGATGTCCGGCGGGGCCGAATACAGCAGTCCGACGAAAGGCTTTCGCCTCACCGACGACGCCGGTGCGA
>NZ_JASNVZ010000052.1:0-1434 GCF_049311085.1 Sphingomonas sp. 3-13AW | reverse complement strand
TAGCACTACTTTGGCAGAAGAGCGTGGGGAGGTCTGTTGAGGCTGCATCCACAGTGAGGGCAGTGGTGCGGCGGTGAGCGGAACAGGCGGTCAAGGATGGCCTGGCGCACTGCTGGCAGGCTGGGATGAGGAGGCGGGCCGAGTGCTCTTTTTTTTCCGCCCCGCCTGAGCGAGCCTTCGGGATTGCAAGAAGGCGTAGGCCATCATCGACATCAGGGCATGGCGGTGAAGTCCGGTCCATGATCGGCCCTCGAAGTGATCCAGCCCCAGTTCTTCCTTGAGTTGCTGATGGGCTTGTTCGCAGATCCAGCGCGCCTTGATTGCGCCGGCGAGAGCCTTGATCGGGGTGTCAGCGGGCAAATTGGAAAGATAATATTTGCGCTCGCCATTTGAGCGATGTTCACCCACCAGCCAGGCTTCCTCGCCCGGCATGTGCTGAGCTCCGGCGGAGCCGATCCGCTGGGGTGCGCCATCCGCAATGCGCACACGCATGGCAGCAAAGCGGGCGGTCAGGCGTCCCTTCGTTCCCTTTCGCCAACTGACCTGTCGCCACTTCGCGCCTTCAAGCATGGCATGCGCAGCCATGGATTTGACGTCCGGCACGTGACGCACCCTTGGGCGACCACGCCCCGCGACTGGGAAGATCAGTTGCACGTCGGCGGGATAGACCTTCTGGTGCCGGGGAATGCCGACGGCCCAGCAAAGGCCACGTGCGCTCAGCGCCTGCCGGAACGGAGCGGACAGCCCGTAACCGGCATCAGCCAGCACACAGCCAAAGCGTACTCCGGCAGCCATGACACGGTCGATCTCCTCGATCGCAATCTCGGGCTTTGTCCGGCATTGCTGTAAAGGGGCAGGCACGCCCGCCTTGTCCATCCTTGCGACATCGCTCGTCCAGCTTTCCGGCAGGAACAACCGCAAGCTCAGCATGAGGGGAACTTCGCCCGAGGCCAGCGTCACCGATACCATGGTCTGGCAGTTCGCATTCTTGCCCAGCGCCGTGGCGTACTGGGGCGCAACCCCAACCGAGGCCTTGCCCTTCTTCGGCAGGGCTGTGTCATCGATGATCAGCCAGGCTCCGTCACCGCCCACCAATTCGTCGGCCTGCTGCCACAAGGTCGCTTCCAGCGGACTGCTATCCCACAGGCCTGCCCCGATGAAATGATGCAGTCGGTCATAGGGTATCGCATCTGAGCGGGCTGCCATGGGCTGGATGCTCTTGCGATCGCCTGGCCCAATCAGGCCCGCGATGTAGGCTGGGCACATCCGACGACGCGTCTTGTTACCCAGACCTTCCAGATACGGCCCAAGCCATCGCTCCAGATCCGTCTGCCAGTCCTCGTCCATCGCCAGCCTCCGTCAAAGCTGGCTCCCCATGAATCACGCAATCAGCGGCGAGGGAATCCCTAAACTCATGCTTCTGCCAAAGTAGTG
>NZ_JASNVZ010000051.1:0-1978 GCF_049311085.1 Sphingomonas sp. 3-13AW | reverse complement strand
CCCAGCCTGCCAGCAGTGCGCCAGGCCATCCTTGACCGCCTGTTCCGCTCACCGCCGCACCACTGCCCTCACTGTGGATGCAGCCTCAACAGACCTCCCCACGCTCTTCTGCCAAAGTAGTGCTAGGACCCAGCGATAAATCTATTCGGAGGCCTAGGTGGAAGGAGCTAGCTTGAGTAGGCGGTCGCGCGAAGAAATGCTTACAATGGTTGAGCAGGCCCAGCGCTTACTGAAGGCGCCTAGCGTTGCGACCATCCGGCTACCGGTCACGGACCTTCCTCGTGTCCGATTTCCGCACTTTGCGGCAGTTGGCGCCGAAGTCGAGGAAGCGGCCGAGCGCTGGCGGAAGATGGTGGCGCCAATTACAGCGGTCGGTGAAGAACTGGGCCGTAGGATTGAAGCGATGCAAGCTTCAATGGCGCCATTCTCGGAGCAGCTTCGATGGCTTCAGGAGCAAGAGCGGCAATGTGAGCTGCTGGAAGGGGCGGGGTGGCTTCCACACTGCAGTTCGCCCTTTCACTTCCTAGAAGAAGGCAATCTAGACTTAGTCGAGGTAGATCGAGAAGTCGGGGATTTTTACGAGTCCAACTGGGGTCGTATAAGCGCTGACCTGGGATCTGACATAGAAGCTTGCGACCTCGACCAAGAGGCGAAGGATTGCTTCGGGGAGGCTCTTTCGGCTCACGGTGCAGGATACTACCGCTGCGCACCCCGCCTTCTATATCCAGAAATCGAGCGTGTTGCGCGTGTTGAGATACACGGTGGTGCGCTCGATAAAATGGCGAGTCAGAACCGCTTGGTTGCGGCAATTGGAGGACTGACACCAGCAGAGATGTCATCCACAGGTGTGACAGGGTTGAGGTTCTACAAGAAACTTACTGAGCATCTGTACCTGCACCTCAAAGACGCGGGCCGTGTTGCTGCTGCTGGCGCAGACCCTATTCCTAATCGGCATGCCGCTGTGCATGGACTAGTGTCGTACACGTCGCAGAAGAGCAGTATCAACGCAATTTTAGTCGCCGACTATCTTCTTCAGGCGATTTCTGTTATCAAGAGATTCGAGCGGCGTGGTGCCGATATTGTTTCGAACAACATATGTGATCCGGATTCTAGAGCCTGATAGTGGACTTTGATTTGATATGGCTCTTATTACCACTGAAGGGAAGATACTCCGTAACTTGCCGCCAGGCAAACTTAAGACGGTCGAACTGCTAGTCCACAAAAGCTAGGAGTATGCCGTGCAAGTCCTGGATGGATAGGGGCCGAAGATAGGGCGATGCATGACGACGGATGAAGAGGGTGGCATCCAGTAGCGCCCCGGCGCTGTTAAAGAAACATGCCCCACCGTCTCGCTGGATCACCTGAAGCCGAAAGCGCCTTTTAGCCCGGTCTCACGCGCTTGTAGGGTCCAGAAGATCGACTTGAGCAGAAGCTCGGTCGCAATTTGGGCCCTCACGTGCGGGTGCCTTTGTCATTCCTCCATCCCCGCATCCCCAGCCGCGACCGCCTTCGCTTCCGCCAGCACGCTCGTGCCGTCGGCGAATTGCAGGCGGAGGGGGACGGCGCCGCCGGGGACGATGCTCGCGTCGAAATCATAGAGCATCAGGTGGTAGCCGCCGGGGGCGAGCTTTACCGTCTGGCCGGCGGGGAGCGGCAGCGCCTTGATCGGGCGCATGGTGGTGGCGCCGGACATGGACGGCATGCCGTGGGCGGCTGGCTTGGTGGCGGCGGGCCCGGTGGTGGCGGGATCGGCGGTGTGGGGGGCGGTGCCCGCGTGCCCGGCTGCGCCCATCTTCATGCTCTCGTGCAGCTCGGTGCGGGCGGCGCGGGGGGTGGTGATCGCGACCAGCGTCGCGTCCTTCCTGCCCCCCACCAGCGTCATATAGCCGGCCGCCGGGCGGCCGGGGACGGCGGGGAGGCGGATCCAGGCCTTTTGCGCCTGCGGCTCGGCCGGGGGCTGGGGCTGACAGGCGGCGAC
>NZ_JASNVZ010000050.1:0-1982 GCF_049311085.1 Sphingomonas sp. 3-13AW | reverse complement strand
CGCTGACGAAGCTGTCGACGGCGGACCCGGCGCTCCTCAACCTGATCGCGGCGTTCGTTGACGAGGCCGGCCACTTCGGGGCGGGCCTGGGTGCCGACGGCGCCTGGACGGCAAAGAGCCTGCAGGCTCTGTCGAGCGTCGTCACGCCGCTCGTCAATGCAGCCGCCTTGCTGATGCCACCCGGCGCACAGGCCAACATTGGCACGAATGGTGCGGTCAAGTTCGACGAGCGCGGCTCGATCGGCCGGAACCAGGGCGGCGCCCGGATCGACCTGGAAGATGCCGACTACGACGCTGTTATCCAGGACGATGCTGGCAACGTCCTGTTCGGGGTCATGGGGCGCAAAGTGTTCGGCCCCCGCTTCACCGCCGAGATGGGCAACGAGCGCCTTACGGTCAGCTATTTCAACGGGGTCACGATCGACTTTGGCAAGCACGACTATGATGTCGCGATTGCCGACCCGCAGGGGCACGTCCTCGCCGGGTGGATGAACGGCGCCTTCTATGGTCCGGGCAAGTCCGGCGACGACGCCGCTCTCGACGCGCAGGACGCCGCGAACAAGGCCTATTCGCAGTCGGTCTATATGCGGCGGATCACCACCGTTCAGCGGCCGACCTCTCCTTATGTGCTGCTGTGCGTTTACGGCCAGTCGCTGGCGCAGGGCGATGAGACCTGGCCGGCGCTGTCCCGCACCAATCGCTTCGGCAACCTGATGCTGGGCGACAGCGTCCAGTACCTTGGCGGGGGCGTCAACACGACGACCGGCACCTTCCTGCCGGTGGGCGGGGCCGACGTGCTCAAGCCGCTGGTGGCGGTGACGTTTTCGAACAACAGCACGTTCGTTGATGCTGCTGGGGAAGCGCAGCTGGCGCCGGGGAACGGCGCGCGCGGCGAGCCGATCAACCACGGCTGGGCGAACGGCGCACGCTATGCGCTCGGGCAGTATCTGCTCAACGAGGACTATGCGTCGCGGCGCTTCGTCTCGATCAACGTGGCTGTCTCAGGCGCGACGATCGGCGAGCTGGGGAAGAACCACACCGAGGGCGGCAGCGAGAGCTACGGGCGCTACACAAGCGCCATCACCAAGGTGAAGGCGATCGCAAGCGCCGAGGGCAAGGCTGTCACGGTGGGCGCTGTCGGCTACCTGCAGGGCGAGCACGACTATCAGCAGGCGAGCGGCCACAACTCCCTGAACCGCACCTACGCCACATATCGCGCGAAGTTCGAGGCTATGATCGCCAACATGCAGGGCGATGCGATCAGCATCACCGGGCAGGCGTTGCCGCCGCTATTCCTGACGTACCAGACCAGCGGCAGCTACACCCGCGACGTGGATGGAGACGGCGTGCCCGGCCTGCATGTCGGCATGGCGCAGCTCGACGCGGTGCTGGCCAACCGCGCGACCACCGCAATGGTCGGGCCGGCCTATCCGTATACTGACAAGGGCGGGCACCTCGACAGCAACGGCTCCCGCTGGTTCGGGCACCAGTTCGCCAAAGTCTATCACCAGGTGGCGGTGGAGGGCCGGGCGTGGGAGCCGCTGCGCCCCATCAAGATCACGAAGTCGGGCACCTCGACGATCTATGTCTCGTACCATGTTCCGTTCGGCCCGCTCGTCTTCGACGAGCCGCAGATGTCCGGCGGGGCCGAATACAGCAGTCCGACGAAAGGCTTTCGCCTCACCGACGACGCCGGTGCGATCCCGATCGCGGAGGTGTCGATCGTTCGCGACACGATCATTCGCATCACCACCACGCGGCCGATCGGGGCGAATGCCAGGGTCTGGTACGCCAGCCAAGGCCAGACGAACCCCGGCAACGGCATGGTCCGCGACAGTGACCCGGCCGTCGCCTACGACAACTACGTCTACGAGCCCGAGCGCGGAATGTACCCGACCGCCAACATCCCGCAGTTCGTGAACAAGCCCTACCCGCTCTGGAATTGGAGCGTCGCCTTTTTCCTTCCGGTCGCTTGAGGAGCC
>NZ_JASNVZ010000049.1:0-2474 GCF_049311085.1 Sphingomonas sp. 3-13AW | reverse complement strand
CCGGGCAAGTCCGGCGACGATGCCGCGCTCGACGCGCACGATGCGGCGAACAAGGCCTATTCGCAGTCGGTCTACATGCGCCGTGTCACCACCGTTCAGCGGCCGACCTCGCCCTATGTGCTGCTGGCGGTGTACGGCCAGTCGCTGGCACAGGGCGACGAGACCTGGCCGGCGCTGTCCCGCACCAATCGCTTCGGCAACCTGATGCTGGGCGACAGCGTCCAGTACCTTGGCGGGGGCGTCAACACGACGACCGGCACCTTCCTGCCGGTGGGCGGCGCCGACGTGCTGAAGCCGCTCGTGGCGGTGACGTTTTCGAACAACAGCACGTTCGTTGATGCGGCGGGCGAGGCGCAGCTCGCACCCGGGAATGGCGCGCGCGGCGAGCCGATCAACCACGGCTGGGCGAACGGTGCCCGCTATGCGCTCGGCCAGTATCTGCTGAACGAAGACTATGCCTCCCGGCGGTTCGTCTCGGTCAACATAGCGGTCTCGGGCGCGACGATCGGCGAGCTGTCGAAGAACCACACCGAGGGCGGGAGCGAGAGCTACGGGCGCTACACGAGCGCCATCACCAAGGTGAAGGCCATCGCAGCTGCCGAGGGTAAGACTGTCACCGTGGGCGCAGTCGGCTACCTGCAGGGAGAGCACGACTATTCCCAGGCGAGCGGTCACAATTCTCTGAACCGCACCTATGCAACGTACCGCCAGAAGTTCGAGGCAATGATCGCCAATATGCAGGGCGACGCGGTTGCCATCACCGGGCAGGCCCTGCCCCCGCTATTCCTGACCTACCAGACCAGCGGCAGCTACACCCGCGACGTGGATGGAGACGGCGTTCCCGGCCTGCATATCGGCATGGCGCAGCTCGACGCGGTGCTTGCCAATCGCGCGACCACCGCAATGGTCGGACCAGCCTACCCGTACACGGACAAGGGCGGGCATCTCGACAGCAACGGCTCGCGCTGGTTCGGTCACCAGTTCGCCAAGGTCTATCACCATGTCGCCGTGGAAGGCCGGGCTTGGGAGCCGCTGCGCCCCATCAAGATCACCAGGTCGGGCACGTCGACGATCTATGTCTCGTACCATGTTCCGTTCGGCCCGCTCGTCTTTGACGAGCCGCAGATTTCGGGCGGGAACGAATACAGCAACTCGTCGAAGGGCTTTCGCCTCACCGACGATGCGGGTGCGATCGGGATCGCGGAGGTGTCGATCGTGCGCGACACCATCATCCGCATCACCACGACGCGCCCGATCGGGGCGAACGCCAGGGTCTGGTACGCCAGCCAGGGCACCACGGGTAACGGCATGGTGCGCGACAGTGACCCGGCCGTCGCCTGCGACAACTACGTCTACGAGCCCGAGCGCGGAATGTACCCGACCGCCAACATCTCTCAGTTCGTGAACAAGCCTTACCCGCTCTGGAATTGGAGCGTCGCCTTTTTCCTTCCGGTCGCTTGAGGAGCCGATCCCATGTCCATTCTTATCACTGTGCCAGCCGCGGACTTCAGCGCGATCGGCAACCCCAAGGTCAACAAGCTGCTCTACGGCTTCCCGGCTGATAACCTGGAAGCGCTGCACTTCTTCGAAAGCGGCACCGTGGGCGAGCCCTATGTTGGCCCCAGCGCTGACCAGAGCGGCAAGGGCAACACCGCGCCGCTTATCCCCGGTTCCTCGGCGTTCAAGACTGCTGGCGGCGTAGCAACGTCGCTCGAGCGAACCACGCGGACGGCAGGCTTCGGGATTTTCTCGCCTGTGCCGCTCACCGACCGTTTCACCGTGTTTGGCGTAAGCCGCAACTTGCTTGCCCCGGATGCGGCAATCGTCGGCAACTTCCTCGTGCCGTGGTCCGCTTCGGGCGACTGGAACACGCCCGCGCAGCCGCTCATGACGAACACCAACCGGGCGTCTGTCAACGGTGCGGACGGGCTGCTGCATATCAACCAGCAGAACAACGGTACGGGTAGCACGGCGGCAGAGATTGCAGCGCTGTCGTTTCGTGCGACGCCCAACAATTCCCAAGCGTGGGGCGGCGGGCAGGTTCGCCCCGGTGTCGTCCAGTCGGGAACTCCAAAGGATTCGTTTATCGCCTGGGCGCTGTCGTTCGATAGGGCTGCGGGGTACACTTTCCGAGCGCTGGGCCAGGGGGGCACCATCACCGATCCCGAACACGCGGCGCTGTGGATTGACTATCAGAAGTCCGTCGGCGCCCGGCATGTGTTCGGGGCCGTGGGCTACACCTCACAGACGATCGTCGGCGAAATGGCGATGGCCGGCATCTACAAGAACGTCAGCAAGACGGCAGGCGAGATGGATGCACTGATCGCCGTCCTGAAGAGCCGCATGGCGTTGCGCGGGATCACCGCCCTCTGAGGCGCCCCCTCCCGAGATGAAGCGAAGCCCGGCGCGCTCCGGGCAGGGAGAGTTCCCATGAACCCACTTTGGGGAATGTTCGCGGTGCTCGTGGGCACCTT
>NZ_JASNVZ010000048.1:0-3471 GCF_049311085.1 Sphingomonas sp. 3-13AW | reverse complement strand
CCCGCGCCCCCTCCCGCCGCTTCACCGGGTGGCACATGCTGGCGATCATGCTCGCCATGTTCGGCACGATCATCGCCGTGAACCTGGTGATGGCGCGCTCCGCGATCAGCACCTTCGGCGGCACCGTCGTCGACAACAGCTATGTCGCGAGCCAGAAGTTCAACCGCTGGCTCGCCGACGCGCGCGCGCAGGAGGCGCTGGGCTGGAAGCTCTCGATCGACCTCGACCCTGCCCGCACCGTCCGTATCGCCACGGACTCGCCGATGGGCCCGCTCTACGCCGCCACGATCGATGCGGTGGCGATCCACCCGCTGGGCCGCGCGCCCGAACAAAAGCTCCGCTTCGTCAACATCGGCGGCGGCGTGTTCACCTCCGATCGCCCGCTTCCCAAGGGCCGCTGGCTGCTGCGGATGGAAGTGCGTGAGGGCAGGAACACCGCCCGCTTCGGCGACGAGGTTCCCGCATGAACGCCCCCGCCCCCGCGGCCCTCGCGGCCGAAGGCTGCGCCACCACCCAGTTCAGCGTGCCCACGCTGCACTGCGCCGGGTGCATCGCCAAGCTGGAGGGCGGCCTTGCGGCCACGCCGGGGGTGGTCGACGCCCGCGTCAACTTCACGACCAAGCGGGTCCGAGTAACCCATCTGCCGGAGCTCGAAACCGCCGCAGTGCGCGCCGCCATCGCCCGCATCGGCTTCCCCGCCGAACCGTTCCTGGGCGAAGCGGACGGCGCCGCTGCCCGAGAGAGCCGCGAGCTGGTAAAGGCACTCGCGGTCGCCGGCTTCGCCGCGATGAACGTCATGCTGTTGTCGGTGTCGGTGTGGTCGGGTGCCGAAGGGGCGACCCGCCAGCTCTTCCACTGGCTGTCGGCAATGATCGCGCTGCCCGCAGTCGCCTATTCCGGCCGGCCCTTTTTTCGCAGCGCCTGGGCGGCGTTGCGCCATGGCGGCACCAACATGGACGTGCCGATCTCGATCGGCGTGCTCCTCGCCTGCGGGCTCAGCCTGTATGAGACCGCGACCTGGGGCCACCACGCCTATTTCGACGGCGCGGTCATGCTGCTGTTCTTCCTGCTGGCGGGCCGCTTCCTCGATAGCGTGATGCGCGCGCGGGCACAGGACAGCGCTGGCGCCCTCCTGCGCCAAACGGCGCCAGGCGCCCAGGTTCTCGACAAGCAGGGCGCACCCCACTGGCGCACCGCCGAAGAGCTCGCCCCCAACATGCGCATGCTGGTGGCAGCCGGCGACCGGCTCGCGGCCGACGGCATCGTGGAGACCGGAACCAGCAGCGTCGACCGGTCGCTCATCACCGGAGAGAGCCTGCCCGAGGCGGTGTCCCCCGGCAGCCGCGTGCTCGCCGGCACGATCAACATGGACGGGCCGCTGGTCGTAAAGGTCACGGCCGCGGGCGAGAAGACGGCGATCGCCGACATCGCCCGGCTGATGGAGGCGGCGGGCGGCGCCAAGTCGCGCTATGTCCGCATCGCCGATCGCGCCTCGCGGCTCTATGCCCCCGCCGTCCACAGCCTCGCCGCGCTGAGCTTCCTCGGCTGGATGCTGGCAGGCGCCGGCATCCATCAGTCCGTTTTGATCGCGGTGGCGGTGCTGATCATCACCTGTCCCTGCGCGCTGGGGCTGGCGGTGCCGGTCGCGCAGGTCGTCGCCGCAGGCGCGCTGATGCGAGCGGGCGTGCTGATCAAGGACGGCTCGGCCCTCGAACGGCTGGCGGAGGCGGACGTCGCCCTCTTCGACAAGACGGGCACCCTCACCCTTGGGCGGCCGACACCGCTGGGGACGCTGCCGCTCACTGCCGAGGAAAAGCCCGTCGCGCTGGCCCTCGCCCGCGCGAGCCGGCATCCGCTGTCGCGTGCGCTCGCACTCACGCTGGAGGCAGAAGGCATCCAGGCAGCGGCCCTCACCGACATGCTGGAGCAGCCGGGCCTGGGGATCGAGGGCCAGGCCGATGGCGTCCGCGCCCGCCTGGGCCGCGGCGACTGGGTCGGCGCCGAGCAGCCGGCGGACGGCGCGGCGCTCAGCACCGGCTTCGTCCTCGGCACCGGCCCCGCCCGGCTGCTGCGCTTCGAGGATGCCCTGCGCCCCGATGCCGAAGCCGCCGTCGCACGGCTGCAGCGGGAGGGCCTTGCCCCCTCCATCCTCTCGGGCGACCGCGCACAGGCGGTCGATGCGATCGGCCGGCAGCTGGCGATGGAGGCGACCGCCGAACTCTCCCCCGCCGACAAGTTCGCCGCGATCGAGCGGCTCGCCGCCTCCGGCCGCCGGGTGCTGATGGTCGGCGACGGCCTCAACGACGGCCCCGCGCTGAAGGCCGCCCATGTATCGATCGCGCCCTCGTCTGCCAGCGACGTCGGCCAGACCGCGGCGGACCTGCTGTTCCTGGGCGACCGATTGATGCCGGTGCCCATCGCGGTCGCGGCCGCCCGCCGGACCATGAAGGTGGTGCGGCAGAACTTCACCCTGGCGATCGGCTACAATGTGTTCGCCGTGCCGCTGGCCATCGCTGGCTATGTGACGCCGTTGATTGCGGCGCTCGCCATGTCCGGATCCTCGCTGATCGTCGTGGCCAATGCGCTGCGCCTGCGGAGTGCTGCCCGATGAACGGCCTGGTCGTGCTGATCCCCATCGCCCTCCTGCTGGGGCTGGCGGGCCTTGGCGCGTTCTTCTGGTCGGTGAAGTCCGGCCAGTTCGAGGACATGGACGGCGCCGCCATGCGCGTCCTGATCGACGACGACACCCCGGCGGAGCCCCGGCCGAGTCCGGCGGAGCGCGACGACAAGGCCTGATCCATACTTCCCTTAAGCGCCGCTTGCGGGTTGCTGGTTTGGTGGCTTCCCTGTCTTAAACTGGGGCATTCGGGCAACACCTTGGCCCTGTTTGCAATGGCGTACGTATAGGTACGCATGTCCCGCCGAATCCCCCCAAACTATCTCGCGGACCCAGGTGACAACCACCACGAAAGCAAGATTGGGACGCGATATGAAGTATTTAGTCGCAAGCGCACTTGCGCTCGTCATCGCTGCACCTGCGGCGGCACAGACCGAAAGGGCCGTCAATTCAGGCGTACGCGTCGAAGGGCGCGTCGGATGGGACCGGGCTACTTTCAAGGAGAAGATCGACGCCCCCACCGTCGTCGTCACCGACAAGGTCAGCAAGAGCGGCGTCGCCTGGGGCCTAGAGGCCGGATACGACTATGTCACGAGCGGGCCGCTGCTGATCGGCGGCTATGCCGGGATCGAGGGCTCGACCGTCGAAGACTGCTTCGGTCCCAACGGCCGTCGCGTCTGCACGGAGCTTGGGCGAAACATCACGGTCGGCGCGCGCGCCGGCTACGTCCTGCGTCGCGGTGTCATCTATCTGAAGGGTGGCTATTCCAACGGCCGAGTGACCAGGACCCCCGGTTTTGCCGGCGACCCCACGCTTCCGCCGCCGCCGCCCCCGGGTGCAGGCGACCCCACGCT
>NZ_JASNVZ010000047.1:2500-5765 GCF_049311085.1 Sphingomonas sp. 3-13AW | reverse complement strand
TGTTGGTTGCGGGGACAGGATTTGAACCTGTGACCTTCAGGTTATGAGCCTGACGAGCTACCGGGCTGCTCCACCCCGCGACGCTGGGAGTGTTGCATTGTGAATGGGTTTTGTGTGCACGAGCTTCAATGCCTGGCGACGACCTACTCTTCCATCGCTTGAGCGATAGTACCATTGGCGCAGTCTGGTTTCACGGCCGAGTTCGGGATGGGATCGGGTGGGTCACAGACGCTATAGCCACCAAGCAATGAAGCTTGTGCACACAGTTTTTCAAATCGATTGGTCAAGGCTGGATGACATCCACGATGACGTTTCTGAAAAGATCCAGGGTTGTCATTGATGGTGCGAACTCATCAAGCGCGAATAGGACAATTAGTATCGGTTAGCTACACGCGTTACCGCGCTTCCACATCCGATCTATCAAGGTCGTGGTCTCCGACCGTCCTAAGAAATCTTATCTCGAGGGAGGCTTCCCGCTTAGATGCTTTCAGCGGTTATCCCGTCCGTACATAGCTACCCTGCTGCGCTCTTGGCAGAACGACAGGTACACCAGAGGTACGTTCAACCCGGTCCTCTCGTACTAGGGTCAACTCCTCTCAAATTTCGACGCCCACGGCAGATAGGGACCAAACTGTCTCGCGACGTTCTGAACCCAGCTCACGTACCACTTTAATTGGCGAACAGCCAAACCCTTGGGACCTGCTCCAGCCCCAGGATGTGATGAGCCGACATCGAGGTGCCAAACAACCCCGTCGATATGAGCTCTTGGGGGTTATCAGCCTGTTATCCCCGGCGTACCTTTTATCCGTTGAGCGATGGCCCTTCCACGAGGGACCACCGGATCACTATGACCGACTTTCGTCTCTGCTCGACTTGTCAGTCTCGCAGTCAGGCTGGCTTATGCCATTGCACTCTAACAGCCGGTTTCCAACCGGCCTGAGCCAACCTTCGCGCGCCTCCGTTACTCTTTAGGAGGCGACCGCCCCAGTCAAACTACCCGCCACAGAGGGTCCCTGATCCAGTTTCATGGATCGAGGTTAGACAGTAAAGAACAACAGGGTGGTATTTCACTTGGTGGCTCCACACCAGCTGGCGCCGGTGCTTCAAAGCCTCCCACCTATTCTACACAGTTGTTCTCCACTGCCACTCTGAAGCTGCAGTAAAGGTGCACGGGGTCTTTCCGTCTAACCGCGGGTACTCCGCATCTTCACGGAGAATTCAATTTCGCTGAGCATGTCCTGGAGACAGTGGGGAAGTCGTTACGCCATTCGTGCAGGTCGGAACTTACCCGACAAGGAATTTCGCTACCTTAGGACCGTTATAGTTACGGCCGCCGTTTACCGGGGCTTCATTTCGGAGCTTGCACCCCTCCACTTAACCTTCCGGCACCGGGCAGGCGTCAGACCCTATACGTCGTCTTGAAGCCGACTTAGCAGAGCCCTGTGTTTTTGCTAAACAGTCGCTACCCCCTGGCCTGTGCCCCCCATGAGAGCTTGCGCTTACATGGGGCCTCCTTCTTCCGAAGGTACGGAGGCAATTTGCCGAGTTCCTTCAGGACACTTCTCTCAAGCGCCTTGGTATACTCTACCTGACCACCTGTGTCGGTTTCGGGTACGGTCTATACGGTGGGGCTATTTCCCGGGACAGTTTCGAAGCCAGCTCAATCCGATAAGAGCTGACAACACACACCATCCGTCACACACCACCAGGCTGCGGAATATTAACCGCATTCCCATCGACTACCCCCTTCGGGCTCGTCTTAGGGGCCGGCTCACCCTGCGCGGATTAGCCTTGCGCAGGAACCCTTGGTCTTTCGGCGAGAGGGCATCTCACCCTCTTTATCGCTACTCATGTCTGCATTCGCACTTCCGATACCTCCACGGTCGGTTACCCTCCCGCTTCACAGGCGTACGGAACGCTCCGCTACCGCGTGCTCGTAAACGAGCACACCCTAAGCTTCGGTGCGTGTCTTGAGCCCCGTTACATCTTCGCCGCAGGAACCCTTGTTTAGACCAGTGAGCTGTTACGCTTTCTTTAAAGGATGGCTGCTTCTAAGCCAACCTCCTGGTTGTTTTGGGATTCCCACATGCTTTCCCACTTAGACACGACTTGGGGACCTTAGCTGTAGGTCAGGGCTGTTTCCCTTTTGACGACGGACCTTAGCACCCGCCGTCTGTCTCCCGAGTAGTACTCCTAGGTATTCGGAGTTTGGTTAGGTTTGGTAGATCTCGCGACCCCCTAGCCCATCCAGTGCTCTACCCCCTAGGGTATTCGCTCGAGGCACTACCTCAATAGTTTTCGCGGAGAACCAGCTATTTCCCGGCTTGATTGGCCTTTCACCCCTAAGCACAACTCATCCGGTAACTTTTCAACGTTAATCGGTTCGGACCTCCAGTGCGTGTTACCGCACCTTCATCCTGGTCATGCATAGATCGCCGGGTTTCGGGTCTAATGCATCAAACTCAGTCGCCCTATTCAGACTCGCTTTCGCTGCGCCTACACCTAACGGCTTAAGCTTGCTTGATACATTAAGTCACAGACCCATTATGCAAGAGGTACGCTGTCAGGCCTCAAGGACCCTCCAACTGCTTGTAGGCAATCCGTTTCAGGTACTGTTTCACTCCCCTCATCGGGGTGCTTTTCACCTTTCCCTCACGGTACTAGTTCGCTATCGGTCATGTACGAGTATTTAGGCTTGGAGGGTGGTCCCCCCATGTTCAGACAGGATTTCACGTGTCCCGCCCTACTCGAGTCCCAACACATCACTTTCGCATACGGGGCTGTCACCCGCTATGGCGTACCTTTCCAGATACTTCTGCTAGTTGAATGTCAGGCACTGGCCTGGTCCGCGTTCGCTCGCCACTACTAACGGAATCTCGGTTGATGTCTTTTCCTCCGGCTACTGAGATGTTTCAGTTCACCGGGTTCGCTTCACCAAAGCTATGTATTCACTTCGGTGATACCTTTCCCATTTAACCCGGCCGATGCTTGCACACCGGCTGAATTAAATGGTGAAGGTGGGTTCCCCCATTCGGAAATCGTCGGGTCAAAGGTTGCTCACACCTCACCGACGCTTATCGCAGCGTGCCACGTCCTTCATCGCCTGTACATGCCAAGGCATCCACGAATTGCCCTTACCTCACGCTTGAGAGTCCACACCACCAACGACAACACTGGATCAGCCCTAAGGCCGACACGAAACTCGGCAGAGCAGTGTTACGCTGGTTGAGCCATCCGTCGACACGCATGAAGCGTGCCGCCGAGC
>NZ_JASNVZ010000046.1:0-9504 GCF_049311085.1 Sphingomonas sp. 3-13AW | reverse complement strand
GGCACGAACCGTCCGCCCGGCCCGGGGCCGCCCGGGTTGGGGCGGGGCGGCATCACCGGACCAGGCCCCATGCCCGGGCCGGGCGGACGGTTCGTGCCGGGCGGTCGGTTCGGGCCGGGGCCCCCCGGGCCGGGGCCGGGGCGATCCTGAACCGCGGGCGCGCCGGTTGCGACCGCCGGGACGGCGGGGACGATGAGCGCGGCGATAAGGCCTGTAATCAACGAGATGCGCATGAGCAGTCTCCACTCACGTTGAGTGAAGTGCGAAACCGCAGGCGAGGCTGTAAGTTGCGTGAACGAGAAAATACCGCGCAGGTTCCGCGCTGCAGCAAGAACCGGGCGCACCCCGCCTCCCGGGGCCGGGCCCGGGCGGCGGGGTGCGCGGCGGCGCGATCAGGACTGGATGCGCTCGCTGCCGGGATAGGCGAACAGCAGGTCGGTGCCCTCGGCCGCCTCGATCCGGGTGGTGCCCGTGAGCGTCAGGCACTCGCCCGCCTTGAACGGCGTGCCATCGGCGGTGCCCTGGCCCGTCACCGGGACCAGCCAGCCGGTGGTGCCTTCGGGAAGGGTGACGGTGCGGCTGCCGGCGGGCCAGCGTTCCAGCACGAACTTGGGCCCTTCGACCAGGATGGTGCGATCCTCGGCAACCTTGCCGGGCGCGGCCGGGGCGACGAAGGGCACCGCGTCCGCCACGGCGACGCCGTCGTCCAGGTGCAGCTCACGCGGGCGGCCATAGTCGTAGAGGCGATAGGTGGTTTCGGAATTCTGCTGGATCTCGATCAGCGTGATGCCGGCGCCGATCGCGTGGACGGTGCCCGACGCCGAGTAGAAGAAGTCGCCCGCCTTCACCGGCTTCCAGTCGAGCTTGTGCTCGATCGAACCGTCCTCTGCCGCGGCGCGCAGCTCCTCGTGCGTCATCGGCTGGAGCGTGCCGAGGGCGATCGTCGAATCCGGCTCTGCAGCGAGAATCACCCAGCATTCGTCCTTGCCGCGCGGCAGGCCGCGGGCCTGGGCCTGGGCGTCGTTCGGGTGGACCTGCACCGACAGTTTCTCGCTGGTGAAGAGATATTTGACGAGCAGGTCGGGGGTCGAATCGCCCGGGCTCTTGAACCAGACTTCGCCGATCGGGTCGCTGCCGGGTGCCGGATCGGGGAAGCCCGGCCACAGGTCCATCCGGCCCCAGGGCTTTTCGACGCGGTGGGTTTCGAGCATCGTCGCGGGCAAATCGCTTCTCCGATCAGTGAGGCTGTGGCTGTTGGAGGGGCAACGAGGGCGTTGCGCATCCGATCCGTTCCACTTGCGCGAAAGCTATTGTTCGCGCCACCCCTAAGCGGCTAGACGCAGCCAATGCGTATGTCCCTGTTCCGTGCAAGCACGCTGGCCCTGTTCGTCGCTGGAGCGGCAACCCTTACCGGCTGCGCCCGCGGCGGGGGAGGCAGTTCCGTCGACACGCCCTATGTGGCGCGCGACGTGGGCACCCTCTACACCGCGGCCAAGCAGCGGCTCGACCGCGGCCAGTACAAGCTGGCTGCCGGGCTGTTCGACGAGGTCGAGCGCCAGCACCCCTATTCGGTATGGGCGCGGCGCGCGCAGGTGATGGGTGCGTTCAGCTATTACCTGGACAAGGACTATGCCAAGGCGATCGCGGGCGCACAGCGCTTCCTGGCGGTGCACCCGGGCAACCAGGAAGCACCCTATGCCTATTACCTGATCGCCATCTGCTATTACGAGCAGATCGCGGACGTCAGCCGCGACCAGAAGATCACCGACCAGGCGCAGACCGCGCTGGGCGAGCTGATCCGCCGCTATCCGCAGAGCAACTATGCCGCGGACGCGCGCCTGAAGCTGGACCTGGTGCGCGATCACCTTGCCGGCAAGGAGATGGAGGTCGGCCGCTTCTATGAGCAGCGCGGCCAGTGGCTGGCGGCATCGATGCGCTTCCGCCGCGTCGTCGACGAATACCAGACCACGACCCACACGCCCGAGGCGCTGATGCGCCTGACCGAGAGCTATCTGGCGCTGGGCGTGCCGGAGGAAGCGCGCAAGGCGGCGGCGGTGCTGGGCGCCAACTACCCCGGCACCCAATGGTATGAGCGCGCTTACAAGCTGATGGAAAAGGATGCGCCCGCGGTCGCGGCAGCCAAGGACGTCTGACGCGCGCCGTCACCGGGCCCCGGCCATGAGCATGGCGCGATGCTGACGGCATTGTCGATCCGCGACGTCGTGCTGATCGAGGCACTGGACCTGGAGTTCGGGACCGGCCTTGGCGTGCTGACCGGCGAGACCGGGGCGGGCAAGTCGATCCTGCTGGATGCGCTGGGGCTGGCGCTGGGCGCGCGCGGCGACACCGGGCTGGTTCGCGACGGCGCCGGCCAGGCGGTGGTGACCGCCAGCTTCGACGCACCCGCCGCGGGCACGCCGCTCGCCCTGCTGATCGAGGAAAACGGGCTGGAGCTGGAGCCGGGCGAGCCGCTGATCGTGCGCCGCATGGTCAAGCGCGATGGCGGCAGCCGCGGCTTCGTCAACGACCAGGCGGCATCGGCGGCGCTGTTGCGCGAGCTGGGCCAGCACTTGGTCGAGGTTCATGGGCAGCACGACGACCGGGGCCTGCTCAACCCGCGCGGCCATCGCGCGCTGCTCGACGCCTTTGCCCGCATCGACGTGCGCGCGGCCACGACTGCCTATCGTGCGTGGCGGGATGCCGAGGCGGCACTGGCCGAGGCGGAGGCCGAGATCGAAAGTGCCGCGCGCGACCGCGAATGGCTGGAACATGCCGTCGCCGAGCTCGACGCGCTGGCACCCGAGCCCGGTGAGGAAGAGACGCTCGCCGATCGCCGCCGTTCGATGCAGCGCGCCGAAAAGGCGGCCGACGATCTGCGCGCGGTCGAGACGCTGCTGGAGGGATCGAGCGGCGGGCTTGCCCAGTTGCGCCAGGCGGCGCGGGTGCTGGAGCGGCTGGGCGACGACCATCCGGCGCTGGCCGAGGCGCTGGCGGCTGTCGATCGCGCGGTAATCGAAGGTGCTGTCGCCGAGGACCGGCTGCGCGAGGCGCGCGCGGCGCTCGCCTTCGACCCCAGGGCGCAGGAAGAGGATGAGGCGCGGCTGTTCGAGCTGCGCGGGATCGCCCGCAAGCATCGCGTGCGGCCGGACGAACTCGCCGAGCTCGCGGACGAACTGCGCGGGCGGTTGCGGCGGCTGGAGTCGGGCGAGGAAGGGATCACCGCGCTGGTGGCCGAGGTCGCCAAGGCGCGCGCCGCCTATGATGCGGCTGCCGACACGCTGACCGACCGGCGCACGGCGGCGGCGGGTGCGCTCGACCGGGCGGTGGCGGGCGAGCTCGCGCCGTTGAAGCTGGAGGCGGCGCGGTTCCGCACCGTGGTGGCGCCGCTGGGGAGCGAGCAATGGTCGGCGGCGGGCAAGGACCGGGTCGAGTTCGAGATCGCGACCAATCCGGGGACTCCGTTCGCGCCGCTCATCAAGATCGCGAGCGGCGGTGAGCTGTCGCGCTTCATCCTGGCGCTGAAGGTCGCGCTCGCCGAAGAGGGCGGGGCGGGGACGATGGTGTTCGACGAGATCGACCGCGGGGTCGGCGGCGCGGTGGCATCCGCGATCGGCGACCGGCTCGCGCGGCTGGCCGAGCGGACGCAGGTCCTGGTCGTCACCCACAGCCCGCAGGTCGCCGCGCGCGGGCGTCGCCACCTGTTGATCGCCAAGCGCCACGATGGGGTTGTGACGCGCACCGGCGTCACGCCGCTCGACCCCGGCGAGCGCCGCGAGGAGATCGCACGGATGCTGTCGGGCGCGGAGATTACCGACGAGGCGCGGGCGCAGGCGGCACGGCTGATCGACGCCGCCTGAACGGCGCGCGGGGAGCGACGGCGCCGCGTGACCCGCGAGGGCGCCGGTGGTAGGAAGCGCCTTCCTGTTCTCTCCCCCCGGAAAGTCGCCGATGCGCTCCTTACTGCTTAGCCTGCCGTTGCTCTCGCTGATCGTCGCGCAGCCCGCGCTTGCCCAGACCGCGCCTGCCCCGACCGCCCCCGCGGCGGCGGCGGCCGCCGCACCGGCGCCGCTGACCCCGGAGCAGGCGGCGATCAAGGCGCATGTCGCCTTCCTCGCTTCGGACGCGCTGCGCGGGCGCGAGGCGGGCACCCCCGATTATGACGTGGCGGCCGAATATGTCGCGTCGCAGATGCTGGCGGCGGGCCTCAGCCCCGCCGGCAAGGACGGCAGCTGGTTCCAGCCGGTGCCGCTGGTCGCGGCCAAACCCGCCGGCGAGCCGGTGATGGCGCTGAACATCGCGGGACGGCAGGTGCCGATGGTGTTCGGCCAGGATTGGACCATCCGCGTGACGCCGGTGGCCGAGCGCATCGACCTGTCCGCGCCGGTCGTGTTCGCGGGCTATGGCGTGGTCGATCCCAAGACGGGTCGCGACGATTATCGGGGCCTGGATGTCCGCGGCAAGATCGTCGCCATCCTCTACAACGGCATCAAGGGCCTCAACAGCGAGATCGCGGCGCACCTGGGCAACCGGGTGGACCGCGCGCGGCTGGCCAAGGCCCGCGGTGCGGTAGGCGTGGTGGTGCTCGAAAGCAGCCAGATCCATGCGGTGTTCCCGTTCGAGGCGATGGCCAAGGGCTGGGATTCGCGCGGTGTCACCTGGGCGGACGCGGCGGGCAAGCCGCGCGACCCGGGTGCTCCGGTGCTGGGCATGCTGAGCTTTGCCGGCGCGGAAAAGCTGTTCGAGGGATCGAAGATCCGCTGGAGCGACGTCCGCGCGGCGGACGATGCGGGCAAGAAGCTGCCGACCGGGCCGCTCGCGGCGACGCTGTCGACCGACCAGCGCTATACGATCGAGCATATCGAGAGCGACAATGTCGTGGGGATGCTGCGCGGTTCCGACCCGCAGCTCGCCAACGAGGTGGTCGTGCTGTCCGCCCATCTCGACCATGTCGGCGTGACCGAGCCGGTCAACGGCGACGCGATCAACAACGGCGCGCTCGACAACGCGATCGGCATCGCATCGATGCTGGAAGTCGCGCGCGCGTTCGGCGCCGAGGCGAACCGGCCCAAGCGCAGCCTGTTGTTCGTGGCAGTGACGGCCGAGGAAAAGGGGCTGATCGGTTCCGATTATTTCGCGACGAACCCGACCGTCGCGAAGGAGGACATCGTCGCGAACGTCAACCTGGACATGCCGATCCTGACCTATCGCTTCGTCGACCTGGTGGCGTTCGGGGCCGATCGGTCGAGCATCGGCCCGGCAGTGGCTGCCGCGGCAAAGGCGCGCGGCTTTGCGCTGGTGCCCGACCCGGAGCCCGAGGAGGCGAGCTTCGTGCGGACCGACCATTACAGCTTCGTGCGGCAGGGCGTGCCGTCGGTCTCGCTGAGCCCGGGGCCGGGCGGGCCGGGTGCTGCGGCGACCAAGGCGTTCCTCGACAACAACTATCACCAGCCTTCCGACGACATGCGCCTGCCGATCGACTGGAAGGCGGCGGAGGACTTCGTCGAGGTGAACGAGGCCATTGTGCGGACGCTGGCGGACGCGCCGGACCGGCCGCGCTGGAACAAGGGCGACTATTTCGGGACGCTCTACAAGGGGCCGATGGCGAAGTAGCGCGATGCGGATGCTGATCCTTGGCATGGGCTATGCCGCGGGGTTCGTCGCCGAGCGGCTGGCGTCGCGTGGCTGGGTCGTGACCGGCACCAGCCGCGACGGGCGGGACGGCACGGTTGCGTTCGACGATGCGGAGCGGGTGCGCTTCCTGATCGCCGAGGCGGACGCGGTGCTGTCGAGCGTGCCGCCGGCGGGGGACGCGGACCCGGTGCTGGAGGCATATGGCGCGGCGCTGGCCGAGCGGGACTGCTGGCTCGGCTATCTGTCGTCGACCGGCGTCTATGGCGATGCCGGGGGCGGCTGGGTCGACGAGAGCGCGCCGCTCACCGGGCGCCGGACGGCGCGGGTGGCGGCGGATCGCGCCTGGCTGGCGCGGGGCGCGCGCGTGTTCAGGCTGCCGGGCATCTATGGGCCGGGCCGGTCGCCGCTCGACCGGGTCCGGGCAGGAACGGCGCACCGCGTCGACGTGGCCGGCCAGGTGTTCAGCCGCGTGCATGTCGAGGACATTGCCGACGGGGTTGCGGCGGCGCTGGATGGGCCGGCGGGCGCGTACAACCTGGCGGACGACCTGCCGGCGGACCAGAATGCGGTCACCGCCTATGCCGCCAGGCTGCTGGGGATGGCGCCGCCGCCGTTCGTGCCGCTCGAAAGCCTCTCGCCGATGGCGCAGGGCTTTTATGCCGAGAACCGGCGGGTCGCGAACGGGCGGGCGAAGCGGGTGCTCGGCTGGCGGCCGCGCTATCCCGACTATCGGTTCGGCCTGCGCGCGCTCAATGCGATGACCAGCCCGACCAGCACCAGCAGCGCGCCGGCCCCCGCGAGCAGCGACCAGCGATAGCCTTCGAACAGGGTCGAGAGCAGCATCGCGATCACGGGCACGACGACGCCGTTGTACGCCGCCTTGGCCGGGCCGATCGCGCGGATGATGCCGAAGTAGAGCGCGAAGGCGATCGCCGACCCAAAAATCGCGAGATAGAGGATGCCCGCGACATAGGCCCAGCGCCAGTCGAACACCGGCGGCCCCACGGTGGCGCTCGCAAAGGCCGCGTCCATCGCCGCGCCCATCAGCATCGCATAGCCCAGCAGCGGCGTCATCGGGTAGCGCTTCGCCGTCGAGGTCGCCTGCATGACATTGGCGACCGAGGCGCAGAGCACGCCGATGACGGTGATGCCCATGCCCAGCAGCACCCGGTCGCCGGAGGCCGCCGCATGCTGCAGCTCGTGCGCGAACAGCAGCGCGACGCCGCCCATCGCGATGACCGAGCCGAACAGCAGCTGCCCGCCCATCCGCTGCCCCAGAAAGATGCGCGCCAGCGTCGCATTGGGGATGATGAGCAGCGCATAGACCACCGCCACCAGCCCGGAGGTAACGAACTGTTCGGCGCGATAGACGAAGTTGAAGTTGAGGCAGAACTGCATCAGCCCCAGCACGCCCGCAAAGGCCCAGCCGCGCGCGTCGAGCCGCATATCCTCTCGCCGCATCAGCGCCCAGAGCAGCATCACGATGCCGCCCACGCCGAAGCGATAGGCGACCGACCAGGTCGGCGGCACCACGCCCAGCTGGTCGCGGATGACGATCCAAGTCGATCCCCAGATGAGCGTGACGATCCCGAACGGGATCAGCACGCCAAGCGTGGCGGAGCGCGGCGTCTGGCCGGGCGAGACGGGCGTCGTCACAGCTGCGCGATCGCCTCTGCGAGCGGGCGGATCTGTTCCTCGGCCTGGTCCCATGAGGTCACCAGCCGGATTTCACCGGGAGCCCAGTCGTAGAAGTCGAAGCCGAGCGAGCGCAGCGATGCCGCCTCCTCGGGGCTTGCGCGCAGGAACACTTCGTTTGCCTGGACCGGGTGGACGAGGCGGTCGCCGGCAGCCCGTGCCAGCAGCGCCGCACCGGCGTTGGCGGCGCGGGCGTTGGCGAGCCAGAGGTCGTCCTTCACCATCGCCAGGATCTGCGCGGCGAGGAAGCGGCCCTTGGAGGCGAGCAGCCCGGCGCGCTTGCGGCGGTATCGGGTGGCGTCGGCGAGTTCGGGCTTGAAGAACACCAGCGCCTCCGCGCTCATGCCGCCGTTCTTGATGAAGCCGAAGCTGAGCGCGTCGACGCCGGCCTTCCACGTCACCTCGGCAGGCGAGCAGCCGAGATGCGCGACCGCATTGGCGAAGCGCGCGCCGTCCATGTGGAGGCCCAGGCCGCGGGCGCGAGTGATCGCGCCGATTTCGGCGACCTCTGCGGGCGTATAGACCAGGCCATATTCGGTGGCGTTGGTGATCGAGACGGCGTGCGGCTGCACCCAGTGCACGCCCTGCGGCACGCGATCGAGCCGCTGGGTGAGGGTGTCGGGCGTGAGCTTGGCGCCGGGCCCCTCGACCAGCAGCAGCTTGGCGCCATGCGTGTAGAATTCGGGGGCTCCGCCCTCGTCATTCTGGATGTGCGCGTCGGCGTGGCAGACGACGGCGCCGTGCGGCGGGCAGAGGGCGGCAAGCGCGAGGCAGTTGGCGGCGGTGCCGGAGGGCACCCAGAGCGCCGCGACCTCGGTCTCGAACAGTTCCGACAGGCGGCCGTCGAGCGACTGGCTGAGCGCGTCGCCATCATAGGCGGTGTCGAGCCGGTTGGCAGCGAGGATCGCGTCGATCACCTGCGGGCAGGCGGCGGCGGCATTGTCGGAAAAGAAGCGCATTTCCGCGCCTTGAGCGGCGGCAAGGCCAAGGTCAACGCAAAGCTTTCGACGCACGATGACTTGAGCGAAACGGCGTCGGGCAGGGCCGGTGCTGGCTGGGACTTGCCCCGGCGGAGGGCGGAGGGTTCCTGTGCTAGCGAAGCGCTTGCCGGATCGCTGTGGCGGCGCGTTCGGGATCTTCCCAATGCGGATAGTGGCCGACCCCGTCGAGCGCGTGGAATTCGGCATCGGGTATGTTCCTGCGTATCTCTGCCAGCATGGCGGCACCCGACACGGGGTCGGCGGGCCCCCAGACGAACGCGCTCCGGCGGGCGGCGGCTTCCATCGCCGGCTCCCAGCGGGCGGCGTAGCGGCGACGGTCGGCGACATAATGGAGCAGCCGCGGCAAGCGGGCGAGGCCGTCGGCAGAGGCGATCGCGCGCCAGTGTTCCCCGGCATCTTCCGCGGACCAGGCGTCCCGGCTGCCGGCGATCGCGTTCAGGCTGTTGCGCAGCGACGCGGACGTCATGCGGCGCGCGATGAGGGGGCCGAGCACCGGCGTGCGGAGAATCCGCTGGATCCGCCGCTGCCGGTGGAGGCGCGCATAGACGCCGCCGTTGAGGTAGACGATCCGGTCGATGCGGAAGCCGAGTGTGCCCTGCGCCTCGCGCGCGAGCAGTTCCTGAACGAGGGTGTCCGCATAATCGTGCGCGACCAGGCGGACCCGGTCGATGCCGAGCTGCTCCAGCAATGCCGTGATCAGGTCGGCCTGCAGCGGAAAGCTGTAGCGGATGCGGGGCTTGTCCGAACGGCCGAAGCCGAGGAGGTCGGGCGCGATGGCGCGGATGCCGTCCAGGTGCGGCAGCACCCGCGTCCAGTCGAGCGAACTGGTGGGGAAGCCGTGGAGGAACAGGACGGCGGGCGCGTCGATCGCCCCGCGCTCCGTTACCGACAGCGAGTAGCGTGCTTGCGGGGTCTCAAGAGAGAGCCGGCGCCTCGATCCGCTGTGATCTTCGCTCATGACCAAGGTCGGCACCCGTGTTGCGGCGTCTCACGGGATAGTTGGCATTCGGGGGAGGAAATCGAAGCCTCCCCGTTTCAAGCGTAGCGGAATCGGCACGCTGCGGCACCCGCGGCGAAAGCCCGCGCGCGCAGGCTTTGCCGCGCGCTTCCGAACGGGCCGCCGTTACTCCTCGTCGGGTGGGCGGCGCGCGTCGGGGAAGGGCGGTGGGGGTGGCGG
>NZ_JASNVZ010000045.1:0-13349 GCF_049311085.1 Sphingomonas sp. 3-13AW | reverse complement strand
CGGTTGGCGCCCGGCATGTGTTCGGTGCGGTGGGCTACACCTCGCAGACTGTCATCGGCGAAATAGCGATGGCCGGCATCTACAAGAACGTCACCAAGACAGCAGCCGAGATGGATGTCCTGATCGCTTCCCTGAAGAGCCGCATGGCGTTGCGCGGGATCTCCGCCCTCTGAGGTGAGGCCGATGGCGGAACCGCAATCGTAGAGTGCATCTCTACGATTGCGCACCCCGTGACCCGGCCGGCTTCGCGCGCATGGTCGCAGCGTGGCCGAACCTGTCGACACCCCCCGCCTGATCGGCGACCTGCTGCGCGAAGGCGTTGTGATCGAACGCGTCGGTGCGACCTGCCGTGTCGCGATCGGCGATCTCGAAAGCGGCCCCATCCCCTGGCTTGCCGGCCGCGCTGGCGACGCTGCGATCTGGTCGCCGCCCAGCCTGGGCGAACAGGTGCTGGTCCTCTCGCCGGAAGGAGACATCGAGCGCGCGATCGTGCTGCCCGGCCTCTATTCGGACGCGCAGCCTGCGCCCGCCGACGACGGGTCGACCCTGCTGCGCTTCGCCGATGGCACCACCATCCAGTACGACCCGGCGCAACGCCATCTCAACGCCAGCGTGGCCGGCGGCTCCGCGACGATCGAGGCCGACGACATCGTGCTGATCGGTTCGGTGACGATCATGGGCGATGTCGAGATTGCCGGGAAGCTCACCGCCAGCGGCGACGTCGTCGGCGCGGGCAAGAGCCTGAAGGATCACGTCCATACCAAGGTGCAGGCCGGCGGCGCCATCTCGGGCCCGCCGCAATGATCGGCATGGACGCTGCCACCGGCAAGCCGCTGGAGGGTGCCGAGCATCTGCGCCAGTCGGTGCAGGACATTCTCGGCACGCCGCTCGGCACCCGCGTCGGCCGGCGCTGGTACGGCTCGCACATTCCCGAGCTGCTCGACCAGCCGCTGAACGATCGCACGCGCCTGGCGCTGGTCGCGGCCGGTGCCCTCGCCCTGATGCGACAGGAGCCGCGCATCCGCGCCACGCGCATCACGGTCGAGAATGGCGACATCGCTGGCGCCGCCGTCCTCCGCATCGTCGGCAAACGCCTCGACGGCCCCCGCCTCGGCGCCCCGCTCAACCTCGCAATCCCCGTTCGCTCCGCCCGCGCTTCTTGAAAGGACCACCCATGGCCGACCGTTACCACCACGGCATTTCCCTGACCGAAGTCTCCAACGCCCCGCGCATCATCGCGACGGTCGCCACCGCCGTGATCGGCCTGGTCGCGACCGCGCCCGCTGCCGCAGCCGACGCCTTCCCGCTCAACCGCCCGGTGCTGGTGCGGGATCTCGACACCGCGATCGTCGCGGCCGGTGCCGGCGGCACGCTCGCCGAAGCCCTGTCGGCAATCGCCGCCACCGTCCGCGCGCCTGTCGTCGTCGTGCGGGTCGCACCAGGTGCCGACGCTGCAGCCACTCAGGCCGCGATCATCGGCGCCGACGTGAACGGCCAGCGCACCGGCCTGCAGGCGCTGCTCAGTGCCGAGGCAGTGACCGGCGTAAAGCCGCGCATCATCGCCACTCCGGGCCTTGAGAACGCCGACGTCACCGCCGCCCTCGCCGAAGTCGCCGAGAAGCTGCGTGCCATGTCCTATGCCAAGGCGCTGGGCGACGACATTGCAGCCGTCGAAGCCTATGCTGCCGGCTTCACGTCGCGCGCGCTGATGCTGCTGTGGCCCGACGTCACCGTGCGCCGCGTCGACGGCAGCACCGTGCCCAGCTTTGCCGCCGCCCACGCCGTCGCCATGCGCGCGCGGATCGACCAGGAACAGGGCTGGCACAAGACGCTCTCCAACGTCCCCCTGCCCGGCATCACCGCCGGCAACGGCGTCGTTGGCATCACCCGCGACGTGACCTTCGACATTCAGGATCCGGACTGCGACGCCAATGTCCTGAACGCGGCCAATGTGACGACGCTGGTCCGCATCAACGGCGAGCTGCGCTTCTGGGGCTCGCGCACCACCGCCGCCGACAAGAACTTTGCGTTCGAGTCCGCGACCCGCACCGCCCATATCCTCGCCGACACCATCGCCGCCGGCCTGGTCTGGGCAATCGACAAGCCCCTGATCCCCAGCCTCGCCCGCGACATCGTCGAGCAGTGCAACGAGAAGTTCCGGGCGATGACGCGCGCCGGCGAGATCTACGGCGCGGTCGCCGTGTTTGACGCTGCCAGGAACCCGGTCGACCAGCTGCGCGCCGGCATCCTTACCATCGGCTATCGCTACACCCCAATCCCCCCGTTGGAGCGGCTGAACCTCATCCAGGAAATCAGCGACGAGTTCCTGGCCAACTTCGCCGACCTCGTCAGCGCCTGAGCTGCGCAGCCCCCCTTTTTTCTACGGAGTATTGACCCATGGGTTTCCCCCGCAAGCTCAAGCAGATGGCGTTGTTCGTCGACGGCGTCTGGATCGCTGAGAATATTTCGATGACGCTCCCCAAGCTGGCCCGCAAGTTCGAGGAGTACCGCGGCGGCGGCATGGGCGGCGCGGTCGGCGTCGACATGGGCGCCGATGGCCTGCTGGAGGCCGAGTGGAGCTGCGGTGGCTGGGTCCGCGACGTGCTGCGCCAGTACGGCGCATCGATCTCGGGCACGCAGCTGCGCTTTGTTGGCTCGCTGGAGAACGACGACACCGGCGAACTGACCAGCGTCGAAGTCGTCATGCGCGGCCGGCACCAGGAAATTGACCTGGGCGAGTCCAAGCCCGGCGAAGACACCGAAATGAAGATCAAGAGCGTCCTCGCCTACTACAAACTCGATTGGAACGGCGCGACTGACATCGAGATCGACCGCCTCGGCATGGTCGAGATCGTCGGCGGCGTCGACCTCATGGCCGGCCACCGCGCCAACCTTGGCTTCCTGTGATCCCCTGTCCCGGCCTCAGCGCCGGGACCGCCTCACTTTCCCTTTATCGAAAGCTGACCCATGTCCGATTCCAAGATGCGCTCGTTCGTCCTGCAGGCTGCGATCACCGTCGCCGGCAAGGTTGAGCATGAAGCCGGTACCAAGATCACGGTTCGCAAGCCCCAGGCGGGCGACATGCGGGGCCTGTCGCTCAACCCGCTGATCCAGGGCGACTACAACTCGCTCGAAACGCTCGCTCCCCGCATCACGACGCCGATCCTGCACAAGCAGGTCTTCGCCGCGATGGACCCGGCAGACCTGACCCAGTTCGGCGGCGAGGTGCTGGATTTTTTGCTTCCGAACGAAGCGAAGCAGGCAGTCTACCAGCCCGAGTAGAACCCATCATGGCGGACATCTGGTGGGTGCTGCGCGGGCAGCCCGGCTACGAAGCGATGTGCGCCATGTCCCTTTCCGAACTGATGAACTGGCACGCGCTCGCCGTCGAGCGCGCGCCCAAAAAGGACTGACGCCGTGGCCGACCGCAACCTGCGCATCCGCATGCTTATGGAAGCGGCCGACCGCGTCAGTCGACCGCTGAAGGACATTGCCGGCGGATCCCGCGCGGCGTCGGCCGAGCTGCGCGGAACGCGGGACCGCCTGCGCGAGATCGACCGTGCCCAGGAACAGATCCAGGGCTTTCGCACCTTGAAGCTCGGCATGCGCCAGACCGAGCAGCAGATGCAGTCGGCACAGGCACGGGTTACCGCCCTCGGCCGCGAGATGGCGCAGGCGACGACGCCCACGCGGGCGATGACCCGCGAGTTTGAGAAGGCGAAGCGCGAGGCGGGCCAGCTGGAGCGGCAGCACCGCAGCGAGGCAATCCAGCTGGGCGAGCTCCGCACCCGCTTGCGCGAAGCGGGCATCGAAACCCGAGACCTCGCCCGCCATGAGCGCGAGCTGCGCGAACGCGCCCGCGACACCAACCGCGAGCTGTCCGCCCAGGAACGCCATCTCGAACGGGTGACCAGTCGCCAGGAGCGCCTCGGGAGGGCACGCGAGCGGTTCGACCGCACCTCCAACACGGCGCGGAACATCGCGGGATCCGGCTTTGCAGCGGCAGGGACGGCGGTGGCGGCCGCAGCCCCCGTCGTCGCGTCTGCAAAGGTCGCGATGGGCCTTGAAGAGGGCATGGCTGGCGTCGCCAAGGTCACGGGCATGGCCGACGCCCAGATCAGGCAGATGCAGGGCAGCATCGTGGATCTGACGACCAAGATCCCCATGACTGCTGTCGAACTGGCTGACATCGCCGCCGCCGGCGCCGCCGCCGGCGTCGGCATGGACAAGAGCGGCACGGCGCTCGCAAGCCAGCGCGAGGATCTGATCGCATTCTCAGGCGACGCCGCGCGCATGGGCATCGCCTTCGACATGGCGGCAGAGGATGCCGGCAGCACGATGGCGAAGTGGCGCCAGGCGTTCAAGATGACGCAGCCCGACGTCGTGGCGCTCGGCGACCGGGTGAACGCGCTCACGAACAAGTTTGGCGGCAAGGCAGCGTCGGTCGCTGGCATTGTCACCCGGATCGGGCCGCTGGGCGAAGTCGCCGGCATCGCCGCGCCTCAGGTGGCTGCGCTCGCCTCGTCGCTCAACTCGATCGGTGTCGAGGAGGAGATCGCCGCCACCGGCATCAAGAACACGCTGCTGACACTGACCAAGGGCACGGCCGCCGCGAAAAGCCAGAAAGCGGCATTCAAGTCGCTCGGGCTCGATGCGGGCAAGGTCGCGAAGGCGATGCAGGTCAACTCCAGCGGCACGATCGTTGATGTCCTGGAGCGCGTCGGACGGCTCAGCACGGACAAGCAGGCCAGCGTCCTGAGCGAACTGTTCGGCACCGAGTCCGTAGGTGCTATCGCCCCGCTGCTGACCAACCTCGATGGGCTGAAGGAACGCCTCGGCTTGGTCGCCGACCAGAGCCGTTACGCCGGCTCGATGACGAACGAGTTTCTCTCCCGCATCAACACGACGCAGGGCGCCACGGATCTCGCTGCGAACGGCCTCCAGGCGATCAACCTTGAACTTGGCCAGGAGCTGCTGCCGAACGTGAAAGCGGCGGCGCAATATACTGGCGGCCTTGCCACACGGATGCGCGCCTGGGCGAAGGAACACCCCGGGTTCGCGAAGGCGCTGATGTATACGGCCGCCGGCGCTGCGGGACTGTTCGCGCTGTTCGCCGGTGGCGCCATCCTGCTCGCCAGTCTGATGGCGCCGTTCGCCGCCTTGTCGTTCGCGTCTACCGCGCTCGGCATCAGCTTCGGCGGCTCGATGCTGAAAGTGGCCAAGGGGCTGATGTATCCCATTCGATACGTCCCTATGCTCGGGAGAGCATTCCTAGGGCTGGCCGGCACCGTCGCCCGCGCCGGCCTGATGCTGCTCGCCAACCCGATGACGTGGATTGTGCTGGGCATCGTCGCGGCTGTCGCCCTGCTCGCTTATGGGGCGTACAAGCTCTACCAGAACTGGGATGGGGTCGCAGCCTGGTTCGGAAGCATGTGGACCCGGGTGAAGGGCTTCTTCGCAGGCGGGATTGACGCCGTGGTCGGCTTCGCCTCGACGCTCTGGCCACGCATCAAGGGCTACTTGGTGGGCTGGATCGTCTACCTTTCCCCGCTCCCAGGCATGCTCACGAACATCGGCCGCAACCTGATCCAGGGCCTCATCAACGGGGTGACTGGGATGCTGGGCCAGCTGAAGTCTACCATCGTCAACGCCGCCACCTCGGCCGCGAACTGGTTCAAGCAGAAGCTGGGCATCCACTCGCCCTCGCGTGTGTTCATGGGCTTCGGCGGCTTCATGATGCAGGGCCTGCACAATGGCATCGATCGCGGCGCTGACGGTCCGGTCAACCGGATCAGCCGCCTGTCGCGCGACCTTACCGGCGCGCTCGCGATCGGTGCTGCCACGCCTGCTCTGGCTGGCGGACTCGCACCGGCCGGCGCTCCCGGATCCAGTGCGGCCTCGGCTGCACCGCCCCGGACCTACATCATCAAGGTCGAGGGCGGCACCGGCGGGCCGAGCGAGATCGAGGCGGCGGTGCGCCGCGCGATCGAGCAGGTCGAGCGGCAGCGATCCGCCAACAGCCGCTCGGCCTTTGCCGACGATGCCGACTGGAACGTCTGATGCTGATGTCGCTGGGAATGTTCCCCTTCTCGCTGCCCACCCTCGCGCATGAGGATCTGTCACGCCGCACCGCGTGGCGCCATGCGACGTCGCAGCGGATCGGCCAGCGCGACGCCACCCAGTTCGTCGGCCCCGGCGAGGAAACGATCTCGATTGGCGGCACGGCCTATGCCGAGCTGACCGACGGCCGCGCCTCGCTCGATCAGCTGCGTGATATGGCCGGCAGCGGCGACGCATGGCCGCTGGTCGACGGCGCCGGCATGATCTTCGGTGCCTTCGTCATCCAGACGCTCGACGAACGCCACAAGGGGCTGTTTCCCGATGGCACGCCGCGCGCGATCGACTTCCAGATCGAGCTTCTCCGCGTCGACAGCGAGCAGCCGGCATGATCGCGAACATCCCCGACTATCGGGTCGAGGTGGACGGCGTCGACGTTACCCCCCGCTTGCGCGACCGCGTGCCCGGCAACGGCAACCGCCCCCGCCTGATCTCGCTCGGGCTCACCGACAAGCGCGGCAACGAATCCGACCAGCTCGACCTGGTGCTCGACGACAGCGACAGCGCCTTCAACCTGCCGCCGACCGGCGCGAAGATCCGCGTGCAGCTGGGCTGGAAACAGGGCGGCGACGTCACGGTCGGTCTGGTCGACAAGGGCACCTTCATCGTGGACGAGGTGTCGCACACCGGCCCGCCCGACGTGATCACCGTGCGCGCCCGCGCCGCCGACTTCACCGGTGCCATGCGCGTGCGCCGCGAACGCAGCTGGCGCGGCACCACGCTCGGCGCGATCGTCGCCGACGTCGCCCGCGCACACGGCCTGAAACCACGTTGCGCGCCCGCCCTGGCGGCGATCCCGGTCACCGCCAAGGCGCAGAGCCGGGAAAGCGACCTCGCCTTCCTGCGCCGCCTGGGGTGCGACCATGATGCTGCCGCCACCATCAAGCGCGGCAACCTGGTGCTGGCGCCGCTTGGCAAGGCCGCGACTATCTCGGGCGTGAACCTGCCGGCGCTCACCATCCACCGCCGCGACGGCGATCGGCACGACTATCAGGTGCAAAGGCAGGAGGAAGTGACCGGCGTCATCGCCAGCTGGCACGATCGCGGGGCGGCGAAGAAAAAGACGGTGACGATCGGCAAGGCGGACGGCGCCCGCAGGCTATCCCGCACCTATGCCAACGAAGCCGATGCCAAGGCGGCAGCAGCGGCCGAGAGCAGCCGCGCCGCGCGCCAGCCCCGCACGCTGGGGCTAAATCTCGCTCTGGGGCGGGCCGAGATCAAGCCAGAACAGCCTGTCACCGCTTCCGGGTTCAAACCCGTGATCGACGCCCAGCGCTGGGTTGTTGCAGAGGTCTCTCACGCGCTCGGGGATCGAGGTTTCACTACCCAGGTGAAGCTGGAGGGCGCTTAAGCAGGTTCTAGACGGAACGACCGCTCGCGCCCTAGTTGTGGATATAGCGGCGACGTGAGAAACGGTGCCGGTGCCATCAGCCCCGATCATCCGCCGGTTCGTTGATTGGGACCTCAGGCGCAAGCCGATCACTGCCGCGGGACACTTGACGCTTCTCGTCGGGATGGTGCCCTGGTTCTTCGCCTTTCTGAATCAGCCAGCCGCAGCCATTCCTAGGTTTTCGGTTTCAGTCGGCGCGGCCATTGCTTTCGATGTGATTTGGTTTGGGTTCGTCGGCTGGCGAGCGCTTCTGCTGTTCAAGGAAGTCTCAACCAAAGGCGATCGCTTATACGATCGCTCCGGCAAGTATGTACTGCCTGCTGAGTATGCTGAGACCGAGAGCGCCACTAAGGCGCGGACTCGCCGCCGGAAGGGCAGCTAACGCCCCATCAGCAGCCGTTGGCATCTACCTCGAAGACAACTGGCTTTCCTCGGGAGGCAGGCTCCCAGCCCGCCGACAAGGCAGCACGGACTCCGTTTTCGATGATCCGCTGATGCACCTGCGGACGGCATAGTTGCGGTTGCAGCTTCGACCGGCGTGAGGATGGCATCGGGAATTCCAGAATTGCTTCACGCTGCGCATCGTGCAGGCGGAGAGCGATGGTCATCCCCTTCCAGCCATCGACCGTGCACCACTGTGGCTCCCGCTGAACGGCCCACTCATACCGCAGGCCATCAACTTCGATCGTGCCACCAAGATCGCGGGTGTGGAGCATGCCGCAGGACTAACACAGCAACTTCCGCTTTCCACCACTTCTCGCCGTTCGCAAAGGCGGAAGCGGACGCCAGAAGCGGACGGGCAGGAGTCGCCCCACTTGCGGACGTAGGGGAGTAAACGCATCATGAGCACCATGGCTTTGCTCCGACCTCTCACTACCACTGCCAAGCGGCTGGGCTTCGAGTTGGTCGCGTTGTCTGGCGCAGTCGCGTATATCATGCTTAGCAACGCACTACCGGAGAGCGGCGGACGAGTGCTGGCGGCTATCGTTCTGCTTATGATCGTCGCAGCGATTGGTTATCGGCTGGTGCGCGTGCTGCGCGACCCGGTTGGCACACTGAAGCGACAATCAAAGAAGTGATCGGACCGGAAGACGGCTTGTCCGCTTTTCACCAATCGCGGACATATGCGGCGGAGACGCCTCCGCCGTGATCCAGGGGTCACCGCAGAAAAGCTAGGTTCAAGGACCGCTTGAGCGGTTCTGCTCCGGTGGCCATCCCCTGCCACGGTTCTCAGGCTCTATCGGCAGCAAGTCCCTCAGAACGCGCCATTCTGCCTCGGTCAGATCGCCTCGGCTCAAACCTGCCCCCCCCCAAAAAAGCAGCCTTGAAGCAATGTCGCCAGTTCGCGTCAATCTGGTTCTTGTATCCAGATCGACGGGCTTCTTTGCCAAGACAGGGCATTGGGCTATCCAATGCCAATGGGCGACGGCGGATATAAAGGCGGGGCGACGGTCGAAGGCCGGTGGGGATGTATAGCCTCCGCCGTATTAGGCGTGCCCGTCTTCATGTTCCTGCTGATCCTCGATGCGTTGGGCGATTGCGTGCCGGACACCGCGTGCAAGAATGGCTTTCTGACCCAAGTCTTGCTGCCCTCCGCTGTCATCGCCATCGGGGTCGGCTTTCTCGTCCGCTGGGCAGTCAAAACAGCAAGGCGGAACAACCGTGATTAAGCGCAGCTAAGCTCACGCCAATTTGTCAACGCTACCTAGCGCCCTGCTTGCGGACGTTCAACTCGCGGCTATGCTATGCCTATGGCCAATCGACTACCGCCCCGGCATTTATGGTTTGTGATTGCAGGCTTGTGCCTGGTCTGCGCGGCGCTCCAGTATCTGCAGGTGTCGGCGATTGCTTACACCATTTGCTATTTCGTAGCCGCGGGACTTGGCTTGGTAGCAGGCCTCTGGACTGCTGTCCGGGGGAGTAAGTCTCCCGGAGACAGCAGGGACCCACTAATGGCGGGCTTCGCGCTGCCGGTCCTTCTGTTTGTAGATCTTTCGAACGACTGGCTAGCGTTCTCCCTCCTTGTAGTTTCGGTCGTTGCCTTTTCTGCGGGCAAGGACCGGGACGCGCTTACCGGTAACGGCAGCTAACCCCCACTAGCAGCCGTTAATCCCTCAATCGCCGCTTCAGCGCCTTCCACGCCGTTTCATCCCGGGGGAATGGATCCGCGAGGGTTGGCGGCTGCGGGGTGGCGCTGAGGCGCGGGCCGCGCTTGCCGCAGCTTTGGCAGCGGATGTGATGGCCGAGCGCACCTAGCTGCGTGCTCCAGCTGCGCAGCATGGCGTAGCGCCAGAACCGCGAGGAATCGAAAACATGCTCGGCACCGCAGGAGCAGCGAACCCGCAGGTTCGCGCGGTGCTTCGCCAGATCGCTTAGGCTGTCCAGCCGGGTATTGGCCGACACTTCAAAGCGGGAGAGGCATCTGCCGATCGTCAAGGATCGCCTGCGGACGTGCCAGGGCGTCGATGATGCTCTCCGCGAGCTCGGCCGCCGCTTGCTCGCGCAGGCGCTGGTTCGGGGCTGTGAGGCCTATACGTGCCCACCCCGGGGCGAGGAGGAGGATCTGGGCGAGGCTGGAGGAGTCGGGCGTCTTCATGACCCTATGTTCTCCTCTTGTTCCGATTCGCGCAAGCTTATTCCCGTGACGAAGCCACGATCAAATGTAGCCCATCCGTCAACTCAGAAGCTGCGCCGGCTAACGATTGAGCCTAGCTTAGCAGTTTCATAACCCCGGAAATCACCCCGATGCTCACGGTCGCGACGGCGCCGAGGCAAACCCAGATATAAGGCTTTGTCGGCAGGTGCTTGGTCCGCTCCTCGATCACGTCCACCTTGGCGCCCACGTTCGTCAAAGCGGTCTTGCTGCTCGAGCTATCGCGGGTGCGCTCATCAAGCGTCGCAATCGTGGAGGCAACGGCGCCGACGGACGCGATTAAACTGTCAAGCTTGCCGTCGACGCGATCGACAGCCTTCTTCACATGCTCCATATCGCTTTCAAGGCGGGCAACGCGCGCTTCCATACCGCCGAATGTGCCCCCTCCGCCGCCGCCTTTCAAGTGCTCAATCTGGCGTTCAAGGCTGGCGATCTGACCCGCGTTATCAAAGAGCTGAGGCACGTCACTCGGCTTCACGCTTCCGCCTCCCCTTCCGCAGCCTTGTAAAGCTCGTCCGTCATCATGCTCGTCAGCCTCAACTGAATACCTTGCTGGAAGTCGTCGTAGAGTTCCAGTGCCTGGCTCAGCGCGGCCTTCTTTGCACCCTCGTCGGAGCCTGCCAAAACGATCAGAGTGCTGACCATCTTGAGATTGAACTGCATCTGCGCCAGCGCAAAGTCAAAGAGAACACCTCTCGCAACCGGCCTCTTCATTCGATCTTCTAGTATGCCACGAACTTGCGGTTTACTCAGGTTTGGATGGTCAAGAAGATCGGAAATCCCCCAAGTAATTCTAGCCCGGCGATCATCGTCACTCATCGGTTAGCCTCGATACCACCATCACCACTGCCCTCCCCCTCGCTTAAACCTGCCGCCCTATGAAGATCACGCGACCCACAATGTTCACCTCTTCCGGATGCGCTGTGTCGGCCGGCACCCGGTCGTTGTCGGACAGCAGGGTAACCTGCTCGCCACGGACGCGGAGGCGCTTAATCATCAGAATCTCGCCGATGGACAAAGCCCAGATTGCGTCCTGCTCAAGCACCGATCGCTGGGAGCGATCGATGATGACCAGGTCGCCGTCGTTCAGGGTCGGCGCCATGGAGTCACCCCTGCCCCGCGCGATATGAAGCTCGGATGCGGGAGTGCGGGTGATGCGCTGCAGCCAATCCTGCGCGAAGACGCTGTTCCGAACCTCGGCCGGGCCGTCGAACGCGCCGCCCATGCCATACGCTAGGTCAATCTCTGCCACCTCGACCAGACCAAGCTCGGCGAGCAGTTGCTCCCGACTAGGCAGCGGCACGGCGCCTTCTGAGGGGTCGTCGGTTTCGCCGGCTAGGTAGGCAGCGGAGGTGCCCAACGCCCGCGCAATCTTATGGAGGTGCGAAGAGCCGGAACTGATCCCCGACTCAAGCTTGCCGATCGTCGCCTGAGAAACACCAGCGCTCCGCGCTAGCTGGGTCTGCGAGAGCCCCTTAGCCGCCCGACGTTCAGCAATACGCTCACCAGTCCGCATGCAACATGCTTATTCCAATGGGAATGGAACGATAGCCTCGAATTGCCCTTGACTGTTCTATTCCGATTAGAATAGAGGCCGCCATATGGACGTCGAATCTTCCCCCGATCAGGCTTTGCAAGAAGCCGTCACCCAAGCAGGGTCGCAGGCCGCTTTCGCCAGCATCTGCGGCGTTCGGCAGCCGGCCGTCAGCAAGTGGCTACGCTCCGGCAAGCCGCTGCCAGCTGAGCACGTTCTGACCGTCGAGAGAGAGACCGGCGTCTCAAAGCATCTGCTCCGCCCTGACCTCTATCCCCGACCGACTGCTTCGATGTCCAAGGATCTACCGAACACCGCGATCGCCGTCGCGTCGAATTCCGCTGCCCTTTTCGATCGGAGCCCGGCATGAAACCTCGGCAACGTCACGAAAGCGCGCGTCAGCGGCGCGAGCGAGAACGCTTCGAGCGGACGGTCAGCCTGTGCGTACAGGTGGCTCGGGCCATGCGTTCACAGCGTACTCTTCTGACGGAAGAAGAGCAGCGATGAACTCGCCGGCACGATCCAGTTCCTTTCTGTCCTTTGCGGGCATCTCGCGCCCACGCCCCCGCATCAGCGCCAGCGCGACGCCGATCCGCGCGAGTCGTTCAGGATCGCTTTGTTCAAGCTCCAGCAGCATGGCTTGGACCAGCTTGACTGCCATCCCAGTATCGTCTGCCAAGCATCATCTCCTTCGTGCGTCTTTCGCGGTATGCACGATAGCCGTACCGAGGGCGGGCGCAATCCGCCTCCTAAGGGGGCGGTTCGCATGACGCGTCTTCGCATTCCCGGCTCGATCGACCATGCAGTGCTCACGATTGCCGCGGAGATTTCGTATGCCGAGGCTGCGCGTGTAGCGGGGCGCACCGTCGCGTGCATCCGGGATTGGACCAACGACGCCACCACCAGTGTCCCCAGTCTGTCCCAGGCGATTGCGCTCGACGCCGCCTACATCGCCGCCGGCGGTGAGAATGCGCCGCTGCACGAGGCCTATGCCGCAAAGCTCGAGATTGTCGTCGCCGGACGCGCCGCCTGCGCACGCACCCTTTCCCGCGAGGTGGCCACCGCCGCTCGCGAATTCGGCGATCTGATCGCCGCCAGCTTGCCGGTCTGCCAGCCCGGCTACAGCCCCAACGATGCGCAGCGGGCGCTGCTCGAAGCCGACCAGGCCGAAAGCGCCGTCGCCGCCGTCAAACGCCGGCTGTTCAGTTTCCTAAAGACCGGCGCGGGGCCGGTCGGGAAAGCCGGGGGTTCCCACCGATGAGTCGTACCGCGCGTCCGCGCCAGCCTTCTTTCGACTGCCCACACTGCCGCTCGCGCGCCTTCGTGCGCAGCAGCGCACAGGTCGCGCCGCTGGTGCGCGAGTTGGACTATGTCTGCACCAACCACCACTGCGGCCACACCTTCGTGGCGCAGATCGAGGCGGTTCGCACCATCGTGCCCAGCGCCATGCCCGACCCCACGGTCCACTTGCCCTTCGGCAACCGGAAGCTGGGGCCAAAGCGTCTCCCCGTTCCTGCCAACGACGACGTCCGTGTGCCGGCCAATGAGGACGGTCCCAGCGTCGCCCAGGCGCCCGATCCCATGAGCGGCTGATTCGACGCGGCCCCGCCGCGCTCCCGCCCCCGACCGACTGCCCCTTTGACCCGGCTTTGCAC
>NZ_JASNVZ010000044.1:0-14103 GCF_049311085.1 Sphingomonas sp. 3-13AW | reverse complement strand
GCTGGGGGCGGGGGCGGCCGGGAAGGCGCGACTCTATCTCGGTCACGTGTCCGGATGTGAGGGTCCGGCTGGCGCCGTAGCCTCACCACGTTCCCCCGCGAAATGCGAAACCCATATCCCGTGTCCTTCAGAAGCCGGCGCAATCCTTCGCGAAGACTGAATCGTCCCCTGAGGCCCGCAACTCTGATCGACCGGAGTGCGGGGTCGCTGATGTCAATGGAAACGCCGGCCTGAGTGGCCAGCGATATGAGTGCGACATTCAGTGGCCCGGCAGGAAGATTGAACCAGATATCGTCGGCGGCGTAAGCGGGACAGGGGGCGGCCGCGCAGACGACCACCGGGCTCGCAAGCAGCCACTTGCCTCTCACCGAGCTTCGACAGACCATCGCGTCCCGTCAGCGACGATTGTCTCACCGATCAGTTCTTCCAGCCGCGCGCGGACCATTTCCGGGCCCCCGTCTGTCTGGATCACGCCTGAGAACCTTCTGGAGCCCATACTTCGTGGAAGCTGAAGCGATATGCCTGTCGATCGGTACAGATCCTCAGCGACTTGCTCCAAAGGAACCTGATCATAGACCAGTTTGCCACCTGCCCAGCTGCCAATCGACCCGACCGGGCTCTGCGAGATTTCGATTTTGCCGCGGCGGTTAGCGGCGAGGCTATCACCCGCGCGAAGATCCACAGTACCGCCCGTCCCTTCGAAGCGTACCGCGCCTTCCGCGACACCGACGCGAAGCTGCTGGTCTGTCCGGACCACGTTAAACACGGTTCCGATATCGACGAGGCGCTGTTCACCAGCGACAACGGTGAATGGATCGGAGTCGTCGTGCCTGACCGAGAATCGTGCTTCGCCTTCGGCGATCTCCACTAATCTGGTGTTGTTCTTGTCGAGGATAATCTTGGTGCTGCCGTTGAGGGAGACTCTGCTCCCGTCCGCGAGTGAAACAGTCCGCGCTTCGCCCGCGGCGGTTTCGACCGCATAGCGGTCATCCCGGTCGAGCATCATCTGGCCCCCAAAGAGCCCAGCTACCGCTATCGAAGCTGCGAGGGCACCCCAGCGCCAAGGCCTCCGGCTACGGGCTTCGCGCCCGATATCTTGTGCAAGACCATAAGCGTCATTGCCGACTGATGGCGGTTGCTCATGCTCCTCGCTCGTCGGGAACGTTGCTCTTTCGAGCAAAGGCAACATCTGCGCGTCACGGTCCACGACAGCCTCATAGACGCCGTTATGAGCGGGATCGGCGTCAAGCCATTCGGCAAACTCCATCCACGCTTCCTCGTCGGCGTCCTTGAGCCGAAGGTGCCAGGCGATAGCCTGCTCGAGCACAGCGCGATCACGAACGGCTGACATCGTCCGCCTCCGTTTGTGAGAGTTGCGGGGCTACATCCAACTCTTCCCGCAAAAGCTGGAGCTTTCGATAGGCACGCTGGAGGTGCTTTTCCACCGCGCTCAAGCTCAGATCCAGGATATTCGCGATGGCCTTCTGCGACTGTCCGTCGAGCCGATACATCTTCAATATCTGCGCAGTCCGGACCGGCATCGTGGCAAGCGCCTCATTGACCCGTTCGAGTTCGTCGCGCGCGATCGCGTTCTGTTCCGGCGAAGGTTCCGCGTCTTTTTCAAGGTCGGGTCCGATCCGACTGCGCGTCCAGTGATCGTCTCGCGCTTGCTGCCGACGGCGCCCGCGGCGATGATCGTGCAGGAGGTTATTCGCCATCTGATACAGGTATGCGCGCGGCGCGCTCACGGGACCCGTACGAATGCTCGCCAGCTTGACGTACAGGTCCTGCAACAAATCCTCCACTTCGGCAGGAGGGCATCGGCGTACCAGCATGAAACGCAAAAGTTCGGAACGCATTTCGCCCAGCAATTGCAGGAGGCCCGCTTCGACTCCGTCGAAATCTTCGCACGCTCTTGGCATATGTACTCCATAAGCGTCGGGCCGCCATCGGAGCAATTGATTAGGCGAGGACGCGAGTCCATGAGCGGCTTCCGGCATTACAAGCGGCCTTTCCACGATAGGGTGGCCGATGAGCCCGACCGCGCCGCGATCTGGCCGTGTTCTATTCGAAAGGTGAACCGGTGTTCCGGCCGGCCATTTCCCGGCTGTAATCCAAACATCCCGATCTCGACCGCGGCCCCTTTTCGAGCTGCGGCCTCTCCGTTCACCAGGCGGGTTACCAGCCGCCCGGCCGCCCCTTCGGACCATCCGCTATTGTCGAAGCCGACGAACCTGATGGATGAAGTGCCAATCTGCACACCGACATAGGCCATCTTGGCTACTGTTTTCGTCGTGTCGGCGAGCAGCGGACCTCCTGCAGCTCTCCTGTTTGTGCGCTCGAGGCGTGCTCCGACTTCAAAGGCTATTTCGGGAGCTGCGCTTTCCCAGAAACGCACATCCGCAGCGTATGTCCGTTGTCGGCGACCTCCAAGGGGAACGGCGTCGGGCAACCTGCTGCCGGACAGGAGACGTTCTCCCCGCAACTCGAAGCCGCCCGTTCCCCAGTCGAGCATGCCGGACCTAGCGTGCCTGCGCGGTTCGCCGCTTCCGGACGCTAAGCTGCGCGCTTCTTCCTGAAACCGATCTTCCAATCGTGCATCAACCGAGACTCGGCCCGTTGTGCTCGCATTTTCCTGCGCCAGTACCGAGCCTCCCGAAAGAGACAGCGACAGCACGCCCAGTGCGGATCTTCCGATCCAGTTGATGCTGTCCATCCGCGGTCCCCTGACAGTCCGAGCCGCTAGACGCCGCGGATTGCGAGGAACCGCACATGCGCCGGAGGTCATGCGGAAATCGGGACGGGAGGACGTCTTGCGCTGACGGATCGCCGGAGGACGCAGCTATCATGATCGGCTTCAGAACTCTTGGCCTGTTCGCGGCGGCGGCACTTTTGGGGGCACCGGCGGCGCCTTCAACCAGTTATGACCTCGAACTGGACAAATCCACTTGGCCGGCGCCTGCCGCGGCAATCTCGATCTTATCGTACAACATCAAGGGTTTGCCTTGGCCGATCGCTTTCGGCCGCGAGGAAGCCATGTCCGCTATCGGACGGCGTCTGGCTGCGATGCGGCCCGTCGGCGCGCAACCGCGTGTCGTTCTCTTGCAGGAAGCCTTTGGTGACACTGCAAGGACGCTGGGTCGGGCCGCCGGCTACCGCCATGTCGTCAATGGCCCACAAGTTTCCAGGACCCATGTCTCAAGACCGTTGGGCCAAGCGTTCGCAGAGGGTGCACAATGGATCAAAGGCGAAGAGAGTGGGAGCCTGATCGATAGCGGACTGGCAATTCTTTCAGATTATCCCGTCATCAAAGTTGCGCGCTATGCATTTCCCGAAGGCGCATGCGCGGGCTACGACTGCCTGGCGGCAAAGGGCGTCCTCGTCGCGTGGATTGATGTGCCGGGCGCCAGCGAACCGATCGCGATCGTCGACGTCCATCTAAATTCGCGCCGTGCTGCGCGGGTGGCCACCGAACGGGCTGATCGTGCGTATACGTGGCAAGTTGCCGCTGTCCGGAAGTTCCTGTCGAGCGTGCTCCCCACCGGCGCCCCGGTCATCTTCGGCGGAGATTTGAACACGGGTCGGGCGCCCGCCCGCGTAGCGGCTGTCGCGCAGCCGATGATCGATGGCGCCCAGATTGATGGTCTCGGGACGGTTCTTGCCAAAGGAGCGGTCGCCCGCGGCGCGCAGAACGAAGCGCAGCGGATCGTTGATCGAAACAAGGACAAGATACTCTTTCGAGACGGAACCAACCTCCGACTGCGGGCCGAACGCGCTTGGGTTCCGTTCCCGAGCGCTTCGCCAGAACCTCTCTCCGATCATGCCGGCTTCGTGATCGACTTCTCGCTCGAACGGTGATGACGACGGGCTCGGCCGGCCGGGCGACTGTAATCTTCGCGTGAGAAAGCTGAGGATCTCCTCGCCCTCATGCCTGCCGTTGTGCGCTCGGCCTACGGAGACTCTGGAGAGCCCGGCTGGTCCAAAGATCGACAAAGCCCTGACCAAGGACTTTCTCCGCCCAGACCAATCCGGCCACAAACGCGCACCAGCTTGCGAGAATGCCGCCTCCAAGGAATTCGGGTTTGGTAGCGTGGCCGTCGATTAAAGGCGTTATCATTTTCAGAGCCATGACGAGCACAATGAGCCCGGCCAGGATTCCGGCGGCTCCGGACTGTCTTCTCGGGGGCTTCCCCAGGATCAGCGCAAGCGTCGGCACAAACAATACGAGTACCGCCGCGAGACATCGCCCATAGACCGCTGAACGACCGGAGACGGTGCCCTCCGTCCATAGCAATTCGAGATCGCTGCGCTTGAGAAGGTCGCTTTCCGGTTCCTTGACCAGCCCACTCGCGACCGGGTCCATGCGGTGCTGCAGGCGGTCGAACCTGAGGACGCTTCCATCTCTCTCTCGAACGACTTGTCCGTCGTGCATTTCCATGGCCATCCCACCAGAGGGAAGCTTCCAGAAACGGCCGCTTCTTGCGGTATAAACGTCCCCATCTGTTCGGAGGAACAGTCCGATGATGTCGCCATCTGCCGCGTCGACTTCATCAAAATGCAAGACGCTTCCGCGCCCAAGATCGATGAACCGATCTGCCTGCAGTTGATGTCCGAATTCCCCCTGCACCATCCGCTGATAGATGTTGGCAAGTCCGATCTCACCTGCGGGCATCAGCCAGCCCTGGTTTGCCATGGTCAGGACGCTGACCATCGCGGCAAGCACGAATGGAAGCCGCATCCAGCGCGAAGTAGCGATCCCGCATGCCTCGATCACGTCCAGCTCTGCCCGCAGAACAAGCCTTCTTACAGTCAAGGCGATGCCCAGAAACAGTCCGACCAGTAAGCCTATGCCGCCATACTCCGGGAGCAACCCGGCAACCGAGTACGCGACGATGTATGTACGGTGCCCGGAAAGTTGGGTCATTCCCAAAAGACGTGGAAGGTGTTCCAGGGTCATCAGTGACATGACCACCGCCAGCACGCTGAACATCGTTCCGAGCATGTGGCGCAGGATATAGCGATCAAGAACAAGGGACTGAAAGAACATTGCCCCGCTCACGCGGCGAGGGGGAGTTCGCTCTTGTGCAGCCTTTGGTAGATCGCAAACAGCGCTCCGAAATGATCGTCCATCGCTCGCGCTGCGAAGCCGTTCCCGCGGGTGGTGAAGCAGTCGGGGAGAGTAAGGACGGCCCGTACCAGATCCAGGTGATCTGCCGCACGATAGGACCACCCGAACTCGCCCCCGGCAAAGTCGGCGGCACCGCCGCGATCAGGCACGATCACCGGTATGCCGCTGGCGCTTGCCTCCGCCGCAGTCATGCAAAAGGTTTCTGCCTCGCAGCCATGCAGGAAAGCGTCGGCGCTCGCCAGGATACTGGCAAATCTTTCCCGATCGCGTTCCGGCCGGAACAACCGGATATGGGGATTTCCGCCGATTGACCGCAGGACGCTTGTGTCTTCTCGTCCTTCGCCGAAGATCACCAGCCCCACCGGGCGATGCCGACCGGCGATGGTTACCGCCTCAACTAGCATCGGCAAACGCTTTTCTGGCGCAAGTCTGCCGGCGGCAACGAGCAATGTCGCGTCTGGGCCGAGGCTGCATTGCGCGAGAAGGCTTTCGCGAATGACAGGATCCCGCTTGCTTGCCGAAAAGCGCTCCGCCTCGACACCCATTGGCACTGTCACGACATTGCCGACACCGCCTGCCTTCATCCGCGAAGCCAGATCTTCGCTGGCGCAAACAACCGCATCATAAAGACGCCCAAGTTGACGCAAGTGGTCCCAGTATCTCACGAACCGCCGGTCGATCGTCTTGCGACTGACAAGGGGCTCCAGCCACCGGTACGCGTAGGCCGACAGGGGGTCGGCGTGCAGGATGAGCGCCTTGGGCACCCCCGGCCGCCAATTCGCTACCATAAGGGGGCTTCGCCACGGCGACGACGCTTCGACGAAATCCGGCGACAACCTGTCCAAGGTCGCATGGAGCGCGCGCTCGTCGTTGAAATACCAGTATTTCCGATCAAGGGGGAAGCGTGGGGAGGCAATCGTCTGTATGCGGGCGCACGGGCCGAACTCGACAACCGCGTCCTTGTCGCCAGGCGCCAGGATCGTAACATCCTGGTTCATTCGTTGGGCCATCGCTAGCTTTTGGCCGACATAGGTTTTTACGCCGCCACCCCTTGGGGAATAGAAGGCGCAGACATCAACGATCTTCATCCGCGGGCTCCATCATTTGATCGGGCGCATGGCGAGGCCGCGCCGATAGTTCATCACGATCTCGATTTGCGTCGGCCCGGAGCGCGCCACGGCGGTTGCAGCGGACGCGGCAGGTTTGCTCCATCCCAGCTTGGGATTGCCTGCAAAGCCGATCCCGTCGATGCGCCAGCCGAACTTGCGGTTGCTGTCCCGGTCATGCAGCAGGCTCACGGCATAGCTGCCTGCGGCAGGAACCCGCACACACAGCCGCACTGGACCTGAAGCAGGAATGATCTGCTCTACCCTCCGGAAGGTCTTGCCTGCCGATATCAGGATGTTGTCATCTTCCAGGAAGTCGGCGTCATTCGCGGGGTAGACTTCGAGCTTGAGCTTGCCGGTGCGGTCCTTGAGGCCCTCGACGTTGACCAGGAACGACGGTCCAGACTCATCGGAACGGCATCTGCCTTCAGCCGTCCCCAGATCGGGTGTCGACTGGATGGAAGCGGCGACCAGCAGGGGGCTGCCGATCAGGCTAAAGAGTAGGCTCTTCATTGCATCTTTGCCTTCGAAAGAAGGTCCGCAAGTGCGAAGCTAAGCCCGACAAGCACATGCGCGGCGAGGGTCAGTCCCGCCATCAGGGCCATCAGTGCCGACATTTCGACTTCGCCGCCCAAGGCATGGACCGCTATTCCAGCGAACACGACGTCCTTGTTCGGTACGAAGGGCAGCCGGGAGATCAACAGGCGGAGAGTGACCAGAATGAGCCACCAGCCAAGCTCGACGTGCGGCAACACGAGATGCCACAGAGCAGCGGAGAATAGGGCCGTTGCAAGAATTCGGAAAAGATGGACCGCGAAGACCATCCGCAACTCCCTTCGTTCAAGCGAAAAGAGCGAACGACGCAGGAGCATGACCGCCAGCGAGGTCCCGATCAGGAACGCGAGTGACCAACCGATCGCGGTCACATTGTCATGGAGCGGCAGCAGCCTTACCAGAAGAGACGCCACGGCGAGGAAGATGAGGGTCGTGACATTGCCCGCAATTGCCGACAGCACGGCGACGTCCTTGACCGCGCCGAAAGGCGTGGTCACGAATCTGAGGTTCTGGCGCGCCCAGCCATAGAAATAGACCTCTCCGAGATAGCCGACGAGAAGTTCATTGTAGATGAGCTTGCGGACCAGAGCACCGAAGGCACTGGCCCCAATCCCCCAGAGGCGCTGGAAAATGAACCAGTCGCTGGCCGGCCCGATCAAATAGCTGACAGCGAACAGACCCCAGAATAGCGGCGACGTGGGCACCAGCGCGAGGATCGTTCCAAGATCGAGGCCGCTCACCTGATAGACCGCTGCGCCAACGAAGATCAGGGAGAGGAGCGTACCAAGAACGCCCCGCGAAGCGGGCCTCGCGTTGCGATCCTGGGGTTCGAATGCGAATGGTCCAGTCGGTGCGAGCACTAAGGTTTGATCGGACATTCCTGGACCTTGCTCGTTACACAGGCCCGCTAGACTCCGCGCTAGCGCCAAACCCGCACACTGCTTTGAATTTTCTCGCGCCGCTGACGCTGCGCGTCGCCGACCAAGGTCATGAGCCGGGAAAGATAGAGCTCGCCTGAGCTTTCCAGCGTGAAGCTGGCGGCAAGGCGCTGCATGGCTACGATGTCGGGTCGAAGGTGCCTCGCGGCGTTCATCGCAATGCCCAAAGTGTCGCGATCGCACGGGGGAACCACCATGCCGAATTGCCCATAGCCTGTCAGCCACTCCATGCTGACGCAGCAGTTCGTCGCAGCGATCGGCAGACCCGCAGCCAGGGCTTCCAGGATAACTGCGGGCGCTCCTTCGTAGTGGGACGAGAGGACAAACACGTCTGCTTCTGCATAGAGAACCCGAACATCGTCGACGTGTCCGAGAAACTGGACTCGCGACCCCAGGCCTAACGCGTTTGTCCGTTCGACCAGTCTGCCGCGCTCCGGGCCGTCGCCAGCAATGACCAGCCTGTCTTCGGGCCAGGCGTGGCGTGCAAACGCCTCCAGAAGCAGCATCTGGTTCTTCTGCGCGGCGAGCCTGCCAACGGTAAGGAAGCGGCAGCCATGTTGCGGCCTTTTGGACAATCCTGAATCGGAAAGCTGACGCAGTTCAGCCTCAGAGAGTGCCGGGTCGGGGATGACGCTGACACTGTTTCCCGGGAGCGCCAGTTCACGCTCGACTTGCGTGCGCATCGGATCCGCGATCGCGATGAAGCCGTCCAGGACGGTTCCCTGTGCTCTTAGCCAGCGTCGGTAAAGCGGTCGGACCAATCGCGGCAGATCCTGCCGCTCCAGATCGTTGCTGATCTTGACCAGAACAGGAGGGCATCGATCCCCGAGAAGGAGTTTCATCGCCACGCATACGACGGTGTACGTGTTGCCTGGACAAAACACCGCGTCGACCTTTTCAGTGAGCAGAAACTGGAAAAGCGACCAGATCATCCAGATGGTTTCCCATCGGTCGGTTCGGAATGGTTCGGCCAGGGTGCGATACTCAAGGCGGGGAGCGATACCGACGCTTGCTCCCCGGTTTCGGCCAAGGACGATGACTGGGTCGTGCCCGGCAGCTTGCCAATGTTCAGCAAGGCGCAGCGCAATACGCTCTACTCCGCCTGGTTCGAAGCTGTGGACAGGAATGGCGATGCGCATCCCGGCTAGACGCCAGCTCTATCTAAAACCCGCACGGCGTTGCCGCGCCTTCGAGGGCGGTGGGACGGTCGAGACGGCCGCGATGTTCGGGATCCATCCAGTTGCACGGACCCCATTTTTAACGGAGCTGCGTAAAGCCCGGCGCGGCGTGATCAGCGCTCCGTTCTTGCGCAGGGGAGTGGCCCTGATTCTGCGGGCGACAGATCTTATGCCGCGTCTTCGAAGCTGCCGTGCTTCCTCGAAGCATCGTAGGCGGCCTGTGCCCTTGCCAGCTCGGTGCCGTGTGCGAGAGACCAGTCATAGAGGGCGGCGAAGGGCCCCCGCAGCGATGCTCCCAACTCGGTGATTGTATATTCGACGCCGATCGGCTGCGTCGGGAGGACTTTCCGGCTGATCAAGCCGTTGCGCTCCAACCGCTTCAACGCATCCGACAACGATTTGTGGGTGATGCCGTCGAGCCGGCGTTTGAGGTCGTTGAAGCGCGCAGGTTGCGTACACAGGACGCTGAGGATCAGCACCGTCCACTTGTTGGCGATCTGTTCGAGGATCGGCCGCGTCGTGGTCACATCCAGCGGGAGTTCGATCGTATCAGCCGGCATCGGTATACGCATCCATATCTAAGCACTACAAAGTGCGTTCTTGTGCTTAGATATAGGATGGATATCTCCTTGTCATCACCATCGTGGATGTGAGGAAATATGAGCAGACTTTCGGACAAGATCGCGGTCGTCGTTGGCGGCCATGACGGGATCGGCGGCGCCATCGCAGAGCGCTTCGCAGCGGAAGGCGCCACGGTCTACGCGACGAGCCGGCGCGCAGAGGAACGGGACACGGCGCATGGCCCCGGCACGCTGCGCGCGCGCCGTGTCGATGCCTCCGATCCGGTGGCGCTCGGTGCCTTCTTCGAGGCCGTTCGGAGCGAGGGGGGCCTGGTGGATATCCTGGTTGTGAATGCTGGCATCGCCGAGTATGCGACGCTGGAGGGCGTCAGCGAGGATCACTTTGATCGGACGTTCGGCCTCAACGTGCGCGCACTGCTTTTCGCCACCAAGGCTGCGACGGCGATCATGCCGGAGGGCGGCTCCGTGGTGCTGGTGGGTTCGATAGCGGGCGAGATCGGGACCAAGGGTTACGGCGTCTACGGCGCCACCAAGGCGGCGGTGCGCGCGTTCGCCCGAACCTGGGCCAACGAACTCGCTCCCCGCAACATTCGCGTCAATGTCGTGGCGCCAGGACCGACCGACACCGCCATGTTCGCGGCCGTGTCCGACGAGATGCGAGAGGCGGTGACAGGGCTTATCCCGCTCGGCCGGATGGGAAGACCCGACGAAGTCGCATCGGCTGCGCTGTTCCTCGCCAGCGAGGAAAGCAGCTTCATCACGGCCGCCGAATTGCCAGTCGATGGTGGCATGGCGCAAGTTTGAAGCTGCTTCTGAACTACGCGGCCCGCCGGTTTCCGATAACTAAGGTCGGCGGGCTAGCGGCAGCAGGATCGGCCTTCTTGAGCCTTCGTCCGTCCCGCTTCGCGCGGTGAGACATGAATTTTCAGCCTGCTTGCTAGCCGTGTGGAATCGAAGCCGAACCTATTGGCTGGCTTGCTTCGGCCGAAGCTGCATCGCGCCGAGCCGCCTTCGCTCATGGTGCTTCTATGCCCGAGAGCTGCGCGACTTTAACGAAGCTGGTGAAGTTCTTCGTGATGGTGCTTCGGTCGTCGAGCCGGGTTGCCAGGGCTATGCGCGCGATCGGTGCAATACCCTTGATTGGCAGGTACCGGACGCCCGCGAACCCCGCGTTCGCCATCGCCGCAGGAACGATAGAGACGCCGAGTTCAACCGCCACGAGATTGGCGATGGATGTAATCTGCGTAGCAACCTGACCGACCCGCGGCTCGAAACCGGCGCCACGACAGGCCTCGATGACCTCGCCATAGAGACCAGATCCGAGTGCCTTCGAAAACATGATCATGTTTTCCTCCCTGAGGTCCTCCAACTGCACCACGGAGGCGCCGGCCAGCCGGTGTTCGACAGGGATCACGACCATCATGTTTTCGGGTGGCAGGGAAAGCACGTTGACGTTGGTCGGCAGCTCCTTGCCGGGGCGAAAGAATACCGCGTCCAGGCGCTGGTGGATCAACCGATCTAGGAGGTGCGCGCTGTTCAGCTCGTCGAGCGCCAACTCGACTTCCGGATAGGCACGCCGGAACGCGCGCAGTGCATTGGGCACGATCTCGTTGAAGGAGGTCGACCCGGTATAGCCAACCCGAAGCTGGCCGACTTCGCCACGCCCGCCGCGCTGCGCCATGCGAACGGCACGGTCAACACGTTCGAAGACCACCGGCACCTCGGCAAGGAATGCGGCGCCTGCTTCGGTAAGCTCGGCTCCCTTCGGCACCCGGCGGAAGAGCGTAACACCCAGCTCGCGTTCCAGATCATGGATCTGGGAACTGAGCGGCGGCTGGGCGATGCCGAGCCGCTCTGCCGCCCTACGGAAATTCAGCTCGTCCGCAACCGCGAGGAAATAGCGCAGATGACGAAGTTCCATCCTCAGCTGATACGCTCAGCATATCAAGAATGACAAACAATATATTGGATGGGTGCACGCCCTCTGCCCATATCCCCGCCAGCGCGGTTGGCAAGATCAGCCAAAGCGATCGGGCCGACATGCCGTTCCATTACAGGCAGGCGCAAACTCAGGCGTCCGCCTCCTCCCGGACCGACGGCGTTCGGCTCTTTCAGAAGCGGCCATAGGAGGCTCATCATGATCACTGTGTACAATCCCGCCAACGGCTCCATCGTCGGCGAAGCACCGGAACTATCGGGTTCCGAGGTCCAGGCTGCGATCGATCGTACCTTCGCGGCTTTCCCGGCATGGTCACGGCGTCTCGCGAAGGAGCGTGGCGACCTGCTGCGCGCATGGTTCGAAATAGTGAGGGCTGACCGAAGTGCCTTCGCCGAGATCATGGTGCAGGAGAACGGCAAGTGCTTCTCCGAGGCTCTTGGTGAGATCGACTACGGCCTCGGGTTTATTGAATGGTACGCGGAGGAAGCCAAGCGTGTTTACGGTGACACGATCCCGAGCCATGCCGCCGGTGCTTCGGTGCTTGTGTTCAAGGAGCCGGTGGGTCCGACCGCGGCGATCACGCCCTGGAACTTCCCCTTCATGATGATCTGCCGCAAGATCGCCACCGCGCTCGCAGCCGGCTGCACCATGATCATAAAGCCCTCTGAAGAGACGCCTCTCACGGCGTATATGCTGCTCGATTATGCGCGTCGGGCGGGCATTCCGGAGGGTGTGTTCGAGATGGTGACCGGCAACCCGAAGGAAATCGGCGAGCTGTTCACAGGCGATGAGCGGATCCGCAAGATCTCGTTCACCGGGTCGACCGCGGTCGGCAAGCTGCTGGCGAGTGCCAGCGGGGCGACGCTGACCAAGATGACGCTGGAACTGGGCGGCAACGCGCCCTTCATCGTCTTCGACGACGCCGACTTCGACGAAGCGGTAGCAGGCGCGGTGGCCGCGAAGCTGCGCAACTCGGGTCAGGTCTGCATCTCACCCAACCGCTTCTACGTTCAGGACGCAATCTATGACCGCTTCGTGGCAGCACTGGCGGAGCGCGTCGGCGCCATTGAAGTTGGCTACGGCATGCGCGATGACTTTGTCGTCGGCCCGCTGATCAACCAGGGTGGCGTGGACAAGGTGGCGGCCTTGGTCGAGGATGCTCGCGAGCGTGGTGCTCGCGTCGTGATCGGCGGCAAACCGCATGCACTGGGCGGCTTCTTCTATGAGCCGACGATCCTAGCCGATGTGGATGACGATGCACGCATGGCGCAGACGGAGATCTTCGGCCCGGTTATCCCGATCTACCGCTTCAAGAGTGAAGAGGAGGCCATCGCCCGGGCCAACAACACGGAATATGGCCTCGTCGCCTATACCTATACCCGGGATCTTGGCCGCGCATTCCGTCTGTCTCGAAAGATTGAGGCGGGGATGGTGATCCTCAACTCGGGCTCGGTCGGCACCGCCTCGGTGCCCTTCGGGGGCGTCAAGCATTCCGGATACGGCCGTGAAGGCAGCTATTACGGCATCGAGGAGTATGTCGACGTCAAGTACGTGCTCCTGGCCGGGCTCGACCGGTAGGTTTCAGCTGGACCGCTGTCCCAGGGCAGCGGCCCGGTGGCCCGTGATCGATGGAGAAAACAATGAGTTCTGCCCCGGCCAGGGATATCGAAGCCAGACTGCGGATCATCGAAGACAAGCTCGCCATTTATGAGCTTATCGCCGCGCATCCGCCCAGTGCCGATACAGGCTCCGCAGATTATACGGTCGCGGTCTACCAGGAGGGCGGCGTGTTCGACCGCGGACCCCAGCTGGACGGTGCGACGGGCGGGGATAACATCGCGGCGTTTGTCCAGCGGCCGGAACATGCCACGGCGATCCGCGGCGGCCTTGCACATTTCGCCGGTTTGCCGCTGATCGATTTGCGCGGCGACATCGCCGTGGTGACATCGTACCTCATGATTGTTCACCTAGATCATGAAGGGACACCGCGAGACCTGCCAAACCACGGCGTTTCGACCGGATACCGCATTCACCGGGCCGTGATCAATCGCTGGGAGCTGGAACGCCGGGACGGGCAATGGACAATTGCCCGCCGAGTCCTGCTGCCAGTGGACGGCTCGCCCGAGCACCAGCACCTGCTGCGACAGGGCTTGGAGGAACTGTTCGGCCTAGCACCCGCACTAAAGGGTGAAGCACAGGCATGACATCGTACGAAACATCGACCGACGATCCCTCGCCACAATGCGGGCTCAACCGATCTCGATAGGACGATAGAGAGCCACTGCGCAGCGCTAAGCGGTTCGTGAGCGCGGATCTTGCGATGGCTGTTGCCCCCCGGCTTGACGCGCTCAGCCTGCTGCTTTCTCCGGCAGGTGGTTATGAGCATCTTGCCGATGCCATCGGTGAGCCGGACCGGCGTCTAGGCGCCGACGCTAGATGGCGTTAATCGCGAGTTCCGGCTTCGCTACGGGCAGATTAAAGCCTCGATGGCCCCGTGCCAGGGTTTCTCCATTGCCGACGCACGAGCGCGGCGCGAGCGCGATGTACAGGCGCTAGCACTACTTTGGCAGAAGCATGAGTTTAGGGATTCCCTCGCCGCTGATTGCGTGATTCATGGGGAGCCAGCTTTGACGGAGGCTGGCGATGGACGAGGACTGGCAGACGGATCTGGAGCGATG
>NZ_JASNVZ010000043.1:0-14272 GCF_049311085.1 Sphingomonas sp. 3-13AW | reverse complement strand
CATCGCTCCAGATCCGTCTGCCAGTCCTCGTCCATCGCCAGCCTCCGTCAAAGCTGGCTCCCCATGAATCACGCAATCAGCGGCGAGGGAATCCCTAAACTCATGCTTCTGCCAAAGTAGTGCTAGGCCGTGAACCCATAAATCGGCGTTGAGGGAGGCAGGGTGGAAAGCACTGTTCGGCGTGGTATCCTCGGTCGCATGTTGACCATGCTGGCCGCAGCAAATCTGTCTCCGCCGGCGGAGCCGTGAGCAGGGCGGCTTCGCGCTGCGCTCTGGGACGACCTGCAACTCAATGCAATGATCGGAAATGGTAAGTGGCCAGCATCACTGTGGTACAATGCAGGTCAGGAAGACGCGAGGGGCCTAAACTCCACATTCTAGATATGTCCTGTGGCAGCAACCGCGAAGGATATCGCTGCTCCTTTATACTGCTGCGTGATGGCGGCTTACGCACCGCCTTCAACGAAGCGGCCCCCGATCGGCTTAATTGCAGCGCACAGTTTGTTCGCAGCAAAGAACCTGGCGAATGTGCGGTGAAGCATAAACCGCCGCGCGGTTCCGGGCACAGCAGGACGGACATGAAATGCAAAGCTGTGTCTGCAGGCTGATCCCAACTGACCGGCGTTACTGCCGAGCAGAATGCTGATTCAGCGTCGGTATGAGCCGATATGATCTGACTGACTTTGAGTGGCGCGTGATCGAGCCGCTGCTGCCCAACAAGCCGCGAGGCGTGCCGCGCGTTGACGACCGGCGCGTGCTGAACGGCATCTTTTGGGTGTTGCGGTCCGGTGCACCCTGGCGCGACCTGCCCGAGCGCTATGGTCGGCGCACACCTGCTACAACCGCTTCAATGAATGACGGCAGGCTGGCGTGCGGGACCGACTGATGGACGCCATGGCCGCCGCGCATGACGGCGGCATCCAGATGATCGATAGTACCTCCGTTCGCGCCCTCCAGCAGGCCGCGACGGCAAAATGGGGGTGCAGATCACTGTCTCGGTCGATCGCGCGGCGGCCTCACGGCCAAGATCCACGTCGTCTTGGACGCGCACGGGCTCGCGATCCGGCTCGGCCTGGCCGCTGGTCAGCCCACGACGGGCAGATTGTCGATCGCCTACTCGATCACCGCGGCCCGCGCACCATCGTGCTGGCCGACAAGGCCTACGACGCCGACCGTATCCGCGAGCTCATCCAGGAGCAGGGTGCCACGCCCAACATTCCGCCGAAGAGCAACCGGCGCTGGCAGCCCTGCTACAGCAAGCGCCTCTACCGCGAGCGCAACCTCATCGAGCGGTTCTTCTCCAAGCTGAGGGACTTCCGCCGCGTCGCCACCCGCTACGACAAGCTCGCTGCCAATGGTCCAGCTCGCCTCACCGCGGCTCTGGCTGCGGGCTTATGAGTCTACGGCCTAGTGATCAGCTGGCGCCCTGTGTAGACGCGCGCAAGCCCCACCTTGGTGAGCGTGCGACCAGAAGCTGAGATCCTGCTGGTAAGCGGCACCGTTCTGCAGGTATGCCCGCACACCTGCATCTTGTTAGCTGTAACCTGAGAGACGAGCAGGGCGGCGGACATCATTGCGTCTCCGCCAGCCGCAAAGCTCGAAACGAGGGGCCCCGCCTGTAGCCCAGCTGTAGATATATCGGTGCTCCAGCCTGGGTGGCGCCGCACCAAGAGAGAGTCTTCAAAGTGGTCAGCGCCCTGTGTGCGGCCGGAAAAGGTGGCCCACGTCGCAGCGAACCGGGCCGTTGCCCGCTCGATTTCCCCTTCGCGGTCGGTCATCCGAAAGACCTCCTCTAGGGTCAGCGATGTCGCGTCGGCCCGTACACCATCGAAGCGACGTCGTCCGTGCGCGCATTCCCTTTTCGAGAATGCACGCAGCCCCTGATGGAATGGAGAGCGGAGAGCAACGCTGATGACGTTCAACACGGTAAATTGAGGTAAAGGAAGGCCGAAGCCTCTCGCACTTCCCACCGCACCGGCTGCAAAGGGATATCAGAAGGTGTTCAGCAAGGCGTGAGAATGCGCGGTCGGTCATTTTAGGCGTTCGGATAGAGGGAGCTGCCCACGCTCGCCTCCTCTGGCTTCAAACCATATCATCGGTGTGTCGCGGTTGTTCCCCCGGATGGAGTCCGACCTCCGTTCGTCAAGAACATGGCCGCCTTTTGTTTGCGGATGCTGACTGTAGCGCAGCGTTGGTAACGGATGACACCAGGATTATATTAACGCGACGCTTACCGTGGGAGAGTCCGAGTCGCCCGACCGGACGTGCCTCCGCAAAGGCGGGATGCTGTGGGAACGGTGGCCATGCAACCTGACACGGAGATGGATGCCGCATTCGTATTCGGCTCCTTCCGTCTGGTGCCCGGCCGTCACGTCCTTTTGAAGGGTGCGCGGCCGGTGAAAATCGGCGGACGGGCGCTCGCCCTGCTCCACCTACTTGTGATGAAGGCTGGGACCGAGGTCAGCAAGAAGGAGTTGATGGAGTTCGCCTGGCCCAAGGTCTTCGTCGACGATCAGAACCTGAAGGTGCACATCCGGAGTCTGCGCCGGGCCCTTGAGGACACACTCCCCCACCCGACCTACATCGCGACGGTGGTTGGGCGCGGCTACCAGTTCGTCAGTGCCGTGCAGGTTGAGAGAGTCCACGCTGCCGATCTGGATCACTCGTATGAGCAGGCGGAGCAAAGCCTTCCAGCAGCTCCGCACCTCATTGGCCGCGATGGTGACGTGGCGGCCATCTCTCGATCGCTGGGTGAGACGCGCCTGGTCACGCTCGTCGGAGCAGCAGGCGTGGGCAAAACAAGCCTCGCTGTGGCGGTCGCGCATACCTGGGGCGCTCAGTTTCCCGACGGCGTCTATTACGTGGACCTGACGGTGACAGACGATCAGGCCATGGTCTCCCATCTGATCGCATCCAGCATTGGGGTACGGGGGGATCCGGGGGATGTGGGCACTGCCATCGCGGATCATCTGCGGGACCGGCGATCTCTTATCGTACTCGACAACTGCGAGCACGTGATCGCCGCGACCGCAGCATTCGCGCAACAGATGATTGACGCCAAGATCAGAAGCTGCCTTCTGACCACGAGCCGTGAGCCCTTAGGCGTAGCTACGGAGAAGCTTCAGCGCGTGGAGCCCCTCCCCTTCCCCGCTTCACCCGGCGAGATGACTGCGTCGCAGGTCCTCGAATATCCAGCCGTTGGGCTCCTCGCCATCCGCGCCCGGGAAAGCGCTGATTACCATCTGTCGGAAGGCGATGCCCTGGTGGCGGCGCAGTTGTGCAAAGCCTTGGATGGTATTCCGCTCGCCATCGAGGTTGCCGCTGCGCAGCTTGACCACTTTTCGCTCGAGCAACTTCACGCCTCAATCGGCCGATCCCTATACGCGTTCCCGCACCGCGGCGGTGCGCACGCACGTCACCGCACGCTCCAAGCGACGCTGGACTGGAGCTACCGACTCCTCTCGGAGGAGGAAGCTACACTGTTCCAGCTCCTCTCCGTTTTCGCTGGCTCGTTTGAATGGAACGACGTCACGCACATGGCGCGCCTGGTCCAGTACGACCCCTACCAGACGACCACCGCACTCGGGTCGCTCGTCGCTAAATCCCTGCTCGCCGCGGATATCCTCGATGACCGAATCTCTTATCGACTGCTGGAAAGTACGAAGCGCTACGCAGCGCAGGTTCTGAGCAGCGCGCCGATCTCGTGGAACGCCAATCGACACCATGCCCAATTGGTCCTCGCCGTTTTCCAGCAGGCGGCAGCAGAGTGGAGGTCTACAGACAGCGTTGCATGGCGCGCCCGCTACGGGCCCAAGGTCGGCGATCTACGCAAGGCGTTGGACTGGTGTTTTGGGGACGCGGGGGATGCCTCGCTGGGTGTCGACATTGCTGTCGCGGCCATTCCACTTTGGAATGAGCAGTCCTCGTTTGTGGAGCAACTGCTACAGGTTGCCCGGGCTCTGGAGCAGTCTCCCCCCGGTATCGACAAGGCCTTCCAGAAGGCGGCGCTGGCACACGCGCGCGCCTACATGATGAATCTAGCCCGTGCGCCTCGTTCCGAAACCACCAGGGCTTGGGATCGCGCAGTCGAACTCGCGGAGCAGAGCGGCGACCTTGGCCGTCGCCTGCGGGCAATGTTCGGCAAGAGCGTATTCCTAATCTACAGCGGGCGGAACAACGAGGCCGTCGAATTGATCCACCAGTTCCTCGCGTTGGCGCACGCAGCAGGTGACCGCGGATCGATCCACGACGGGGAGCGTCTGCTTGCGCTTCCCGAGATGCATCTTGGTAAGCTGGTTCAGGTCAGGACCAAGTTGGAGCAGCTAGCCGAGGACCTCCAGCAGGGCGTCCCACCCTCGCGCACGACAAGGTATCGACAGGAACGGTCGGTCAGCATCCACAGCACGCTCACGTTCTCGACTTGGCTCACGGGCCATCAGGATCGTGCGATCGTTATGATGGACGCAATGGTGTCCACGGTCGACGCGGTCGGAGGGCTGCACAACATTATCTCGCTCGTCGCGCTACCGATCGCTTTCTGGTCGGGCGACCGCGATCGGGTTCGGCAATATCTTTCCACCCTGGAGCGAGGCCCCGAAGGGGAGAACATCAGACTGTGGGAGCCCGTCCGGAGGTTCTACAGTGCGGCCGCTGCCGACAGCGCCGAGCCGTCTGCCCGCATATCAATGATGCGGTCGGCACTTGATGAGTTGGTATCGGATCGGATCCTCCTGCGAACGCCGATGTACGCCGGCATTCTCGCGGAAGCGCTGCTGAACGCGAGCCGCGTCGCGGAAGCCAGGGATGCGATCGCGACGGCGCTGGCGCTGTGCGAGGAGACGCAGGAGTTGTGGTGCAGGCCCGAGCTTCTCAGGATCAGAGCCGCCGTCCTGTATGCGCTCGGACGGACGGCAGAAGCACAGGCTATTCTGGCCCAGGCCCAAGGCCAGGCGCTTGCCATGGGGGCACAGACGTTCGCCCTCCGCATCCTAGCCGATCTTGAGAAGCCGCAGGCTGCCGACACCGGACCCGCAGGAGGAGCCCATCCACCCGAGTGCTCGCCCGGGCTGCGGATCGACTGATCCCAGGGTCAGCCGGAGCGAGTTGCCAGATCGGCTACGGCGGTCCGGATGGGCGTAGCTCCGCCAGTCACCTCTAGGATAACGCGCCTTATGCTAGGCTCGTCCATCAGAGCGACCAAGGTTGTGGCGACGTCGTCGCGGCAGATCTCCTCGTGGATTTTGGCGTAGCCGAGGTCTACACGTCCGGTACCTGGCTCGTTGAGCAAGGCTGACGGTCGAAGGATCACCCAGTCTAGATCGCGTGTGACCAGATCCGCCTCCGCATTCTTCTTCTCAACGATATAGTGCTCAAAATCCTCGCTGAGGTGCCGCTCACGCCATGCCTCGGGGAAGACTGACACGAGGTAGAAGCGCTTCACTCCCGCGATGACGGCCGCTCCGGCCGCTTTTCCGGGGCCTCGGCCGTCGATCGCGGTTGTCGCTTCATCACCGTCGCGGCCCCCGGCACCAGCGCTGAAGAGGACGACGTCGCTACCGGCCATCGCATCGGCGAGATCCCGCTCGGTGATCGTCACGATGTCGCCGAGGCTGGCGGCGATTCCCTTGTCGGCGAGGGGGGCGAGCTGGCCTTCCCGTCGTGCGATGCCGGCGACCTCGTCGCCGCGTTGCACGAGTTGGTCGGCTACTCGGCCCCCGGTCCCACCAGAGACGCCGATGATGAATGCCTTCATTGCGTTTTCCCTTCGAGGATGTGAGCACAAATTGCGGCTCGTACGGCGAAGTCGGCCAGGTGCTCCGTAGAGGGCGGTTCGAGCCAACGAGCGTCTGCGGCGCGATCAGGACCGTTCACACGGTAACTCAAACTCGCCGCCCGGTGCCGCAGTACCAAAACGCCAGAATCTAGACACCGCGCTGGATCTCGATCTCGCGGCTTGGAATCGTGATCAGCCGGGCAATCGGCCCGATAACTGCGGCGTCTTGCTTTTCCAGCAGCATATTCACCGCGGCGTGATCTCGCTCCTCGGCGAGGAACCGGCTGCGGTCCTGTGCGACTGCCTTCCCGATCCCATCCATCACGACTCGCACGCGGGGCGACTCCGCCAAATCCTCGTGAACGGCGATCCAGTAATTGCGGAGGGGGCAGACCTGCGCGGTAAGGAGGCGTTCGAGTTGGGGATGATCGCCGGCGACGAAGCATGGGAGGATAGCGATTGCGCTGCCGCTGAGCACGGTTGCAAGCTGGGCGGTGACGCTGGTGGTCCTGAATCGAGGCTCCAGAAACGCATCGTCGATGCCGACGAGATCGAGCTCGCTCGTATGGAGCAACTCTCTGATGGGACCGCACCAGGTGTCGCCGGAGAGGTCTGATACCCGCGCGGGGCGGGGTCGGTCTCCAAAATACGAAGACGCGCCGTAGAGACCGTACGCGAACGAGGTTAGCTTCTTGAAGCGGATATCTCCGGAAGCCGGACGGTCCATTGTCACGACGACGTCGACTTCCCGCGTCGCTAACGAGAAGCTACGAGGAAGGGCTACGAGTTCGAGGTCAAGTTCCGGGTACTCCCGAGCGATGTTCCACAGTCTTGGCGCGAGATAGTGCGCGCCAAACTCCTCGGTGCAACCGATGCGCACCTTTCCTGAGATCATCGCCCTGCTTTCGGACAGACTCATCACCTCCCGCAGAATAATGGATTCGAGCTTCTCCGCGGCTTCCGCCATTCGCGCCCCCTCCGGCGTGATAGCCAGGCGCCTGCCTGCCCGCTCGAAGAGCGGCACGCCCGCCTCGCGCTCAAGACGGGCGATCCGCCGACTGATCGTGGAATGGTCCATCCGCAGCGACGCCGTCGCCTCCGTCATCGTCCCGCCTCGCACCACCTGCAGGAAGACCTTGATGTCGCTCCATTCCATGCGATGCTCCCGATGTTTGATCGACGGCTCGATCAACCGAGCGCGCCTCCCCTTGGGATCCGCGGACGTTCGACCTGCCAATCGCTTTCTTCTGCCTCAGCCAACCGGCAGGGTTCTCCGTCTGGAACCCGTATAGTCCTCATGCATCGCCGGGGGGGTGAATCGTGGTAAAGCAAAAAGCTAGCAGCATAGCTAACAGGCGCTTCACCGCATGATGGAGGATAGGCCACTGGCCGTCAGCTCATCGCTGCGCGATGTGCCGTTCCTCGCAAAGATGCTGCGGCCAGTCTTCCTTTTAGAGCGGACGGCGCATCACCAGTCTCTCCTCTCGCCAGCGGATGAATCCGATCTGCCCGTTCCGCGTGGAGCCGCGGCTTATAGGAGGTGAGCCCCCGAAAGGGGCGCCTCCCACTTCGGGGAACTAAAGACTCGCGGTCGATTGCATTTCCCTCGGCTAGTCTCGGTTCCGCCGGACTCATCCGTGTAGAAGTTCAGCCCTTCGACACGCAGCAACCTTTACCGGGATTTACTTCCACCGCTGGCGACTATCCCATATCTCCAGATTGCGGTCACAGTCGTACCGAGGCCCTGCAATGCCATTAGTGCTGGCGTGTCCTGTGGTCATGAATAAACGGCGTAAACTCTTGCTTATGGGGATTAAGATGGCGACTATGCGCGCAGTGCAGGTTGAGCAGCTTCGCAAGCCTATGGAAGTTCGGGAAATCCCAATTCCAGAGATAGGCGACGAAGATGTTCTCGTGAGGATCACGGCGTCGGGCATCTGCAGGACAGATTGGCACGTTTGGAACGGCGACTGGACTTGGGCAGGACTGAACCTCCCTATTCCCATCACACTGGGTCACGAGATCGGTGGAGTCGTCGAGCGGATCGGGTCGGGCGTGACCCGACTAAAACCGGGCATGCGTGTGTGCGTTCCCTTCAACTACGCGGACGGGGACTGCCCATATTGTCGAAATGGCATGCAGAACCTTTGCGACAACGCAGCTTGGGGCTTCACAACTCCGGGTTCTGGTGGGTTCGCGCAATATGCCCGCGTCCCGAACGCGGACTTGAACTGCATCGAGCTGCCCGAAAACGTCACCGAGAAGGATGCTGCCGCGCTGGGTTGCCGCTACATGACGTCCTATCGGGCCGTCAGGTCGCGGGCTCGGGTCCAGGCCGGTGAAATCGTCGTGGTCGTCGGCGCCGGCGGTGTGGGCTTGTCTGCCGTGCAGATTGCCGCCGCCACGGGTGGCCTGGTGATCGCGATCGACACGAAGGAAAGCGCCCTCCGCTCAGCCGAGAGGGCGGGCGCTCGCCACGTCATCAACTCTGCGGGCCTCAGCCCCGAAGACCTTCGGGAAAGCGTCACGAAGATCGTCGGCAGCAAAGGTGCCGAGGTGGCGATCGACGCCATGGGTGGACAGAATACCACCCTCACCGCTCTCCACACCTTGGCAAAAGGTGGACGGCTCTGCGTGGCCGGACTGACAACCCAGGATGATCAGGGACAAATCCAGATCCCGATCGACCAGATGGTGTTCAACGAATGGTCCCTGGTGGGGACGCTCGGCAATCCGCACAGCCAGTATCCCGATCTGCTCAGGCTCGTCGACAGCGGGACTCTCCAGCCCAGCAAACTGATCAGCGAGGAAATCTCCCTCAGCGACGTGCAAAGTGTCTTCGACCGCATCCCCTCTTTCGAAACCGAAGGGTTCGTCGTCGTCACCGACTTCCAGTGAACATCAGCCCAGGAGATAGAATATGCCCATCATGTTCCTCAGTTCCGCCGAAGGGACCTTTAATCAGTCGGCAAAAGACTCAATCGCCAGCCAGCTCACGGATCTAGGCGCGGAGTGCGAGCGTCTTGCCCGTACCGAGTTCGTCCGAAGCACCACCTACTTGCACTTCAACGACCTTCCCGTGGGGAACATCTACAACGGCGGCAAACGGGCGACAGCCAAGATTGCCACGCTGCTTGTGAACGTGCTTGAAGGCGGGTTCGACGCGACCGCGAAGGAGGTCTTCATCGAAAAGGCCACCAAGATCCTCGGCGCGGCCTCTGGTCAGGAAGACCGTGTCCCGGCCTATGTGATATTCAGGGACGTTTCCAACATCAGCTTGGGCCTGTTCGGCAGCACGGCAACGCTCGAGGATCTCCGCAAGCCCGATCCGGACGCAAAGCCGATTTAGAAAACGGCAGCCTGCGAGACGCTAAGCTGCTTTTCGCGCAGGGCCTTGGCGGGCCGCTCGGTAGGGCCCGCCAGGTTCCTCTCACCCGTGTGATCCCGCCCAGAACGGCTTCTCCAGACCCTGGACAATGGCGGATCCCGGTCAGCGCGTCCCAAGGGGTTCTTCAGGACGGCAGCAGCCCGGCCCTTCGGTAGTCCTCCATGAGCGTATCGAAGATCCTGATGTCGGCACGGCTTCGAGCCATCAGTTGCGCGCCTGCGACCGCCGCGAAGATCGCGCGGGCCCTGGTCTCGGCTTCGACATCGGAATGCACTGCCCCTGCCGAGACGAGCATCTTGGCCAGCCAGGAGAGATTGACGTCGGTGAAAGCCAGAACCTCCTTGATCACCTGCTCCGGCAGGTCGTCATGCTCCGCGGACATAAAGCTACCCAGGCAAAGCCGGTTGTCACTCTCAAGGGATCGACGGAACACCTCGGGATAGCGGCTGAGCGCTGCCCTTGGGTCAGCCTCCGCCGCGCTGATCGCCTCCAGATTTACGGCGGCATCCTCCCGATAGCGTTTCGCCACCGCCGCGCCGAGATCGGCCTTGTTGGTGAAATGATGGTAGATGCTGGCGGGCTTAATGCCGACCTTGTCCGCCAGGTCGCGAAGATTCATGCCGCTATAGCCATGCGCCTGGGCGATCCGCGTAGCCTCGTTCAGAATGACCTCTTTCGCATTCATGTTCATGCCGCCCTGCATATGCCTAACGGCGGTTAGTTAGGCTTGACGGAACCAAAAGTAACCCATAGCGATTAGCAGCCTAACGAACGTTAGGTAGGAGGGTCCAATGAGTGGCGACCTCATCTTTTCCGATGCAACTGACCTGGCTGAGATGGTCCGCACCAAGCAGGTCTCACCGGTGGAGGTGGTGCAGGCGCATCTCGACTGCATCGCCAGCGTGGATCGGGACGTGAACGCAATCGTGACCATCGCCGATGGCGCGCTGGCGGCGGCCCAGGCAGCAGAAGCGATGGTGCTGTCGGGTGAGGAACTTGGCCCCCTCCACGGCGTGCCGTTCACGGTGAAAGACTCTATCGACACCGCCGATGTGCTGACCCAACGCGGCTCACCGATCTTCAAGGGCCGGCGTCCCGAAGAGGACGCGACCAGTGTTGCGCGGATGAAGAAGGCGGGCGGCATCCTGCTCGCCAAGACGAACCTGCCCGAGTTCTCTTATTGGATCGAGAGCGACAATCTGCTCTCGGGTAGGTCCAATAACCCGTGGGATTTGAGCCGCACCCCAGGTGGATCGAGCGGCGGCGAGTCCGCCGCGATCTCCGCCGGCATGTCGCCACTCGGGCTCGGCACTGATCTCGCCATTTCCGTGCGCGGCCCTGCGGCGCAAACCGGCATCACGTCCATGAAACCAACACATGGTCGCGTACCGATGACAGGCATCTGGCCGCGTGCGCCGCGCCGCTTCTGGCACGTTGGGCCCATGGCACGATCGGTCCGCGACATCGCCCTGGCCTTCTCTCAACTCGCCGGTCCGGACGGCCGGGACGCGTTCGCAACCAGCACGGCCGCGTTCGACGCCGGCATCGGGCGGCAGCCATCTCGCCAGGTCCGGCTAGGCTGGATGGTCGGCCCTGGCCTTGGCCCCGTCGACGCTGAAGTCGCCGCGACCGTCAAACAAGCAGCCGAGGCGCTTGAGGATCTCGGTCTTCACGTCGAGCAGGTGGGCATACCGGCGCTCGAGCGCGACTTTGCGCTCGAGGTGTTCAATCGCCTGCACGTCATGGAGATGAAGCCCGCCTTCCGTGAGGCGACCGCCGGCCATGAGGATCAGATGTACAAGATGGCCAAGACCATGCTGTCGCTGCCGGACACCTCGATGGTCGACTTCATCGAGGCCGAACAGGCTGCCGAACGCCTTCGGGACGGCTATGCCGATTATTTCTCCCGCTATGACGCGCTGATTACGCATGTCCTGCCGATCCCGGCGCACAAGCATGGTGTCGAGGAATTCGTCATCGACGGCCAGACAGTAGACGCGACCTACCTGCAGGCGGCAACCGTGCCACTCAACGTCACCGGGCTTCCGGGCATCTCGATGCGGTTCGGCACCAGCAAGGAAGGCATGCCGATCAACATCCAGATCATCGGCAGCTGGCTCGCCGAATCCACCATTCTGCACGTCGCTGGCCTCCTCGAAGGCGTCAGCCCTGTTCGCGGGTTGCACCCGGTTCTTTGAGCACGAAAGTATCCCGTGCAGGTCTTCGTAGTCGCCGCCGCAGGGCGTCGGAAATGGTGTGGCGCAACGCCGTGGGGCCGAGTGTGAGGCGGTCAGGGCCGCATCCGAAGTGCCCCCAAAGGCCGAGAGCCTGACCGCAGCAGAACAAGGAGCCGTCATGGACACGCGGATTACCTTTAATCGCAACGGCCGCCCCGATGTGCTGCAGGTCCAGCAGTTCGACCGCGCCAAGCCTGGGGTCGGTGAGGTGTGGCTTGAGCAAGAGGCTATCGGCGTCAACTATCTGGACGTGACACAGCGCAATGGCGCCGTCCCGATCCCACTGCCGAGCGGCATAGGCCTTGAGGGTGCGGGGCGTGTCGTCGCCATCGGGCCCGAGGTCGATGAAGTCGCTGTCGGCGACCGCGTCGCCTACGCGCTCGGTCCAACCGGGGCTTATGCCAGCGGGCGGCTCTATCCCGCGGAGCGGCTGATCAAGCTGCCCGACCAGATCAGTTTCGAGGAAGCGGCCGCCATCTTCTTCAAGGGACTGACCGCGCAATATCTCATCAAATCGACCTACCGCGTTGAACCGGGCACGGTCGTCCTGCTTTACGGGGTCGCGGGTGCAGTCGGTCGGATCCTCGCGCCCTGGGCAAGGCGCTGGGGCGCGACGGTCATCGGCGTCGTCTCGCGTCCGGAAAGCCTCGACGCGGCGAAGGCGGCCGGCTGCGACGCCGTGCTCGTCTGGGGGCGCGACGACCTTCCTGCCGGCATCCGAGCAGCAACGGGCGGTCGGAAAGCCGATGTTGTCTACGACGCGATCGGCCGGAAAACGTTCGACGTCTCGCTCGATTGCCTGGCCCCTCGTGGCACGATGGTCTCATTCGGCGCCTCATCGGGAGGTCCGGATCCCGTCGCCGTGGAGACTCTCAACAAAAAGGGATCGATCTATCTAACCCGTCCTGGACTCGGCGCGCATATCACGGCCGTTCCCGAATATCGGGAGCGCGCGCGCGACGTTCTGGAGGCGGTCGCATCTGGCATCATCAAGCCGCACATCTGGAAAGCCTATGCGCTGCGCGATGCGGCGCGAGCGCACGAAGATCTGGAAGCTGGCGTGTCGCGCGGCGCCATCGTCCTTACACCGCGAAGTGGCTAGGTGCCGCTCGTTCGATGCTGTGTCGACAGCAGATGGAACGGAGGGTCGGGGAGAATGAACGGCCGCGCGTTCAGCGCACGCGCATGCCGGTTAGGAGCAGGTCCACCAAATGAGCAACGCGCGACGCCGGCGCGCTGTCCTTTTCGACCGCGATCGCTATCCCGCTCACCACACAGATAATGTCGTCGAAGCTGACGTCTCCGCGAACGATACCGGCCTCCTGAGCGCGCTGAAGCAGTCGCTGCCCCTCCGCGGTGATCGCGTTACAGCCAGGCGTGCCGTGTTGGATGACCGTCCCTAGCGAAGCAGCAAGGCTTTGATAGACGCTCGTGTTCATCGCGAGATCCTCAAGAAACTGGCGCATCGCGTCTGCGGGATCACCATCCGCATCTCGCGCGCGGCTCATCTCCGCGACCGATAGAAAGCGCTCGTTGCTGGTGGCCGCCAAAAGCGCCTCTCGCGTCGGGAATCGACGATAGAGTGTTCCGATCCCGACCTTCGCGCGCTTGGCTACCTCCTCGAGCGGGACGTCTGCCCCTCGCTCCAGGAATGCTTCCTCTGCCGCAACGAGAATACGTTGGCGGTTCCGTTCCGCATCGGCGCGTAGACCAGCCTCGACCAACTCTTCGCCCTCATCTTGCCAAGTGGAGGAAGCCTCCATATCTAAGCGGAGAACTCCTCCACTTATTCGAGAGGCTGATATGATGGCGAAGCGATTCGAAGGCAAGGTTGTGGTAGTCACTGGCGGCAGTGACGGCATCGGGTTGGCGTCCGCGCAGCGCTTCGCGGAGGAGGGAGCCCTGGTGTACATCACCGCGCGGCGCCATGCGGTGCTCGACCAAGCGGTCAGCAAGATCGGCCACGGTGCGGTCGGCGTGCAAGGCGACGTCACCAATCTCACTGACCTTGCGAGGCTCTACGAACGCATCGAGCGTGACCACGGCAGGGTCGATGTTGTCTTCGCCAATGCCGGCGTGCACCAGCCCGTTCCCCTGGAAGCGATCGACGAAGCCCATTTTGATTCAACCTTCGACCTCAATGTGAAAGGTCTGGTCTTCACTGTGCAGAAGGCTCTGCCATTGATGGCAGAGGGAGGCGTAATCGTCCTCAATGGCTCGATTGCGGGTTCCAAGGCGTTCCCCGGCCAGTCGCTCTACAATGCCAGCAAGGCAGCGGTTCGATCCTTTGCGCGCAGCTGGACTGACGAACTAAAAGACCGGGGCATCCGCGTGAACGTCGTCTCGCCAGGTGCCACCGAAACCGCCCTGATCCGGGGCTTCTTCGACAAGACACCGGGCGCTGAAGAAGAGGTGATCAACGGGGTTCCGCTCGGGCGCCTGGGGAGTCTCGAAGATGTCGCGAATGCGGTGCTTTTTCTGGCGTCGGACGAAAGCAGCTTCGTCGCGGGGCACGAGCTCTTCGTGGATGGCGGTGTCGCGGCGGTGTGACCTGATCCGTCCGGAACCCCGTCGATCCAGCCGGTCGGTGGCCGCGGTGAGCGGAACCTGCTATCGCTCGGCTTCCAGCGCAGCCCTGACCAGCGGCCGCAGACCGACGCGCCGCCACCATCTGCCAATGTGATCGAACTCTGCCGCGCCTGACAGTTTTCCTGATATCCAGTTCCACAAGGCCCAGAAGTAGATGTCGGCGATCGAGTAGGCCGCTCCCAAAAGGTACGATTGCTGGGCGAGCTGCAAATCGATCCAGCCTAAACGCTTTCGCATCGGTGACGGAAGCATGTCCGCCCCCGGCCCGCCGCCCTGGAAAAACAC
>NZ_JASNVZ010000042.1:0-14530 GCF_049311085.1 Sphingomonas sp. 3-13AW | reverse complement strand
GGCTCGATCGCCGCCCATGCCTCATCAGACAACCAGAACAGCGCCATCACGCACCTCCCTTGATCCACACCACCGGTGAATCAGGAAAGTCTCACTCCTTCAAGCCGCTGATTGGGTTTGGACCCTAAGGCTATTATCTTTACCCAAACACACCTTTGTCGACCTTACCGTAGGTCGCAAATGGGACGCTAAACGGCCTAACGCGCGACAATCCCCAGCTGCTTTACAAGCACCGCCAACACCTCCGCCATCCGGTTGTCGTCCAGCCGCCCCAGCGCATCCGCTACCCGGGTCTCGATGGTCGCGATCTTGGCGGTGCGCACCAGCGACGGCGCCGGCAAGCCGCACATCTCGTGTCCCTGTTCGACGGCCACATCGTCCGGCCAGCGACGGTTGGCCGCGCTGGTGATCATCAGCACCCACAGAAGCGCGCCGTCCGGGCCGACGTTGCTCGCTACCACCAGTGCCGGTCGCCGCTGCCGCGTCTCCCGGTCGGTGTAGGGAAAGGGCACCCGCACGATCGTGCCGGGCTCAAAGCTTGGCATATGCCTCCGCGTCTGCGGCACTCGCCCATTCCGTGAAGGTCGCGAACGGATCGTCTACCGCGTCTGCGCGGGTCAAGATTACCCGGTCGCCCTCAATCTCATAGGCGACGCGATCACCTTCCTTCAGCCCGAGCGCGATGCGGACTGCTCGGGGGATGGTCGTCTGCGCCTTGCTGGTCAGCCGGGAGTGGATCATAGTGCGACAGTAAGGAACATCCTTACCTCCCGCAAGTGCCCCCACCCTCGCAACCGCCGCCCACCCTCCCTATCTCCCGGCTCTGGCATCCCGCACAGAACGGAAGTAGAACGCCCTCCATGAGTCTGACCCACATCTCCGTCCGCGGCGCGCGGGAACATAATCTCAAGGGCGTCGACATCGACATCCCGCGCGATACGCTCACGGTGATCACCGGCCTGTCGGGATCGGGCAAGTCCAGCCTCGCCTTCGACACCATCTATGCAGAGGGGCAGCGCCGCTACGTGGAGTCGCTCTCCGCCTATGCGCGCCAGTTCCTTGAGATGATGCAGAAGCCCGATGTCGAGCATATCGAGGGGCTCTCCCCCGCGATCTCGATCGAGCAGAAGACGACCAGCCGCAATCCCCGCTCCACGGTCGCCACCGTGACGGAGATCTATGATTACATGCGCCTGTTGTGGGCGCGGATCGGCATTCCCTATTCGCCGGTCACGGGCCTGCCGATCTCGGCGCAGACCGTCAGCCAGATGGTCGATCGCGTGCTCGCCCTGCCCGACGGCACCCGCCTGCTGCTGCTCGCCCCCGTCGTGCGCGGCCGCAAGGGGGAGTATCGCCGCGAACTCGCCGAATGGCAGAAGGCCGGCTTCCAGCGCGTCCGCATCGATGGCGAGGTCTATCTGATCGAGGACGCGCCCGCGCTCGACAAGAAGTACAAGCACGATATCGAGGTGGTGGTCGACCGGCTCGTGACCGGCGGCGACATCGCCACGCGCCTTGCCGACAGCTTCGAAACCGCGCTGAAGCTCGCCGACGGCCTTGCCTATGTCGACCTGGTCGACGCGGTGGTGCCGGGCCGCGAGGATGAGGCGGCCGCGGGCGGCAACATGAAGAAGGCCGGCATTCCGGCCAACCGCATCGTCTTTTCCGAACGCTTCGCCTGCCCCGTCTCCGGCTTCACCATTGCCGAGATCGAGCCGCGGCTGTTCTCGTTCAACGCGCCCCAGGGTGCCTGCCCCGCCTGCGACGGCCTCGGCGAAAAGCTGGAGTTCGACGCGGATCTCGTGGTCCCCAACCATGATCTCACGATCAAGAAGGGCGCGATCGTGCCCTGGGCCAAGTCGAACCCGCCCTCGCCCTATTACATGCAGGTGCTGGGCAGCCTCGCGCGCGAATTCGGCTTCAGCCTCGATACCGCGTGGAAGGACCTGCCGGGCGAGGTCCAGTTCCTCATCCTCTACGGCACCGCGGGCAAGCCCGTGACCCTCACCTTCGTCGACGGCAAGAAGTCGTACGACGTGAAAAAGCCGTTCGAGGGCGTGATCGGCAATTTGAACCGCCGCATGCTCCAGACCGAGAGCGCCTGGATGCGCGAGGAGCTCTCCAAGTACCAGGCCAGCCACCCCTGCGAGACCTGCGGCGGTGCCCGCCTGAAGCCGGAGGCGCTCGCCGTGAAGGTCGCGGGCGAGGATATCGCCCATGCCACCCATCTCTCGGTGGTGGACGCGCTCGCCTGGTTCCAGGCGCTGCCCGCCAAGCTCAACGACCAGCACCGCGCCATTTCGACCGCGATCCTCAAGGAGATCGACGCCCGCCTCGGCTTCCTCAACAACGTCGGGCTCGACTATCTCAACCTCAACCGCACCTCCGGCACGCTGTCGGGCGGTGAGAGCCAGCGGATCCGCCTCGCCTCCCAGATCGGCTCGGGCCTGTCGGGCGTCCTCTACGTCCTCGACGAGCCCTCGATCGGCCTGCACCAGCGCGACAACGACATGCTGCTCGCCACCCTCCGCCGCCTGCGCGACCTCGGCAACACGGTGCTGGTGGTCGAGCATGACGAGGATGCGATCCGCACCGCCGACTATGTGATCGACATGGGCCCCGGCGCTGGCGTCCACGGCGGAGAGGTCGTGGCGCAGGGCACGCTGCCCCAAGTGCTCGCCACCCCCGGCTCGGTCACCGCCGACTATCTCAACGGCACCCGCGAGGTCCCCCTCCCCGCCACGCGCCGCAAGGGCACGGGCAAGAAGCTCACCGTCCACAACGCCACCGCCAACAACCTCACGGGCGTCACCGCCTCGATCCCGCTCGGCACCTTCACCTGCATCACCGGCGTCTCGGGCTCGGGCAAGTCCAGCTTCACCATCGACACGCTCTTCGCCGCCGCCGCCCGCCAGCTCAACGGCGCGCGCGTGCTGGCGGGCAAGCACGACAAGATCACCGGCCTCCAGCACCTCGACAAGGTCATCGACATCGACCAGTCGCCGATCGGCCGCACCCCGCGCTCGAACCCGGCCACCTACACCGGCGCCTTCACCCAGATTCGCGACTGGTTCGCCGGCCTCCCCGAAGCGCAGGCGCGCGGCTACAAGCCCGGCCGCTTCAGCTTCAACGTCAAGGGCGGCCGGTGCGAGGCGTGCCAGGGCGACGGCGTGCTCAAGATCGAGATGCACTTCCTCCCCGACGTCTATGTCGAGTGCGACGTCTGCCACGGCGCCCGCTACAACCGCGAAACGCTGGAGGTGAAGTTCAAGGGCAAGTCCATCGCCGACGTGCTCGACATGACGGTCGAGGACGCGCACGAGTTCTTCAAGGCGGTGCCCCCGATCCGCGACAAGATGGCGATGCTCGCCGAAGTCGGCCTCGGCTATGTCAAGGTCGGCCAGCAGGCGACGACCCTCTCGGGCGGCGAGGCGCAGCGCGTCAAGCTCGCCAAGGAGCTCGCCCGCCGTGCCACCGGCAACACCCTCTACATCCTCGACGAGCCCACCACCGGCCTCCATTTCGAGGACGTGCGCAAGCTCCTGGAAGTGCTCCACGCGCTGGTCGAGCAGGGCAACACCGTCGTCGTGATCGAGCACAACCTCGACGTCATCAAGACCGCCGACTGGATCATCGATCTGGGCCCGGAGGGCGGCGTCAAGGGCGGCGAGATCGTCGCCGAAGGCACGCCGGAGCAGGTGGCGAAGGAACCGCGGAGTTATACGGGCAAGTATCTTGCGCCGTTGCTGAAGCGGCGGAAGGTGGCGCAGGCGGCGGAGTGAAAGATCTCGGCCGCCGGTTCGCTACATCTTGCTCTCGCAGTCTTGACCTAGCACGATCCTAAAGCCACTTTGGCTTAGGCTTATTTTTTGAGTGCTTTTCAGATGATGATCGACTGGATAGACTTCGGGCAAGTATCTGCGGAGCGCGATGAGAATTTGTCGAGCTATTTTTTCGAGAATGGTGTCCTTCAGGCCGTAATGGGTAATCGTTACCGGTTTCTCGTGTTAGGGCGCAAAGGTGCTGGAAAAACGGCAGTGTTCCAGCATTTTAACGATAACCCGGATCGCTACATTGCCAATGAAGACATCTCTATCAGCCTATCCCTTCAGAATTATAGCTGGGATGTCCATGGATTACTTGCCACTGAGGGGAAAGCTTCCTCACTGGCGTACATCCAGTCTTGGAAGTATGTTATCTACCTCCTTGCTGCCAAGGCCCTTATTGAGCGGGGCGTAAGACATAAAAGCCTAACTAAAGTCGAAAAAATAATCTCTCGGATCTATTCATCGCCGACCCCCTCACTAGGGCAAATCGTCGGTGACAAGATTCTTCAGCTTAGCAAGCTCAAATTACCGAGTGTAGGCCTCGATCTTTCGGATGTTGGGCTAAGCGAAATAACGGCCGATGCTGGAGAGGTCTCGTTCGCCGATGTTCGGGATGATGACCGGCTTCAGATTTCGCTTAACCGCTCGTTAGAACGTATCACGGAAATCCTAGAGTCCTGCTTGGCTGATGTCATTCGCGATGGCCGGAAAGTGATCGTGTCATTTGACCGAATTGATGAAGCTTGGGATACGGCATCTTTTGGCGTTAGCCAAAGAATCATCGCAGGTCTTATCGGAGCGTCAGAGTACATAAATTCCAAGTTCAAGGATAGTCTTCGACCGGTCATTTTCCTCCGCGAGGATATCTTCGAAACGATAGATATAAATGACCGGAATAAGCTTCGATCCGATTGCGGGGAACTGCTGGCATGGACGAAGGACGGTCTTTCGCGAATGATTCTGGAGAGAATCAACTTTTTTTCGGCACGGGCTGGAGAAAAGAAAATCGCGCGCGTCGAGGACCTGTTCGATAAAGATCAAATGCGGCAGCAACGTGCCCCCTTCGATCACATCATGCTGCGAACGATGCTTCGCCCCAGAGATGTCATTCGCTACTTTCAGTTGATTAAGGGCGACATGATTTCGCGTCGCGACAATCCGTTTGAGGAGGAAACTGTCAGCGAGGACCGGTTGGAATGTCAGGCCATCTACAACTCAGAGCCAGCGTATTCCGAGTGGCTTGTTGAAGAGCTAAAGGATGAGTGGCGCACCCAACACCCGATCATCAACAGCTTGTTTGCCGCAATCCAAAGCAACGGGAAAACTAACTTTTCTAAAGAGGATTTCGGCACAGCACTACACCAGGTAGGGGTGGAAGCGACGCCGCTAGAAGTTAATGGGCACCTGAAGTTCTTGTTCGACAACTCCATTGTAGGGTTTAGAGTTGGCAAGTCCAATCAGTGGCGGTATAAATGCTTTTTCAGCTCTCAGGGATTCGTTGACTCAAAGTTGTATAAAGTACACGACGGTTTGCATCGCGGCTTAAATCTCACGGAAAGTCGGGCAGTCGGAGACACTCTCAACGCGCAGATTGAGGGGTAAAAAGGCCCGCTTCGTGAACTAGCGGCGGAGTTACAGTCCAGCCGCCTTCCGCAGCGCCTCGTTCATCCGCCCTGCCAGCCCGGCCCTTCGGCGCGAAACCGCTCGATCACGTCGGGGTCCAGCCGCAGCGTCACCTGCTGCTTGGCACGGCCCCGCGACGGCGGCCGCCCGCGCACCATGCCGTTCGGGCCGAGATAGCCCGCCGCCGGCCGGATCATCTTGTCGCCGACGCGGAACTCGGCGGCGTCGATCATGTCCTTGGTCCATTCCGGCAGGTCCGGATCGTCCCATTCGGGCGGCAAAACGGGCTTATTCTCGCTCATTGCACTTCCTCGATGCGTCTGCAGGCTGCGCGCGTCCGCCCCGCCCGGCAAGCCAATTCGCCTCCACCTTGCGCCCACCGCCCCCAAACCCCACATCCAGCCTCAGGCCCCCGTTCCGCACGCGGAACCTTCGGCCCCTTCCGCCCATTATTCCCGCATATGCTGCCGGACTTCCGGCGGGCTCAGGAAATGGCGGCTGCCGTCCATCGGGCGGCGCTTCTCAGGAACCACAACAGGAACAACATGAACTTTTTTGAATCGATTAAGCAGACCCAGATTACCTCGCCGTCCAATCAGGCTTTCGCGGCCTTCGTGCCGCTCCATCGCCGCCTCTTCCCGGTTGATCAGTGCGCCCGCGCCATCGCGCGCCGCGCCGTCCGCGAAGTGCTCGGCTGAGCATCTGAACTGCACGCGCCGCGGCAAAGCCGCGGCGTCGGTCGGCGCCCGTAGCGCCGCCGGCCGGCCCTCGCCCGGGCGAGCCTCGCGCGCAGCTTTGCTGCGCTCTCGGGGGCGGGGCTTCTGAACTGCACGCGCCGCGGCAAAGCCGCGGCGTCGGTCGGCGCCCATAGCGCCGCCGGCCGGGCGTGCTGTGACACGCTCGCCGTAGCTGGCGCTACGTCTCGCACAGCACGCTGTCCTACAAACCCCGACTTGCGATAGATGGTCGGTCCGCCTGTTGAAGGAGGACGTCCATGCACCGCTTTCCGCCGCACGTCGCCCCGTCCCATCCGCTGCCGTCCGGCCCCGCCCCGGGCTGCCCGATGCGCACCCGCACCGTGCGCGACCTCGAACCCGACGATCCCCGCACCCGTGACTGGCTCGATCACCTCGCCGCCGGCCGCATCGGCGCGCCCGTCCCCCCGCAACCCGGCGCGCGGGAGGTCGCCGATCGCACCGCCGCCCTCTTCCGCCGCCTCGGGGCCGCCCGATGAGCGCGGCCGATGGCGTCCCCGACGCTCCCGCCCACGCCCCCGCCGCACAGGCACGCTTTCGTCACGACGGCTGGACGCCCGAACGCCAGCGCCGCTTCCTCGAATCCATCGCTGACGGCCTGACGGTGGAGGACGGCTGCGCCGTCGTCGGCCTGTCCGTCGCCTCCGCCTATGCCCTGCGCCGTCGCGCCGCCGGCGCCGGCTTCGCGCTTGGCTGGCACGCCGCCAATCTGCTGGCGCGCGAACGCATCGCCGACACGCTGCTCGCCCGCGCCCTCCACGGCCAGACCGAAACCGGCACCCGCCCCGACGGCGGCACCTGGACGCGCCACCGCTACGACAACAGCCTCGCCACCCGCATGCTCGCGCGGCTCGATGCGCAGGCCGATGCGCCCGCCGCCGCCACCGCCCACCACGCCGCACGCATCGTCGCGCAGGAGTTCGACGGCTTCCTCGACCTGCTTTCCCGCGACGCCGGCCCCGCCCGCGCCGCGCTGTTCCTCGCCGCCCGCGTGACGGACGCCGCCGATGTCGAGCCCGTCGTCGCCCTCGCCCGTGCCGATCGCTTCCTCCAGGCCGGCGCCGGCCTGGAGGAAGCGATCGGCACGGGCGAGGGCGACGACGGGCTCGACATCGGCGGCGTCCGTCACGCGGGCGGCGAGGAACAGCGCGGCGCGGGCGGGGCCGGCGTCGCGGGAAAGCAGGTCGAGGAAGCCGTCGAACTCCTGCGCGACGATGCGTGCGGCGTGGTGGGCGGTGGCGGCGGCGGGCGCATCGGCCTGCGCATCGAGCCGCGCGAGCATGCGGGTGGCGAGGCTGTTGTCGTAGCGGTGGCGCGTCCAGGTGCCGCCGTCGGGGCGGGTGCCGGTTTCGGTCTGGCCGTGGAGGGCGCGGGCGAGCAGCGTGTCGGCGATGCGTTCGCGCGCCAGCAGATTGGCGGCGTGCCAGCCAAGCGCGAAGCCGGCGCCGGCGGCGCGACGGCGCAGGGCATAGGCGGAGGCGACGGACAGGCCGACGACGGCGCAGCCGTCCTCCACCGTCAGGCCGTCAGCGATGGATTCGAGGAAGCGGCGCTGGCGTTCGGGCGTCCAGCCGTCGTGACGAAAGCGTGCCTGTGCGGCGGGGGCGTGGGCGGGAGCGTCGGGGACGCCATCGGCCGCGCTCATCGGGCGGCCCCGAGGCGGCGGAAGAGGGCGGCGGTGCGATCGGCGACCTCCCGCGCGCCGGGTTGCGGGGGGACGGGCGCGCCGATGCGGCCGGCGGCGAGGTGATCGAGCCAGTCACGGGTGCGGGGATCGTCGGGTTCGAGGTCGCGCACGGTGCGGGTGCGCATCGGGCAGCCCGGGGCGGGGCCGGACGGCAGCGGATGGGACGGGGCGACGTGCGGCGGAAAGCGGTGCATGGACGTCCTCCTTCAACAGGCGGACCGACCATCTATCGCAAGTCGGGGTTTGTAGGACAGCGTGCTGTGCGAGACGTAGCGCCAGCTACGGCGAGCGTGTCACAGCACGCCCGGCCGGCGGCGCTATGGGCGCCGACCGACGCCGCGGCTTTGCCGCGGCGCGTGCAGTTCAGAAGCCCCGCCCCCGAGAGCGCAGCAAAGCTGCGCGCGAGGCTCGCCCGGGCGAGGGCCGGCCGGCGGCGCTACGGGCGCCGACCGACGCCGCGGCTTTGCCGCGGCGCGTGCAGTTCAGATGCTCAGCCGAGCACTTCGCGGACGGCGCGGCGCGCGATGGCGCGGGCGCACTGATCAACCGGGAAGAGGCGGCGATGGAGCGGCACGAAGGCCGCGAAAGCCTGATTGGACGGCGAGGTAATCTGGGTCTGCTTAATCGATTCAAAAAAGTTCATGTTGTTCCTGTTGTGGTTCCTGAGAAGCGCCGCCCGATGGACGGCAGCCGCCATTTCCTGAGCCCGCCGGAAGTCCGGCAGCATATGCGGGAATAATGGGCGGAAGGGGCCGAAGGTTCCGCGTGCGGAACGGGGGCCTGAGGCTGGATGTGGGGTTTGGGGGCGGTGGGCGCAAGGTGGAGGCGAATTGGCTTGCCGGGCGGGGCGGACGCGCGCAGCCTGCAGACGCATCGAGGAAGTGCAATGAGCGAGAATAAGCCCGTTTTGCCGCCCGAATGGGACGATCCGGACCTGCCGGAATGGACCAAGGACATGATCGACGCCGCCGAGTTCCGCGTCGGCGACAAGATGATCCGGCCGGCGGCGGGCTATCTCGGCCCGAACGGCATGGTGCGCGGGCGGCCGCCGTCGCGGGGCCGTGCCAAGCAGCAGGTGACGCTGCGGCTGGACCCCGACGTGATCGAGCGGTTTCGCGCCGAAGGGCCGGGCTGGCAGGGCGGATGAACGAGGCGCTGCGGAAGGCGGCTGGACTGTAACTCCGCCGCTAGTTCACGAAGCGGGCCTTTTTACCCCTCAATCTGCGCGTTGAGAGTGTCTCCGACTGCCCGACTTTCCGTGAGATTTAAGCCGCGATGCAAACCGTCGTGTACTTTATACAACTTTGAGTCAACGAATCCCTGAGAGCTGAAAAAGCATTTATACCGCCACTGATTGGACTTGCCAACTCTAAACCCTACAATGGAGTTGTCGAACAAGAACTTCAGGTGCCCATTAACTTCTAGCGGCGTCGCTTCCACCCCTACCTGGTGTAGTGCTGTGCCGAAATCCTCTTTAGAAAAGTTAGTTTTCCCGTTGCTTTGGATTGCGGCAAACAAGCTGTTGATGATCGGGTGTTGGGTGCGCCACTCATCCTTTAGCTCTTCAACAAGCCACTCGGAATACGCTGGCTCTGAGTTGTAGATGGCCTGACATTCCAACCGGTCCTCGCTGACAGTTTCCTCCTCAAACGGATTGTCGCGACGCGAAATCATGTCGCCCTTAATCAACTGAAAGTAGCGAATGACATCTCTGGGGCGAAGCATCGTTCGCAGCATGATGTGATCGAAGGGGGCACGTTGCTGCCGCATTTGATCTTTATCGAACAGGTCCTCGACGCGCGCGATTTTCTTTTCTCCAGCCCGTGCCGAAAAAAAGTTGATTCTCTCCAGAATCATTCGCGAAAGACCGTCCTTCGTCCATGCCAGCAGTTCCCCGCAATCGGATCGAAGCTTATTCCGGTCATTTATATCTATCGTTTCGAAGATATCCTCGCGGAGGAAAATGACCGGTCGAAGACTATCCTTGAACTTGGAATTTATGTACTCTGACGCTCCGATAAGACCTGCGATGATTCTTTGGCTAACGCCAAAAGATGCCGTATCCCAAGCTTCATCAATTCGGTCAAATGACACGATCACTTTCCGGCCATCGCGAATGACATCAGCCAAGCAGGACTCTAGGATTTCCGTGATACGTTCTAACGAGCGGTTAAGCGAAATCTGAAGCCGGTCATCATCCCGAACATCGGCGAACGAGACCTCTCCAGCATCGGCCGTTATTTCGCTTAGCCCAACATCCGAAAGATCGAGGCCTACACTCGGTAATTTGAGCTTGCTAAGCTGAAGAATCTTGTCACCGACGATTTGCCCTAGTGAGGGGGTCGGCGATGAATAGATCCGAGAGATTATTTTTTCGACTTTAGTTAGGCTTTTATGTCTTACGCCCCGCTCAATAAGGGCCTTGGCAGCAAGGAGGTAGATAACATACTTCCAAGACTGGATGTACGCCAGTGAGGAAGCTTTCCCCTCAGTGGCAAGTAATCCATGGACATCCCAGCTATAATTCTGAAGGGATAGGCTGATAGAGATGTCTTCATTGGCAATGTAGCGATCCGGGTTATCGTTAAAATGCTGGAACACTGCCGTTTTTCCAGCACCTTTGCGCCCTAACACGAGAAACCGGTAACGATTACCCATTACGGCCTGAAGGACACCATTCTCGAAAAAATAGCTCGACAAATTCTCATCGCGCTCCGCAGATACTTGCCCGAAGTCTATCCAGTCGATCATCATCTGAAAAGCACTCAAAAAATAAGCCTAAGCCAAAGTGGCTTTAGGATCGTGCTAGGTCAAGACTGCGAGAGCAAGATGTAGCGAACCGGCGGCCGAGATCTTTCACTCCGCCGCCTGCGCCACCTTCCGCCGCTTCAGCAACGGCGCAAGATACTTGCCCGTATAACTCCGCGGTTCCTTCGCCACCTGCTCCGGCGTGCCTTCGGCGACGATCTCGCCGCCCTTGACGCCGCCCTCCGGGCCCAGATCGATGATCCAGTCGGCGGTCTTGATGACGTCGAGGTTGTGCTCGATCACGACGACGGTGTTGCCCTGCTCGACCAGCGCGTGGAGCACTTCCAGGAGCTTGCGCACGTCCTCGAAATGGAGGCCGGTGGTGGGCTCGTCGAGGATGTAGAGGGTGTTGCCGGTGGCACGGCGGGCGAGCTCCTTGGCGAGCTTGACGCGCTGCGCCTCGCCGCCCGAGAGGGTCGTCGCCTGCTGGCCGACCTTGACATAGCCGAGGCCGACTTCGGCGAGCATCGCCATCTTGTCGCGGATCGGGGGCACCGCCTTGAAGAACTCGTGCGCGTCCTCGACCGTCATGTCGAGCACGTCGGCGATGGACTTGCCCTTGAACTTCACCTCCAGCGTTTCGCGGTTGTAGCGGGCGCCGTGGCAGACGTCGCACTCGACATAGACGTCGGGGAGGAAGTGCATCTCGATCTTGAGCACGCCGTCGCCCTGGCACGCCTCGCACCGGCCGCCCTTGACGTTGAAGCTGAAGCGGCCGGGCTTGTAGCCGCGCGCCTGCGCTTCGGGGAGGCCGGCGAACCAGTCGCGAATCTGGGTGAAGGCGCCGGTGTAGGTGGCCGGGTTCGAGCGCGGGGTGCGGCCGATCGGCGACTGGTCGATGTCGATGACCTTGTCGAGGTGCTGGAGGCCGGTGATCTTGTCGTGCTTGCCCGCCAGCACGCGCGCGCCGTTGAGCTGGCGGGCGGCGGCGGCGAAGAGCGTGTCGATGGTGAAGCTGGACTTGCCCGAGCCCGAGACGCCGGTGATGCAGGTGAAGGTGCCGAGCGGGATCGAGGCGGTGACGCCCGTGAGGTTGTTGGCGGTGGCGTTGTGGACGGTGAGCTTCTTGCCCGTGCCCTTGCGGCGCGTGGCGGGGAGGGGGACCTCGCGGGTGCCGTTGAGATAGTCGGCGGTGACCGAGCCGGGGGTGGCGAGCACTTGGGGCAGCGTGCCCTGCGCCACGACCTCTCCGCCGTGGACGCCAGCGCCGGGGCCCATGTCGATCACATAGTCGGCGGTGCGGATCGCATCCTCGTCATGCTCGACCACCAGCACCGTGTTGCCGAGGTCGCGCAGGCGGCGGAGGGTGGCGAGCAGCATGTCGTTGTCGCGCTGGTGCAGGCCGATCGAGGGCTCGTCGAGGACGTAGAGGACGCCCGACAGGCCCGAGCCGATCTGGGAGGCGAGGCGGATCCGCTGGCTCTCACCGCCCGACAGCGTGCCGGAGGTGCGGTTGAGGTTGAGATAGTCGAGCCCGACGTTGTTGAGGAAGCCGAGGCGGGCGTCGATCTCCTTGAGGATCGCGGTCGAAATGGCGCGGTGCTGGTCGTTGAGCTTGGCGGGCAGCGCCTGGAACCAGGCGAGCGCGTCCACCACCGAGAGATGGGTGGCATGGGCGATATCCTCGCCCGCGACCTTCACGGCGAGCGCCTCCGGCTTCAGGCGGGCACCGCCGCAGGTCTCGCAGGGGTGGCTGGCCTGGTACTTGGAGAGCTCCTCGCGCATCCAGGCGCTCTCGGTCTGGAGCATGCGGCGGTTCAAATTGCCGATCACGCCCTCGAACGGCTTTTTCACGTCGTACGACTTCTTGCCGTCGACGAAGGTGAGGGTCACGGGCTTGCCCGCGGTGCCGTAGAGGATGAGGAACTGGACCTCGCCCGGCAGGTCCTTCCACGCGGTATCGAGGCTGAAGCCGAATTCGCGCGCGAGGCTGCCCAGCACCTGCATGTAATAGGGCGAGGGCGGGTTCGACTTGGCCCAGGGCACGATCGCGCCCTTCTTGATCGTGAGATCATGGTTGGGGACCACGAGATCCGCGTCGAACTCCAGCTTTTCGCCGAGGCCGTCGCAGGCGGGGCAGGCACCCTGGGGCGCGTTGAACGAGAACAGCCGCGGCTCGATCTCGGCAATGGTGAAGCCGGAGACGGGGCAGGCGAAGCGTTCGGAAAAGACGATGCGGTTGGCCGGAATGCCGGCCTTCTTCATGTTGCCGCCCGCGGCCGCCTCATCCTCGCGGCCCGGCACCACCGCGTCGACCAGGTCGACATAGGCAAGGCCGTCGGCGAGCTTCAGCGCGGTTTCGAAGCTGTCGGCAAGGCGCGTGGCGATGTCGCCGCCGGTCACGAGCCGGTCGACCACCACCTCGATATCGTGCTTGTACTTCTTGTCGAGCGCGGGCGCGTCCTCGATCAGATAGACCTCGCCATCGATGCGGACGCGCTGGAAGCCGGCCTTCTGCCATTCGGCGAGTTCGCGGCGATACTCCCCCTTGCGGCCGCGCACGACGGGGGCGAGCAGCAGCAGGCGGGTGCCGTCGGGCAGGGCGAGCACGCGATCGACCATCTGGCTGACGGTCTGCGCCGAGATCGGCAGGCCCGTGACCGGCGAATAGGGAATGCCGATCCGCGCCCACAACAGGCGCATGTAATCATAGATCTCCGTCACGGTGGCGACCGTGGAGCGGGGATTGCGGCTGGTCGTCTTCTGCTCGATCGAGATCGCGGGGGAGAGCCCCTCGATATGCTCGACATCGGGCTTCTGCATCATCTCAAGGAACTGGCGCGCATAGGCGGAGAGCGACTCCACGTAGCGGCGCTGCCCCTCTGCATAGATGGTGTCGAAGGCGAGGCTGGACTTGCCCGATCCCGACAGGCCGGTGATCACCGTGAGCGTATCGCGCGGGATGTCGATGTCGACGCCCTTGAGATTATGTTCCCGCGCGCCGCGGACGGAGATGTGGGTCAGACTCATGGAGGGCGTTCTACTTCCGTTCTGTGCGGGATGCCAGAGCCGGGAGATAGGGAGGGTGGGCGGCGGTTGCGAGGGTGGGGGCACTTGCGGGAGGTAAGGATGTTCCTTACTGTCGCACTATGATCCACTCCCGGCTGACCAGCAAGGCGCAGACGACCATCCCCCGAGCAGTCCGCATCGCGCTCGGGCTGAAGGAAGGTGATCGCGTCGCCTATGAGATTGAGGGCGACCGGGTAATCTTGACCCGCGCAGACGCGGTAGACGATCCGTTCGCGACCTTCACGGAATGGGCGAGTGCCGCAGACGCGGAGGCATATGCCAAGCTTTGAGCCCGGCACGATCGTGCGGGTGCCCTTTCCCTACACCGACCGGGAGACGCGGCAGCGGCGACCGGCACTGGTGGTAGCGAGCAACGTCGGCCCGGACGGCGCGCTTCTGTGGGTGCTGATGATCACCAGCGCGGCCAACCGTCGCTGGCCGGACGATGTGGCCGTCGAACAGGGACACGAGATGTGCGGCTTGCCGGCGCCGTCGCTGGTGCGCACCGCCAAGATCGCGACCATCGAGACCCGGGTAGCGGATGCGCTGGGGCGGCTGGACGACAACCGGATGGCGGAGGTGTTGGCGGTGCTTGTAAAGCAGCTGGGGATTGTCGCGCGTTAGGCCGTTTAGCGTCCCATTTGCGACCTACGGTAAGGTCGACAAAGGTGTGTTTGGGTAAAGATAATAGCCTTAGGGTCCAAACCCAATCAGCGGCTTGAAGGAGTGAGACTTTCCTGATTCACCGGTGGTGTGGATCAAGGGAGGTGCGTGATGGCGCTGTTCTGGTTGTCTGATGAGGCATGGGCGGCGATCGAGCC
>NZ_JASNVZ010000041.1:0-14865 GCF_049311085.1 Sphingomonas sp. 3-13AW | reverse complement strand
GACGGTGATGCCGTGCGCGAAGATCTACTCTGCCGCGGTATCCTGCCAATTATCCCACCCAAGGCGAACCGCCGTGAGCCGTCCGCCTGCGACTTCCGGCGCTACAGGGACCGCAACCACGTCGAGCGTCTCTTCAACCGCCTTAAGCAGTCCCGACGCATCGCAACGCGTTACGACAAAACCGCCACGTCGTTTCTCGGCTTCCTCTCGCTCGCCGCCGCCAAGCTGTGGATAACCGACTATGTCAACAGGGCCTAGCCGCAAACCGGATGGCGCGGCGACGCAAGGAAAGGGCGGCGCGGGCGGAGTCGCCGCGCGCCGTCTTGCCGGGCCGGCTCAAAAGGCCGGCGGCTGTTCTACCTTTAAGCCTCGCTAGCCTTCGCTATCGACTTCGGCCGCTGCTGCCGAAGCAACGGCGCCACTTCGTAGCTGCTCGGCTGGAACGGCCACTCGCCGCAATTGCCCCCGCGTCCGCATACCGCCCCCCTTTGCGACTCGAACTATGGTTAACGTACCTTAAATGGGTTAGTTGGCAACAAGATGATTCAAGCAGTTTCATGGATCACTATTTGAAAAGTGCGTCATTTCGGTGCGATCTGTTCTTGGCCGCGACTTCGATGTCCGCCCGGCATCGCTTTCCGCCCGCACGTCTCGCCCGCGCGAGCGCTTCTTTCCCGCCCATGCGCGAGGATGGATGACGCGCGGCTTCGACAACGCTATCGGCGTTTGCCATGAAACACGCGCTCCCCGTCACTCGCGAGGCCGACTTTGCGGCTTGGTACCAGTCCGTCATCACCGAGGCCGATCTCGCGGAGGAATCCGGCGTCCGCGGCTGCATGGTCATCCGGCCTTGGGGCTATGGCATCTGGGAACGGATCCAGCGGCTGCTCGACGACCAGATCAAGGCGACGGGGCACGAGAACTGCTATTTCCCGCTGTTCATCCCGCTGAGCTATTTCGAGAAGGAAGCAGAGCACGTCGAGGGCTTCGCCAAGGAGATGGCGGTCGTCACGCACCACCGGCTGGTGGCGGACGGCAAGGGCGGGCTGGTGCCAGATCCGGAAGCCAAGCTGGAAGAGCCGCTGGTCGTCCGGCCGACGTCGGAGACGGTGATTGGCACCGCCTTTTCGCGCTGGGTGCAGTCGTGGCGCGACCTGCCGGTGCTCATCAACCAGTGGGCGAACGTCGTCCGCTGGGAAATGCGCACCCGCATGTTCCTGCGCACCAGCGAGTTCCTCTGGCAGGAGGGCCATACCGCCCACGCCAGCGCCGATGAGGCGCGTGAGGAGACGCTCAAGATCCTGGAGCTCTATCGTCGCTTTTCCGAGGATTGCCTGGCCGTCCATGTGATCGCGGGCGAGAAGCCGGAGAACGAGCGCTTCCCCGGCGCCGTGGCGACTTACAGCATCGAGGCGATGATGCAGGACGGCAAGGCGCTGCAGGCGGGCACCTCGCACTTCCTGGGCACCAACTTTGCCAAGGCGCAGAACATCCGCTTCCAGAACGCGAACGGCGAGCTTGAGCTGGCGAACACCACCAGCTGGGGCGTGTCGACCCGCATGATCGGCGGCGTCATCATGGTGCATGGCGACGACGACGGCCTGCGCGTGCCGCCGCGGATCGCGCCGTGGCAGGTGGTGATCGTGCCGATGCTGCGCGACAAGCCGGAGGACGAGGAAGTCATCGCCTATTGCCGCGAGTTGCAGGCCGCGCTGGCGCAGCAGGCGGCGCTCGGCGAACCCGTGCGCGCGCTGCTCGACCTCAAGCCTGCCAAGGCCGCCAACAAGCGCTGGGGCTGGGTGAAGAAGGGCGCGCCGATCATCGTGGAGGTCGGCCCGCGCGATGCGGCCGGCGGCAACGTCTCCGTCATCCGCCGCGACCGGCTCTATCGCGAGGACGGCAAGCTCGACAGCGCGATCCTGCCGCGGGACGGCTTCATCGGCGACGTCGGCGCGACCCTGGAGGCGATCCAGGAGACGCTGCACGAACAGTCCCGCGAACGGCTGCGCGCGCAGATCGTGCCCGTGGATGACTGGGCGGGCGTCCAGGCGCATTTCGCCGAGGGCGTGTCGAACCCGGGCTGGGTCGATGTACGCTGGGCGCGTCCCACGGGCGCCGAGCTCGACCAGGTGGTCGAGCGGCTGAAGACGCTCAAGCTCACCATCCGCAATGCGCCGATGGCGCAGACGGGCCATGACGAGGGTCCCTGCGTGTTCACCGGCCGTCCGTCGGTCGAGCGCGTGCTGATCGGCCGCGCCTATTGATGCGGCTGCCGGCCCGGACGCCTGTCCGGGCCGGCGCCTCGGCGAAGGGCGGCCGCGCCAAATCATCGGCCCGAAACGCCTGGCTTCCTGAACTTCCCGATACGGTCATTGGCCTAGTGAGCCCGCGCGCCTATCTTGGCGACACATGACACGTAAACAGACCGCCCCAGGCCTTCCGACGCGCGAGCAGATCCTCGACTTCATCACCACGTCCGATACTCCGGCCGGCAAGCGCGAGATTGCGCGGGCGTTCGGTCTGTCGGCGCAGCAGAAGATCACGCTGAAGGCGCTGCTCAAGGACATGGCGGACGAGGGGCTGATCGACAGCGCCCCCGGCCGCGCCTTTCACAAGATGGGCGGCTTGCCCAAGGTGACCGTGCTGCGCGTGGCCGACGTCGATGACGGCGGCAATGTCTGGGCAGTACCGGAGCGATGGGAGGCGGAGACGCCGCCGCCACGCCTGCGCATCCGCGAAAAGGGCAAGCGTTCGGCGCTTGCGGTCGGCGACCGCGTGCTCGCGCGCACCGAGGAAGCGGGCTCCGGCTGGGTCGCCCATCCGATGAAGACGCTCGCGCGCGGCGAGGAACTGATGCTGGGCGTCCTCCACGAAGAGGGTGGCCGGCTGTGGCTCCAGGGCGTGGAGAAGAAGGAGCGCCGCGACTTTGCCGTGTCCGACGCCGGCGACGCGCGTCCGGGCGACCTGGTACTCGCCGAAAAGGCCGGCCGGCCGCCGCGGATCACCGCGCGGGTGACGCAGCGGCTGGGCGACCCGTTCGAGGCGCGCAGCTTCTCGCTGATCGCCATCCACAAGCATTCGATCCCGGACGTGTTCGGCGAAGACGTGATCGAGGAGGCGGAACGGATCGCCAAGGCGCCGCTGGGTGATGATCGCGAGGATTTGCGCGACCTGCCCATCGTCGCGATTGATCCAGCCGACGCGCGCGACCACGACGATGCCGTCTGGGCCGCACCCGACGACGATCCCGCCAATGCCGGCGGCTGGAAGGCGATCGTCGCGATCGCGGACGTGAGCTTCTATGTGCGCCCCGGTGGCGCGCTCGATCGCGAGGCCCGCAAGCGCGGCAACAGCGTCTATTTCCCCGACCGAGTCGTGCCGATGCTGCCGGAAACCCTGTCGGCCGATGTCTGCTCGCTCAAGCAAGGCGTGGATCGCGCCGCGCTCGCCTGCCACCTGCAGGTGGCGAAGGACGGCAAGCTCAAGGGCTGGCGCTTCACCCGCGCCATCATCCGCGTCGCGGCCAACATCGCCTATGAGGACGCGCAGGCCGCCATCGACGGCGCTCCGGACCTGGTCGCGCCGGAACTGGTGGAGACGGCGCTCCGCCCGCTGTGGGACTGCTGGCGCGCGCTCTACAAAGCGCGTGAGGCGCGCGAGCCGCTCGACCTCGACCTGCCGGAGCGGCGGATCGTGCTCGACGAGAAGGGGCGCATCCTCTCGGTCGCGCCGCGCGAGCGGCTCGACGCGCACAAGCTGATCGAGGATTACATGATCGCGGCGAACGTCGCGGCGGCCAAGGCGCTGGAAGCCCGCAAGGCACCGGTCATGTATCGCATCCACGAGCCGCCCAGCCGTGAGAAGCTGGTCGCGCTGAAGGACTATCTCGAAACCTTCGACATCCCGTTCGCGCTTGGGCAGGTGATCAAGCCGGCGACGTTCAACCACATCCTCGACCGGGTGGGGGACGCGGATTTCCGTCCCCAGGTGATGGAGCAGGTGCTGCGCTCGCAGACCCAGGCCTATTACGGCCCGGCGAACCACGGCCACTTCGGTCTGTCGCTCGGCAGCTATGCGCACTTCACGTCGCCGATCCGCCGCTACGCCGACTTGGTCGTGCACCGCGGCCTCGTCGCCGCCTATGGCCTGGGCGTGGGCGGGGTGGTCGAAGACATGGCGACGATGGAGCGCACCGGCGAGACGATCAGCGCGCTGGAACGCCGCGCGATGGAGGCCGAGCGTGAGACCGTCGACCGCTATGTCGCGGCCTATCTGGCGGAGCATGTCGGCACCATCATGCAGGCGCGCATCACCGGCGTGCAGAGCTTCGGCTTCTTCGCGACCGTCGACGGGATCGGCGGCGACGGGCTGGTGCCCGCGCGGGATCTCGGCCGCGAGTATTTCCGCTACGATGAAAAGGGCCAGCGGCTGGTCGGCGACCACAGCGGGGAGGCGTTCACGCTCGGCCAGCGCCTGCCCCTGCGGCTGGTGGAGGCGAACCCGGTATCGGGGGCGCTGCGCTTCGAACTCGTCGATGGCAAGGGCTCGGCAGGTGGAGCGGGCGACGGACATCGCAGCGATCGCGATTCCGACCGGCGCCCCACACGGGTGCTGAAACGCCGCGGCCGGCCCGGCAACATCCGCCACCAGGGACGCAAGCGCTAGCCGCTTGCTTCCGACCTTCCTACTCGGCACACCCCCGTCGGGGTCGAGGGGGAAGGTAGATGAAGCAGATCATGTGGGCGGCAGCGGTGCTCGTGACGCCGCTGGCGGCGGCTCAGGCCGACGAGCCGGCGCGCCTGCCCGCCACGCTTCGCCAGCTTGAGGGGTGCTGGCAGGGCTCGGGCGAGGTGATGGGCACGCCGGTAACCACCACCGCCCAGGCGCACCCCGTCGCGCTGGGCGCGATCCTCGCCTTAGAAACGAGCAGTGTCGCGACCGGCGATGCGACGGACCGCTACGGCGCGCATCTCGCGTTCGGCGGCGGCAAGGGGGCGGACGAGGTGACCGGCTTCTGGTCCGACAGCTTTGGCGGCAGCATGACGGCGACGGGCACCGGCCGGTTCGAGCCCGGCGGGTTCGAGATCGGCTATCGCTATTCCGACGCCGAGTTCGTCAACCGCTGGCAGATCGACGACGCAAGGCTCGGTTGGGTCATCGTCGCCCGGGACGGCAAAGGCGTGGAGAAGCCGTTTGCAAGCTACACGCTGCAGCGCGTGTCCTGTCCGGTAGCGCCCGCCAACCCATAGCGGCCATCATTTAGACGCAGTCGTCCCGGAACCTGCCTGTTCCCGAGCCTGGAGGCGCCGATGCTTCTGTCGCTGCTTCTGTCTCAGGCTTCGGCCGCCGCATCCCAGGCGGCTCCGCAGGATATGCCATCCGTCGATCTGCGCGCCGCTACCCGTGAACTCGACTGTCCGGAGTCGCGTATCGAGGCAGAAGTGGTCGTCTGCGCCAGTCGCGACGGCAGCAACCCGAACCGGCTGCCGTTGCTGAGCGATGACGACCGCGATCCTCAGTGGCGCCTCCGCCTCGGCCCTACGACGGTGAAGCCGGAGATGAAAACCGACCGGTTCGGCCTCGCGACGCCCACCGTGGGAGCCACGGTGCCCTTCTGAACAGCGTGCCGATGCCGGCTAAGCTGCTGAGGCAGCCAACTTCGGCTATTTCAGGCTCCAGTCGACGGCCCCGGCCAGCGCTCAGTCAAATTGCCCGGGAGGTGCGGTCCGCGAGCGCGCTTCACGCGCGACCTCGGCCGCGTCCCGGTTCTCATTGTCGAACTGCGCCCATTCACGGGCGCTGCGACAGACCGACCGCGACGGCATGATGCTGCCGGTCCTCTCCATGCGGCGACAGACCTTCTTCTCCGTCTTCGCGGTGGTCGTTCCGGCAGCGACGGGATCGGCGGCCTTTTCCTGCGCCCAAGCAGCTCCAGTAGTCGCACTGGCCAGCAACAGGGCCGAGATGATCGCGCGCATTCCGTGACTCCGAAAGATTCGGAGGAGGTGTATCGAAGTAGCTGCGTCGCTGAAAGAGTGCGCGTCTTAAGGTCTGAAAAATACTCGAAGAATCTTTTCTGTGGCGGCGCTAGTCGGCGTGGCTGAATTGCAGCGAAGCCAGCCGGGAATAAAGGCCGCCGGCTGCGCTCAGCTCGGCATGGGTGCCGCTCTCGACGATGCGCCCCTGATCCATCACGATGATCTGCCCTGCCGCGCGCACGGTGGCGAGGCGATGGGCGATCACCAGGGTGGTGCGTCCCTTCATCAGATGCTCCAGCGCATCCTGCACCAGCCGCTCGCTCTCGGCATCCAGCGCCGAGGTGGCCTCGTCGAGCAGCAGGATCGGGCTGTCGCGCAGCAGCGCGCGGGCGATGGCGATGCGTTGGCGCTGGCCGCCCGAGAGGCGCGCGCCGCCTTCGCCCAGGAAGGTGTCCAGGCCGTTGGGGAGGGTGCGCAGGAACTCGCTCGCATTGGCCGCGTCCGCGGCTGCCCAGATGGCCTCGTCGCTGGCGTCCCAGCGCCCGTAGCGCAGGTTGTCGCGCGCGGAAGCGCCGAAGATCACCGTGTCCTGGGGCACCATGGCGATGCGGGCGCGCACTTCGGCAGGATCGGCATCGCGCACGTTCACGCCATCGACCGACACGACGCCGCTCTGCGGGTCGTAGAAGCGCTGCAGCAGCTGGAACAGCGTCGACTTGCCCGCGCCGGACGGGCCGACCACCGCCACCGTCTCGCCCGGAGCCACCTCCAGGGAAAAGTCGCTCAGCGCGGCGGCGTCGGGCCGGGTGGGATAGCGGAAGTTCACATGGGCGAACGAGACCGCGCCCAGCGGCGGCTGCGGCAGCGGCACCGGATGCGCAGGGGCCCGGATCTCCGGCTCCTGCGCCAGCAGCTCTGCCAGCCGCCCGGCAGCGCCCGAGGCGCGCAGCAGGTCGCCATAGACTTCGGTCAGCGCGCCAAAGGCCCCGGTCACCAGCGCCGCGGTGATGACGAAGGCGGTGAGCGCGCCGCCGCTGGTCCGGCCGGAGGCGACGTCGCTGACCGCGTCCCAAAGGATCAGCGTGATCGCCCCGAACAGCAGCCCGATCACCATCGCGGTCATGATCGCGCGCGTACCGAACCGGCGGCGGGCAACGCCGAAGCCGTCCTCCACCGCAGACTGGAAGCGGGCGGCCTCGCGGTTCTCCTGGCCGAACGCCTGCACGATCTTCATCGCGCCCAGCGTTTCGGAGGCGATCGCGCCAATGTCGGCAATGCGATCCTGGCTCGATCGCGACAGCTTGCGCACGCGCGAGCCCATCCAGATGATCGGCGTCACGACCAGCGGAATGCCGATGATGAGGTAGGCGGCAAGCTTGGGCGCGAGCGCGAACAGATAGATGACGCCGCCGATGCCGATCAGCAGGTTGCGCAGCGCCGTCGACACGGTGGTGCCGACGATCTGCTCGACGATGGCGGTGTCTGCCGTCAGCCGGGACGCGATTTCGGAAGGGCGGTTCTCCTCGAACCAGCGCGGCGGCATGCGCAGCAGGTTGGCGTGCACCGCGGCCCGCATGTCGGCCACGGTCCGCTCCCCCAGCCAGGATACGAAATAGAAACGTCCCGCCGTCGCGAACGCCAGCGCCACCACCACGAACAACAGGCCCTGGAAATAGCCGCCGATCTGCGAGAGGTCGGCGCCCGCCGAGAAACCATTGTCGACCACCTTCTGGAAGGTGCGCGGGATCCACAGCGTCGCCATGGCCGCGACCAGCAGCGATACGAGCGCGGCGGCCAGCTGCAGCTTGTACCGGATCGTGAAGCGCCACACGAGCTTGAGCGCGGGCAGCATGCGCGTGGTCGGCTCGGTAGGTGCGGCGGATTGCGAGGGCTGGGAAACCATGCCGCCCGACTAGCGCGAACTGCGGTCGGGCGAAACCTCTCCACGAAGCTGTGCGTTCCACGCCCGAGACACGCAAGATTTGCCGCCACGCGGAAGCGGCTTATATCGTGGAACGAGGTGCCGTCCTGTGCGGGCGTGCTCGCGAAGGACGTTTGTTGATGTTGTACGATGCCTATGAATTCCAGCGGTCGATGCTGGCGGGCGCCAGCGCGATGGCGAATTTCGGCGCGGGCCTGCTCCAGAACCCGGCAAACCCCTTCTCCTATTTCGGTGGCGGCCCCGTGCTGGGTTCCGCGCTTGAGGTGTTTGCCCATGCCGCGGCCCCGCGCGGCAAGCCTGCGTTCGGCCTCACCAGCACCATCGTCGACGGCAAGGAAGTCGCCGTCCGCGAGGAGGTGGTGCTGCGCAAGCCGTTCGGGCAGCTCAAGCACTTCGTTCGCGAAGGCGTCGTCGGCGGGCCCAAGCTGCTGATCGTCGCGCCCATGTCCGGCCATTACGCGACCCTGCTGCGCGACACCGTGCGGCGGATGCTGACCTCGGCTGACGTCTACATCACCGATTGGCGCGATGCGAAGATGGTGCCGCTGTCGGACGGGCGCTTCGATTTCGACGACTATGTCGATTACGTCGTGGAGTTCCTGGCCGCGATCGGCGCCGAAGGGGATCCGCGCGCCCATGTGCTGGCGGTGTGCCAGCCGTCGGTGCCGGCCTATGGCGCGGTCGCCACAATGGGTCGCGATCGCCACCCCAACCGCCCCTACACGCTGAGCATGATGGGCGGCCCGATCGACACGCGGGAGGCGCCGACTGCGGTCAACACGCTCGCGACCGAGCGGCCGCATGTCTGGTTCGAACAGAACGTCATCGCCACCGTGCCGATGACCTATCCGGGGGCGGGCCGCCGGGTCTATCCGGGCTTCCTGCAGCTGGCCGGCTTCATGACCATGAACCTCGGCAACCACATGGTTTCCCACTGGGAGATGTTCAAACATCTGGTCGAAGGCGATGGCGACAGCGCAAGCGCGACCAAGGATTTCTACGACGAATATCGCTCGGTCTGCGACATGACGGCGGAATTCTACCTGCAGACCATCGAACTGGTGTTCCAGACCCATGCGCTGCCCAAGGGGACGCTCACGCATCGCGGTCGTCCCGTCGATCCGGCGTCGATCACGGACACGGCGCTCCTGGCGATCGAGGGCGAGCGGGACGATATCTCCGGACTGGGGCAGACGAAGGCGGCGCTGACGCTTGCCTCCGCGCTTCCCGACGAGATGACGCAGTATCACATGGCCGAGGGCGTCGGCCATTACGGTATCTTCCACGGCTCCAAGTGGCGCAACCGGATCGCGCCGGTGCTGGAAGGCTGGATCGCCCGCCACGGCGGCTGATCCGTTCGGAAAAGGAGATCCCCGGCGCGCTTCGCGGCGGCCGGGGCAGGGCTCAGTCCCAGGCGACGCGCGCCCAGTGCCACGCGGCCCAGGCGAGCAGCGCCCACAGCGCAACCACCATCGCCAGCCCGGCCAGCGACACCGGGCGGCGGGAGGCCGCCTCGGCCGTCGCGCGGTGTTCGACCAGCAGCGCCGGCGGCACCATCCGCGCGATCAGCCACAGGCCGGCCGGGATCAGCAGGGCGTCATCGACCAGGCCCAGTACCGGCACGAAGTCCGGCACCAGGTCGATCGGCGACAAGGCATAGGCGGCGATCACCAGCCCCAGCAGTCGCGCGGCGGGCGGTGTGCGGGGATCGCGCACCGCCAGCCACACCGCATGCGCCTCCACCCGCAGGCGATGCGCGAGCGAGGGGCCCAGGAAGCGCCGCGCGCGCAACCTAGAGCGTAACCCGCGTGTGGCTTCCGGCTTCCTCGTCATAGATGGTGTTGCCCGTCAGCATCTTGAGCTTGCCGGTAATGCTCTGGTCGTTTTCCCAGATCTCCGCATCGGCAAGCTCGAAGCGCAGCATCAGCAGGTTGGGGTCCTGCCTGCCGCCCTCGTACCAGGCCTCGACCTGGTTGTTCCAATAGCGGTCGATCACCGCGGGGTCGGTCTCGGTCTTCAGCGTGCCGCGCAGCGACGCATAGAGATCGTGGTTCTTCGACACGAACTGCACGGTCGCGGGCCCTCCCGCCGCCGCGCGATTGTCCTTCCTGGTGTAGAACCAGAACTCGCTGTCGGCATCCTCGTCCAGCACGGCGTACATCGGCTCGAAGTGCTCGCGATCCGTCGTGGTGCCCAGCATCACATAGGGGCTGGCGGCCATCGCCTTCCACATCTCCTCGCGGATTTCCTTCGGGCTCTTGTCCGGCATCGTCGTCCTCCTTGATTGCTTTCGGCAGGGACAACGAGCGGCGGCGCGGCGGTTTCCACGCCGCGCCGCAGATCACGCCGGGTTGTGCTTGGCAAGGCCATGCAAGACCAGCACGCGGATGCCGAACTCCTCCGGATGGCCATCGAGGAGATCATGACGAGCCAGTGCGTGGCGTAAGGCGCTACGCGGATCGCAAGCCTTCGCCGCTCGGCGGAAGGGCAGCGGCCAGCAGATCTCTCTTTTACGCCGCCTTGAGACTGGTGGGGGTCGCCGCGAGTTCTTCTTCGATCTCGGCCTCCAGGAAGGCGATCAGGCCGCGTTCGGCGCGGCTGAGGTGGCGCTTGGCGCGCGGCAGCCGCAGGGTTTCGCGGAATTCCGCCTGACCCTGCTTCACCAGGTCGATCACGCGCGGATGGACGTAGGACTTGCGCGCGATCGCGGGCGTGTTGCCTAGTGCTTCCACCACCGGGCCCAGCATCGTCTTGAGGCTGATGTCGTGCGCTGCGGTCGCCAGCGCTTCGAACGCGAGCACGCTCGCACCCCAGGTGCGGAAATGCTTGGCGGTGTAGTTCGCGCCCATCGCCTCGCGGATGTAGCAATTGACGTCGGTCGAGGTGACGGGATGGGTTTCCCCGGCGGCATCGACCCAGCGGAACAGATGCTGCCCCGGCAGGTCCTGGCAGCGCTTCACGAACCGGATCAGCGACGTGTCGGTCACGGTCAGGATCCGCATCTTGCCGGACTTGGCGCGATACTGGAGCTTCAGCCGGTCGCCCTTCAGCGTCGCGTGGCGCTTGCGCAACGTCGTCGCGCCGAAGCTCTTGTTCTCCTTGGCATAGCCCTCGTTGCCGACGCGCACGCGGCCCAGGTCGAGCAGCCGGACGACGGCCGCGACGGCGCGCTCCTTGTCGAGCTTGCGATGGCGCAGGTCCGCCTCGACCTTTGCGCGCAGCTTGGGGAGGAGGTGCCCGAACTGGGCGCAGCGGTCGTACTTCTCCGCCTCCCGCGCCTCGCGGAAGGTGGTGTGATAGCGGTACTGCTTCCGGCCGCGTTCGTCATAGCCGATCGCCTGGATGTGGCCGAACGGGTCGGGCGAGAACCAGGCATCCCGGTACGCCGGGGGAAGGCCGATCGCGTTCAGCCGGTCGATCTCGTCGCGGTCCGTGATGCGGGTGCCGTCCGGCGCGAAATACCCCCAGCCATGCCGCATCTTGCGGCGCGTGATGCCCGGCTGGGCATGGTCGATGAACTGGATTTCCCCGCCTGCCATCACATCCTCTCGATTGTCGCTTCCAATGCGCCGCTCGTCGCTTCGTTCCGGAACCGCGGTGCCGCCGGCTGGTTCGATCCCGCGTATTCCCAAAAACATAGGAGGCTTCGAATGGCAGACCTTGGCGATGCGCGCGTGCTGATCCTGGCAGCCGACGGGTTCGAAGAATCGGAGTTGTTCGATCCGCGGCAGGCGCTGATCGATGCCGGCGCAACGGTGACGCTGGCGTCGATCAAGACCGACCCGATCCAGGGCGTCGTCCACGACAGCGAGAAGGGGAAGGAGATTACGCCGGACCTCGCGCTGGAGGACGTCGACATCGATGACTACGACGCCCTGCTGCTGCCGGGCGGCGTGGCCAATCCGGACGCGATGCGGATGCAGGAGCGGGCGGTCGAGATCGTCGGCGAGTTCATGGACGAGGGCAAGATCGTCGCCGCGATCTGCCACGCGCCCTGGCTGCTGGTGGAAGCCGACGTCGTCGACGGACGCCGAGTCACCAGCTGGCCATCGCTGCGCACCGACCTGGAGAATGCCGGGGCGGAGGTCGTCGACGAACAGGTGGTGATCGACGACAACCTCATCACCAGCCGCAAGCCGGACGATATTCCCGCGTTCAGCCGCGCGCTGATCCACGCGCTGGAAACAGACCTCCAGGCCGATACGAACGACTGACCCAGATCGGGACAGGGCGGCCGCGGGCACTGCCCCGGTCGCCCTGCTCTGATACAGATGGCCTGCGGCGGCACGGGGCCGCTGAGCCAAGGGGTCCAGCATGCGCCTGTCCGCCGCCGTCGCCACGTTCCTGTCGCTCTCGATCGCCGCCGCCACGGCGCCGCTTGCCGCCCAATCCGGCGGGCGCTTCACCGTGGAGGAAACGGGACGCAGCTACGCCCGCCTGCAGGAGGCGGTGGACGCGATCGGGGAGGCGAACGGCACCATCCGCATCGCGCCGGGCACCTATCGGGAGTGCGCCGTCCAGCAGGCCGGCCGCGTCGCCTATGTCGCGGCCGAGTTGGGGCGGAGCGTGTTCGAACGCACGACCTGCGAGGGCAAGGCCGCACTGGTCCTGCGCGGCGCCGAGGCGCGGGTCGACGGGCTGGTATTCACCCAGTTGCAGGTGCCCGACGGCAACGGCGCGGGCATCCGCATCGAGAAGGGCAACCTCTCCGTCGTCAACACCCGCTTTATCGACAACCAGTCCGGTATTCTCTCGGCGAGTGATCCTGCCGGGACCATCACCGTCGACCGCTCGACGTTCGCAGGCCTGGGCAAGGACCCGACCGGCAATGGCGCCCATGGCATCTATGTCGGCGGCTATGGCGCGCTGAAGGTCACGCGTTCCCGGTTCGAGCGCGGCACCGGCGGCCATTACCTCAAGAGCCGCGCGCCGCAGGTGACGGTCGTCGACAACAGCTTCGACGACACGGCGGGGCAGGGCACCAACTACATGATCGACCTCTCCAACGGCGCCCGCGGCGTCATCTCCGGCAACAGTTTCGCGATGGGGGCGAACAAGGAGAATTACTCGACCATGATCACCGTCGCGCCGGAGGGCGCGCAGAACCCGTCGACGGGCCTGGTCATCGAGAACAACCGCGCCTGGCTCGCCCCGGCCTTCCGCTACAAGACGACCTTTGTCGGCAACTGGTCCGGCGACAAGGTGACGCTGCGCAGCAACCAGTTGGGCGACCGGATAACCCCCTACGCCGACCGCTGACGCTCAGGCCTCCAGCCGCGATCCCAGCCGGTTCGTGAGATATTCGAGACACGCAATCCGGCGCCACAGCCCGCTGTCGGTGATCGCGGCCATTTCGAAGTAGCGGCGCATTGCGGGAAACTGCGGGTCGATTACCCGGTCCATATATTCGGGCGAGAGCAGCCCGCCATGCTCGTCCCCCATCGGGCGAAGCCGCCGCTGCACCGCATAGCTGTGCTGCCGCACCCAGGTGGGTCGGATGCGGGAGGACCATTCGTCAAAGCGATGGCGCAGGCTGGGCGGCCCGGCAAAGTCATGGCCATAGGCGGAGCCATGCCGTGCAAGGGCGGGGTCAATCGCCGCCAGAAGTCTGGCTTCGAAAGCGCCGGCGTGCTTGGCCGACATCGGCAAGGTTAGGGCCGTCGCCACGACGCGATGGTCGAGGAAGGGCATGGAATAGGCGCCATGCTGCGCTTCCAGGCTGATCTCGCGCCCGAACAATGCCCGGCAGCGCACGCGGGGATAGGCTTGCTCGGCATGCGTTCGCGACATTCGCGTGTGGGCGTCCGGCAGCGCAAGCGCGTCCGCGATCTTGTCGGCGATCCGCGCAACGAACGCGCTCCCGTCGAACCTATCGGTGACATCTCTGGAGGTGAAGCGCGCGAAGAAGCTGCGGGCGAGAGTGCTTGCGGTAAGCGGTCGATCGGGGAGCAGGAAAAAGTCGCGATATACCTCGCCGCACCCGCCTGATGCGGCGAGGGCGCCGCCCGCATGCCGCAACACCTGCGCCGCGGCATGACCGCCGTTGTCAAAGATGTTCCCGAAGGTCGGCAAGCCGTCGAACTGGTGAAAGTTCGCTTCTACCTGGGCCGGGAAAGCATCAGGCGTGATCGTCGCCGCCTGCTTGTCGATCCATGCCACGTCGAAGCCCTCTGCCGCGCCGATCGCCCGGCCGATCCGCACGTCGGCGCTACCCTCGGGCCCATAGACATAGAGGGAAGGGGTGCTGCCCGCCGCCCGCAGCGCCGCGAGCAGCAGCCGCGAGTCGAGCCCGCCAGAAAGCGGGCACTGGATGCGATCGCCGTAGGTGACGACGAAAGGGGCCACCGCCTCGTGCAGCCGCTCCGCATGCGTGACGAGACGGTCGTTCAGAGGTTCGCGGGTCGGCCTATCGGGCAAAGGCTTGGTCGTCGCACGCCGCGTCACGCCATCGGCCGTGAGCTCCAGCACCCATTTGGGTCCCAGCGTCTTCAACTCGACGAACGGCGTGTCGTCTCCGACCGGCACCACGTTGAACGCGTGCTCGTACACCCCCTGAGCGTCGAAACGGACACGGGGCAGGACCTGAAGTGCGGCTAGCAGCGAAGTCGAAAAGAACCGCTGCTCCTGGTCATGGAACAGCTGAAATGCGGCGAAGAAGTCCCCAAACAGGAATGCGCGTCCGCCTTGCCGCACGACCGCGACGAACTCTCCGCCGACCCGCGACCAGTCCAGCTTCGGCAGCCGGGTCTCGCGCAGCAAGGTCGCCAGCGCCGGCTTGCCGATCCGACCGTCAAACACCAGCGTGCCGGCAACGGCGACTAGGGTTGAGACTCATTCAGAGCCAGAACGCGATAGCTGTTGCGAGCGCGACGCCTGAGAGGAAGTTGGCCGCGAGCTTGTCGTAGCGGGTAGCGACGCGGCGGAAGTCCTTGAGGCGGCAGAAGG
>NZ_JASNVZ010000040.1:0-17155 GCF_049311085.1 Sphingomonas sp. 3-13AW | reverse complement strand
TGTAATAGGACATATGAACTGGCTTGGCTTTAACCGAGTACCCGACGCCTTGAACGCCAGAACCCGGAGCCGCCGCCCACATGTCCCTTCATCAAAATCACAATGTCAAAGAACAAAACGCCGGCGCCGAATTGCACCCCCTTGCGGGAGTGGCCCGGTGCCTCGCGTTTCAGAACCGTCCCTGGCAGGCCGTGAAGGCCGCCCCGTCCGGTGAACAGGCCTCTACGGAACACCCAACAAACCGTCAAGCGATTCGATGACAGTTTTCTGAAATTTGTTCCAGCGGCCCGGAATCATCGTCCCGCGGGGCTCAGCCTTCCGGCTGCTGCCAGTGCGGATAGGTGACATAGGCGGTAACTGCGCCTTCCTCATGGGACCGGATCGTTACCTGCGACCCCTTGGGCATATGGATGATCTCGCCCGACCCGGCCGTAACCGTGCCGTCCGCGCTCGCGACCGAGATGCGCCCTTCCAGCACGATCATCACATCATCCACGACGATGTGCTCGTCGATGCTCTGGTCGGGACCATAGCGGCCATAGCCGATCGTGACCGGCGCCCCGTCGCGCTGGTCGACGACATTGCCGGCATAGACGTCGGCGGTCTGTCCGGGCGATCGTTCGAACGCGGCATCGGCAATGGCGAACTTGCGGACGGTCATGGCATCCTCGCGGTTGTTGCGCCCTGCTCGACGCGCGAACCCCCTCTCCGGTTCACCGCATCCTTGCGCAGCGGCGTGGGGGGGGTGGAGCCCGCTTGGCGGGAACAGCCCGCCCTTCGTACCGATGATTAAGCATGTCGGTCGCCAAGCCTTCCCCAGGGTGGTCCGACATGCAAATCACCGATCTGAACTGGTGTACCCATGCATTGACGGGGCAGCGAAGCATCGCGCCGCCGGCCGTGAACTCGCTGCCACCGTACAGTCGGGTCCGGCACTGGTTGCTCGGGATCGGGCGACGGGTCCGGCAGAGGAGCGGCGGCTATTGCAAAGCCGCCCGCGCCTCGTGCTGATCGGCGCCCAGCCCGCCGCTGTCCCCGCCCGCGTGCGGGCCGTCCACCACATGGCGCTAAAGCGACGGCGGCTTCCAACTTCCTGGTTCCCGCGTTCGTCGCTTCCGCAAGCGTGGCGCTCGGCGACGCCCAGGCGCTTCGTGAAGGCGTAGCCTCGGCGATCGGCTTCGCCGGCGCGATCTTGATCGAGGGCCGGCAGCGGCTTCCGTTCAGGCGCCATCGCCGCTGCCGCTGCCGTCGCTTACCAACCCTTCCCCCGCGTCATCCCTATTCAAGACGACGCGGAAGGGCCGGCCTTAATAGGCGTTCCGGTGCACCAGAACCATTGCCGTCCTGATCAGGATCAGGAAGTCCAGCTGCAGGCTCCAGTTGCGGATATATTCCATGTCCGCGTTCAAGCGCCGCTCAAGGTCGTCCCGCTGCAGGGTGGCGCCCCGGAACCCACGAACCTGCGCCAGCCCCGTCAGGCCCGGCTTGATGACATGTCGGTTCCAGTAGGTGGGGTCGATTTCCCAGAACAACAGGTCCGCCGCAGTCGACGAGAGGGCATGCGGCCGCGGACCCACGATGCTCATGTCGCCCAACAGCACGTTCAGCAACTGGGGCAGTTCGTCCATGCTCGTACGCCGCAGCCACCGGCCGACAGGCGTGATCCGGCTGTCGTCGCGCGACGCCGAGTTCACGCCGCCGAAGTCGGCCTTCTCGATATACATCGAACGAAACTTGAACATCGTGAACTTGCGGTTCTGCCGCCCAACCCGGACCTGCTTGAAGAAGACGGGCCCCGGGCTCGTCAGCCGGATGGCGGCAGCCGCCGCGGCGAACACCGGCAGCAGCAACAGGATCGCCACCCCGCTGATACAGATGTCGACGATCCGCTTCAGGATGCGCTCGCGCACCGCCAGTGGCCCCTGCGCCACGACGATCGTAGGCTCGGAACCGCTGAACGAAAGTGCCTGGGGGGCGAGGTGCCGCAATTCGGACGCCTGGATCTCACCCTGCACGTTCAGTCCCTGCAACACGGCCATCCAGGCCGCGCGCCGCTCTGCCGGGCAGCGCACGACCACGCGGTCGGCCTTGCCGATCGAGCGCGCGAACTGGTCGAACATCTCCGGAGAACGGTTGAGCGGACTCAGCATGCCGCCGGCATGAAGCACCAGATTGCAGTCGGCCGGCACACTCAGATCCGTTCCCCCGTCACAGATCAGGATCGTGTCCCAAGGATTGCCGCCCAAGAGCGAGGATGCGCGGCCGGCAATCCAGAACCGCACAACGCCCAGCCCCACGAGCGCGGCGGCATAGGAGACCGCAATGAACATCCGCGAAAACTCGCTGGAGGTCTTCAGCGAGAATGCGAGCAGCAGGAACGAGACAAAGGCGATGGTAAGCGCGCGATGCGTTCGCATGATCCCGGATCGCGCGTGCGAACCGCTGTGAATTGAAATCGCACCGCCTGCGACGGCGATGACAACGTACAGCGGGACGAGGACTCGGCCGACGATCAATGTAGATTCGTCCAGAACCGCTCCGTGCACTGCCAGGTTCGCGAGTCCCAAGCTCAGGAGCAGAACCAATACGTCCGCTGCCGCGAGAAGACAGTAGAGGCGCAGGCGCAGCGTCGCTCCGGAGGGGCGCCATTTATACTGGTCACTATCCCGCCGTCCGTGTGCGACCGTATCATGCACATTCGCGTTCATTTCAGTGCCATACCGTGCCGCTCAAGGCGGCCCGCCCGGCCCCGTCTTCCCTATTTCGGAATTGCCGAAGACCCCCGAGCACCACGGGATCTAGCGCCCGCCTGATGCATGCAGGGTTGTCGCGAATACCACCGTTCAAAACCCCCTCCCCTTTGCTGAATCCGACAGGTTCACCACGGCGCGGAACTGCGCCGCAAACCTGCTTTGGAATACAGACCAACCCCGCGAACCCCCATTCGCGCGATCCGCACCTTCGCTGTCTCGATAAAGCCAACAAGTGCATCGCCCCCGCGTTCCGAGGTCGCACATACAATTAGTTCGTCAGATTCTCTACCCAGATTGCCGCTAATTTCATCCATTTCGAAACGATGTCGGAACGCATGCATCAGAACCATGTCACAAACCGGGATGATTTCACTAATCTTCGGAACAGCTTGGGACCTCTGACGATTGCAGAACCACGGATCGGCGGAGTTCTTGCGCGGCTTCAAAGCGAGCGCGCTGGTCCCCGCTCCCCCCGATCACTTTGGGCGACACAAAAGGCATATTCATGCCGCGCGCATGGCGGATGCAGTGCGAAAGATCTTCCTGTTCGACTCTCCCGAACGCTTATCCCGGGCGCTCCGCACCGCCTTCAGCCGCATGCGCTACTGCCCCGCCCCACGCGTCCATCGCCGCTGTGGTCAGCGCAACCCAGAGGTTCCTGCGCGACCGACCTGAGCCCGCCGTTGCATCTCTCTCAAAGGGCTTTCAGAACCTTCGCTGGGGCGAGGGCGCGCGGCGCGTGCAAGGGAGGACATTGCGGTGACACTTCGGCTCGGCCGCATGGTGGCGACGTCTCTCGCGCTCGCGCTTCCCCTCGCCTCGGTGGCTGCGCAGCGCGGCCCCGTCTATGCCGATCCCCCGCCCACCGTCGCGGCCCCGGTCGATCATCCGTTCGAGGGGGTCATCGCCCTCCGCGTCGACGCGACCGACGTCCGCCGCCGCATCTTCACCGTGCAGCAGCGCATTCCGGTCGCGGCGGGCGCCACGGTCACGCTGCTTTATCCGCAATGGGAGGCGGCGAGCCACGGGCCCAGCCTCACCGTCACCGATCTCGCGGGACTGACCATCGAGGCGGCGGGGCGGCGCATCCCGTGGCGGCGCGATCCTTACACCCCGCATGCCTTCCACCTCGACGTGCCGCCCGGCACGCACGCGGTAGACGTGCGCTTCCAGATGGTCGCCGGGGGCGCGCTGCTCACCCCGGATATCGTCGCGATCCCGTGGCAGCGGCTGCTCCTCTATCCGGCAGGTTGGTACGCCCGGAACATCGCGGTCGCACCCACGCTGGTCCTGCCCGCGGGATTGCGCCCCTTCACCTCCCTGAAGGTCGCGCGCCACGACAATGCCGCCATCCGCTTCGACCAAACGACGGTGGAGACGCTGCTCGACGCCCCCGTGCTCGCCGGACGCCATACCGCCCGGCTGCCGCTGACCGCCCCCGGGGAGGGTGCGGTGTCGCTCGATCTCGTCGCCCTGCGCCCCGACGATCTCGTCGTCCCGGCCGCGCGGCTCGCGGAGCTGCGGGCCCTCATCATCCAGATGCGGGCGGTATTCGGTTCGGCGCCCTTCGCCCGCTACGAGATCCTCGCCCGGATGAGCGACGACGGTTCCTCGGGCGGGACCGAGCATCGCGCCTCCAGCGAGAATGAACTGGCGTCCACGCACTTCCGGGACTGGCCCGGCCAGATCCTGTCCCGCGACCTCATCGCGCATGAGATCGTGCACGCCTGGAACGGCTTTTACCGCACGCCCGCCGACCTCTGGGCGCCCACCCCCAACGTGCCCGTCGCCGGCAGCCTGTTGTGGATGTACGAGGGGCAGACCGAATTCTGGGGCCGGGTGCTCGCCACGCGCGCCGGCCAGTTCACCCCGGCCGAGCTGCGCGACAGACTCGCGATCGAGGCGGCAGAGATCGCCACGCGCCCGGGCCGCGCCTGGCGCCCGCTGTCGGACGACGTCCACTATCCGTCGTTCATGCTGCGCCAGCCGGTGCCATGGCGCGATTGGCAGCGGCGGCGGGACTATTATTCGGAAGGCGTCCTCTTGTGGCTGGCCGTCGATGCCGAGCTGCGCGAGCGGAGCGGCGGGCGGCGCGGCATCGACGATTTCGCGCGCGCCTTCTTTGCCGGGGCGTCGCCCGATGCGCCGACCCGCACCTACCGCTTCGAGGATCTGTGCGACGCACTCAACACGGTCGTGCCCGCCGACTGGGCCGGCTTCCTGCGCGGCTGGATCGATGCGCATGACGAGCTCGACACGACCCGCGGGCTCACCCGGCACGGCTGGCGGCTGGTCTTCGCCGACACGCCCAGCCCGGCCTTTCGCGCCGGCGAGGAAGAGGCCGGGGTCAGCGACCTCACCTACTCGATCGGGCTGACGACGCGCCCCGACGGCGCCGTGCGCACCGTCGCCTGGAACGGCCCCGCCTTCCGCGCCGGCATGCGACCGGGGATCCGGATCGTCGCCGTCCACGCCGCACCCTTCGGGACCGAGGCGCTGCTCGCCGCCGTGCGCGCTTCCGCCCGCCAGCCTTTGGTCCTCACCATCGAACAGGACGGCCAGCGCTCTGAGGTTTCCATCCCCTATGCCGGCCCGTTGCGCTATCCCCGGCTCGAACGGATCGCCGGACGGCCCGACACGCTTGCGGCATTGCTCGCCCCGCGCCCCGACCCGGCGGACGCGGCTCCCACGGGCCCCTGATCGCGGCCCCCGGAGGGCCGGCTCAATCCGCTTCCGGACCGCTGCCGATGGCGACCGACTGCGCGCCCATCACTTCCCTGGCGGACTTGTTGGCCTCCAGCATCGCGAGCATCTGGGCTGCCTTGTTGTCGGGGCCGGCGTGCGCGGAGTAGGCGAGCGGCCGCAACGCCCTCTTGGCGTCCTCGACCCGGTCGTCGGCCAGCGACTGGAACGCATAGGCAAGGCGCAGTTCGGGATCCTGCGGAACCAGTTCGTGCGCGCGCGCCAGCGCGTCCTTGGCATTGGTGGTGGGGACCATGCCCGCCTGGCCATAGCTCGAATAAAACAGCAGCAGCGTATAGGCGTCGTTGGGGTCGACCTTGTTCGCCCGTAACAGCCATTTGCGGGCTTCGTCCCATACCGCCGGGTCGGTGACCTTCGCCTCGCGCGCGCGGTTCATGCGCACCTGTGCCTTGTAGATCAGCGCCTGCGACGACCTGGGATCGATCGCCAGCGCGCGGTCGGCGGCCGCTTCGGCCAGGTCATAGCGTCCCGCGTCCAGCGCCATTTCGGCAAGCCACCCCTGGACGACCGCATCGTCGGGATAGCGCTCGCCGATCGGGATCGCGTCCTTCAGGATCGGCTGCGCCGTCTCCCTGCTGACACCCCGGTCCGACCGCATGCGCAGCCCGATCATCGCCTTCTCTCCCGGCGTGAGGGCACGCACCTGCACCACCGGCTGCGGCAGCTTGTCGAGGACGAAGCGCAATGCCGGAATGGTGCGATTTTTCAGTACGGCGTCGAGTTCCTTGTCCAACTGTTTCAGGTCGCCGAACGCTTCCCGCGCCGCGTCGATGCCGGGCTTGCCCGCGTTCAGGGCCTGCAGATACTTGCTGAACTGGTCGCGCCGTTCCTTGCCCGAACCGATCATGACATAATGGGTGAGCAGCCACCCGCGCGCATAGAGCGCCGGCACCTGGTTCTTGCGGATCGTGCGCATGTTCAGGGAAAACAGGTCGCTGGCGGACAGTTTCTCACCCTGCAGCAGCGTATAGGCCCGGTGCACCGCGGCCTTGCCGATCCAGGCATATTCCTTGTCGAAGGACGCCGTCGACAGGAACTCCGCATAGCCTTCGGAAAACCAGGCCGGATAGGCGGCGGCGAAATTGCCCAGCAGCAGGTGGTGGCCATATTCGTGGAAGAGGATGATCCGCGCTTCGTTGCGCGCGCCGTCCATTGCTCGCGGGGTAAAGGCGACGGACCCGCTCGCCCGCCCCTGGTAAAAGCCGGCGATGCCCGCGCTGGTGGAACCGTACAGCCGCCGAACCGCGTCGTCGTCGGACACGACATAGACCGTCAGCTTGTTCGCTTCTTCGTCGGGGCTCGCGGGCACGTTCTGGAGGTAGCGGAACACGCTGTCGAACCGTTCCAGTTCCTCCGCCCGTTCCTGCACCCGCGCGCTACTGCCCTCGGCATAGACGATGAAGTGCTTCGACGTCGCCTGGTACCATTCCGCCTTTGCCGGCGCCGCCAGCCCCAGGGCGAAGCCCATCATCACCGACGCCAGCCCGATCGAACGACGCATGTTGTGCCCCCTCATCCTGGCGCGCAGCCTACCCAACTTGTTCAGCCCTGTCAGCATCTTGCCGAACCCAAGGATGAACGCAGCTCGACACCTTCCGCTCAAGAAGTCTGCAAGTTCCTCCGCCTTGCCATCGGCTCCAGAACTTCTCGATGACTCGAAAAATTCGCCGCTCCGTGCGCTGCGCACTGCCACGGCCAGCGCTCGGGCCGAAAACGCGGGGACAATGGCGGGTGCCCTATCCCTTGCCCGACGTTCCCGCCTCCAGGATCGACACGATGGAAAACAGCGTGAAGCACACAGCGCCCAGGCCTGCGAGCACGCGCGCCGGAACGAAGAAGCCGGGATCCGCCATCGCGGCTTCCGCCAGGAACGTGGAAAAGAACAGACAGGCGAGGCACGTCAGGACCGGGATCAGCGGAATGCGATTGGCCAGCGCGCATTCGCGGCGCCAGGTCAACGCCAGCAGCCACACCTTTGAGACAATACTGAAACACACCATGCCCAGCCCGAGCAGGATGCAGCCCGGGGCGATCCGCTCCGGCCGATCGGATCCGAACAGGACGTCGAGGCCCCAGCCGAAGGTCGCAGCCCCCATCAACAGGACCCAGAGCGTCCAGAGCCACCGCTCGGCCTCGCCGAACTGGTTGCGGACCTGTCGCACCACCGTTGAAACCAGAGAAATGAGGCTCGCACAGATCGCCGAGATACCCATCAGGACATGCCCGGCGACGAAGTCCGGCGTGTGCGCCTCTTGCCGCAGCAACATTGCCGCCCAGACCGCACCCAGAAGCGTCGCCGCCACCGGAATGCAGATCAGCCCGGCGCCAACTGCGGCGCTATAGGCCTCGCAGGGCGTGCCGTCCTCCGCACGGCCGTGCGCGTTCCTGGGGATCAGCGTGAAGGCGCTGGACGCCGTCGCGACCGTACTCACACAGGCCGCGATCAGGCCGACGCCGAACACGACATGGCCGGCGACGAAGCTGGGCACGCTTCCCTGCTGCACGATCAGCAGCCCCCAGGCCGCGGTCGTCAGGGCGACCCCATAGCCGATGATCGGCAGGACGATCATCCATGTCCGGCTGAACGTATGGGTGAGTTGCCGGATGATCATGGCTGCCGTCGTGAACAGCGCGATGCAGATCGCGGTCAGCGAGATCAGCACATGGCCGGCGACAAAATGGTTGGCGTCGCCCCCCCCCGCCCGAACGTAAAGCCCCAGGGCGAGGCACACCGCGCCCATGGCGAGGGGGATGATCCGGAAGAGGATGCTGATCCAGTAGTTCACGGAAGAGCCTCGGGGTTCGGTGGATACAGGCGCGCTACGTCCGGGGCTCGCCGTCAAGCCTCAGCGTGCCAGATGACTCCGCGTCCACCACGCAACCAATAGGCAAAGATACGGTGGCCCTTTGTCGGACCGCTGGTCACGACGCGGCGCGCCGCGGCCTGCAGGAAAAATCGTGCAACCGGACGCACGCCACCCGCGATGGCGGCGCAACGCACCGCAACGTCGATCACAGGGGAGAAGAAATGGTGCACCCGACAGGATTCGAACCTGTGGCCTCTGCCTTCGGAGGGCAGCGCTCTATCCAGCTGAGCTACGGGTGCCGGCCGGTGGAGCCGACTAGCAAAGCCTTTGCCCCGACGCCAGCCGTTTTCGCTGCCACCCGCCCGTTGCGCATCATCGCTTGGCCTCGTCCCCGATCGCGCGTACACTCCGGCCATCCCCGGGGGACCGCTATGCCGCGGTTGAGAGGTGGGCAGGAGCCCATGACCCGCTGAACCTGATCCGGCTGACACCGGCGTAGGGAGGGAGCGGTCGGCCAACGCCCGTTTCCTCCAAGTGGAGTGGAACCATGGCAGACATACCGGCAACGACTTCTATCGGCGTAACCACCGGCCCCATCCGGGGCTCGCGCAAGGTGCACATCCCCGCCCCCGGCAACCCCGCCGTCCGCGTGGCGATGCGCGAGATCGACCTCGACCCCAGCTCCGGTGAGCCGCCCTTGCGCGTCTACGACACCTCCGGCCCCTATACCGATCCCGCGGCAGAGATCGACATTTCGGGCGGCCTCCCGCCCCTGCGCCGCGCCTGGATCGAGGCGCGCGGCGATGTCGAGGCCTATGACGCGCGCGAGATCCGGCCCGAGGACAATGGCCAGCTCGGCCCCGACCGCTCCGGCGGCGTGCCGCAGTTCCCGCGCCGCATCCACCGGCCGCTGCGCGCAAAGCCGGGCATGAACGTCAGCCAGATGCACTATGCCAGGCGCGGCATCATCACGCCCGAGATGGAATATGTCGCCGCCCGCGAGAATCTCGGCCGCTCGGCCATGCACGAGGCTGCGACCCGCGACGGCAACAGCTGGGGCGCCGCCATCCCCGATTTCGTGACGCCCGAATTCGTCCGGGACGAGGTCGCCCGCGGCCGCGCGATCATCCCCAACAACATCAACCACCCCGAATCCGAGCCGATGGCGATCGGCCGCAACTTCCTGGTCAAGATCAACGCCAACATCGGCAATTCCGCCGTCGCCTCCAACGTCGCGGCCGAAGTCGACAAGCTCGTCTGGTCGATCCGCTGGGGCGCCGACACGGTGATGGACCTCTCCACCGGTCGCAACATCCACGACACGCGCGAATGGATTCTCCGCAACTCGCCCGTGCCGATCGGCACCGTGCCCATCTACCAGGCGCTCGAAAAGGTCGGCGGCATCGCCGAGGAGCTGACCTGGGAGATCTTCCGCGACACGCTGATCGAACAGGCCGAACAGGGCGTCGACTATTTCACCATCCACGCCGGCGTCCGCCTGCCCTACATCCCGATGACGGCCAAGCGCGTCACCGGCATCGTCAGCCGCGGCGGCTCGATCATGGCGAAATGGTGCCTGGCGCATCACAAGGAGAGCTTCCTCTACGAGCGCTTCGACGAGATCACCGAGATCATGAAGGCGTATGACATCGCCTATTCGCTCGGCGACGGCCTGCGCCCCGGCTCCATCGCCGACGCCAATGACGAGGCCCAGTTCTCCGAGCTCTACACCCTGGGTGAGCTCACCAAGCGCGCCTGGGACCAGGACGTCCAGGTCATGATCGAGGGCCCCGGCCATGTGCCGATGCACAAGATCAAGGAGAATATGGACAAGCAGCTGGAGGCGTGCGGAGAGGCGCCCTTCTACACCCTCGGGCCGCTCACCACCGATATCGCGCCGGGCTATGACCACATCACCTCCGGCATCGGTGCCGCGATGATCGGCTGGTACGGCACCGCGATGCTCTGCTACGTCACGCCCAAGGAGCATCTGGGCCTGCCCGACCGCGACGACGTGAAGGTCGGCGTCGTCACCTACAAGCTCGCCGCCCATGCCGCCGATCTCGCCAAGGGGCACCCCGCCGCCAAGCTGCGCGACGACGCGCTCAGCCGCGCCCGCTTCGAGTTCCGCTGGCGCGACCAGTTCAACCTCAGCCTCGATCCCGACACGGCAGAGAGCTACCACGACCAGACGCTCCCGGCCGAAGGCGCCAAGACCGCGCACTTCTGCTCCATGTGCGGGCCGAAATTCTGCTCGATGAAGATCACGCAGGAGGTTCGGGAATTTGCCGCGAAGCAGAACGCCCCCGTCGAAAGCTTCGTCGCGGCTGAGGATGCAGAGGCCGGCATGGCCGAAATGAGCGAGCGCTTCCGCGAAAAGGGCAGCGAGGTCTACCTCCCCGCCGCCGAGTAACCGGCCCCGCCGCAACGGTCCCGATCGCTGCGGCGGACCACCTCCAGGTACAAGGATTTCGGGGTGACCCGCACCCCGCCCGCCCCCTAGCATCCGCTCCCGAAAGGACAGGGAATGGCGGTCATGGTCGACGGGCTTCAGGCACTCACCGAGAAGGAGAAGCAGACGCTTCGCCTGCTGCTGGAGGGGCATGACGCCAAGTCAATGGCGCGCCACCTCGATCTGTCGGTACACACGATCAACGAACGCCTGCGCGATGCCCGCCGCAAGCTTTCCGTCTCCACCAGCAAGGAGGCCGCCCGCCTGCTCCGCCAGCGCGAGGCCATCCCCCAAAACCTCGGAGACACAAGGTTCGGGGATGCCCCGCCCGCGCCGATCGATCAGCACTCCGCACAGCCCAGCGCCAAGCCGCCTTCACCCCCGAAGACGGCCTGGGCCATCGGAGGACTCGCCATGATCCCGTTCCTGGTCACCCTGCTCGCCTTGTCCGCCCCTACCCAGGCACCGCAAGCCGGCACCCCGCCCGCCACCGCGCCCGCGACCGAGAGCGCCGCCACCCGCGCTGCGGCCGACTGGCTCGCGCTGGTGGACGCCGGCAAGTGGCAGGAAAGCTGGGCCGCGACCGGCCAGTCGTTTCAGACGCTCAACACCGTCGTCGCCTGGCAGGCTGCCTCCGAACAAGCACGGGTGCCCCTTGGCCGCATGCTGTCGCGCCAGCTGCTCGGCGAAGCCGACGTTCCCGCACCGCCCAACGGCTACCGCATGGTCCGCTTCCGCACCGATTTCGAGAACAGGCGCGGCGCGACGGAGACCGTATCGCTCGACCGCGAAGGCGGGAGCTGGAAGGTGGTGGGGGTGTATATCGAGTGAAGGTGGAGCGCGCCAAGTCGGGCTATATGGCTACAGCGGCGAGTCGTGTTCCGACACCTATCCAACTGATTGCTTTGTCAATGGCGATGCACTAAATTCGGTTTGCCGGGAGTGCGTCACTTAGCACGTTGAGGCTACGGCTTCACCCGGCGTCAATCCAGCACATCGCCCTGCCAGTCACGTTTCGGAAAGCGCACGATACCGAAGCCGTCGATCTTGCCTTGGCTGGAGGCCCGAAAAGATGGCCTCAGCCTATCATACCAAGTCCGGTCGCCATGTGCTTGCGCGCGCCAAATCGCGCCTGCCACCATATCGACTAACTGAATGCCGATGCTCAAATGGGATGGCGAGAAGAACAAGCCTTCAATGAAATTTGCATAGTCAGAAGTGTATTTACCGGCCTCTCTTATCAGGCGCTCGTGCCTCAGCCGCATACTATCATCATCGCCTTTGCCCCGATGATCCGCAACGATGATCCCGTAAGTATCCCTGCCACTTGCGCGTGTCACATCCTGAAGGAAGTATTGAAAACGCTCTGTAACCGGCTTGTAAGTGCGGAAGTACAAGTCGTCTTGGCTATTCACGTTTCCGAGCCCGTACGCTGTTCTTCCTTCTGAAGCGCAAGCTATAATTCTACAAGATTTAGCTTCTGTAATGATCTTGAAGACGCGATCTCGCATATCGTTTTTAGCTGCCTGCTCCCAACCGAGCATCGGGTTGTCGCTGTCTGCGTTATTAGGTGCAAAAAAGCGCCACTTTAACTCCCCTCGGTACCCGGAGGCTCTTTTCAAGCCAATCAGCTTGTCACGCAAACCAGGCCAGCGATCCTCAGGGATCACTAAGCCAGCGATGACGAAGTAACTATGCTTCTCATCTGCTGGCTTCGGTGGAGTGCCGCTCTCGTCTATGAACAGTAAGTGCATAGAGGAAAGGTAGATCGCACTTCGATAAACCTCAATATGTTAGGCCCCGTTCCGCTCACAGCGGCTATTGGGAGGCACGTCTAGTAGCGCCAGCCTCTGCTCTCATCCCACCACTTTTTGCCGATAGCCTACGAGCAACTCGCCTTGGTCTCTTCAGGGCGAGAAAGAGCCATCTCTCGATCGAGCTTTACGATCAGCTCACAGTCTCGCCCATGTGCAACCACGACTGAGCTTCCCGAAGGGGCGCCCGATCGCGCGCCCCACGAAGGCTTCAACATCACCAACCGGGCGGTATTCCCCCCCGCCCCCGCGTCAGCGCTGCGTGGCGGGCTTGGGAAGCGGTGCGTCCGGCAGTGCGGCGATGTCGCGCGCGGTCATGGTGGTCACCACGTCGAACTCCGCGCCGTCGGGTCGGGTCGTCAGGCCCGCCAGCGGCACGACGACGAAGCGGTCGGGATCGCTGTCCTCGACCTCGACCAGCAGCCCGCTGACCGCGCCCGACGGGTCACGCTGCACCATGACGATGTCGCCAAGCTCGGTGCCGTCCGCCGCGATCAGGTCGGCGTCCAGCAATTGCCGCTCGGTCAGGTTCAGCGCCACCAGCGCGTCCCCGGCAGCGGCGGCGCTGGCCTTGGCCTCCTTCTCGATCTGGCGTTCGACGGCGTCGGCCTGTTTCTCGGCCTGGCTCTCGCACGCCGCCAGCCCGGCGACGAGTGCGATGAGGAGGGGGATGCGGTTAATTGCCATGATGCGACTCCTCGCCATGGGGCGCCATTGTCCCGGGGTCTAACAATCCGCAGCAAGCCCGCAGGTTCCCGGGACGATCCGGCCCGGGACCAACCGGCCCCTTACCAACCCGATCGCCGCAGCCGACCGGACGCGCGCGGCTGACTCGCGTCCACCGCCCCGCCGCGCTACCTCTTACCCATGTGCAACGAAGCATATCGCCGCACCCAGATCGGTCAGCTCCGCGATGACTGGCACCAGCTGCGCGTGCCGCTGCGCTTTCCCGAAGGAATCCCCAACTTCGCAGCCCTCGAAAGCTTCAAGATCACCGACCGGGTGGAAATCATCCGCCCCGCCGCCGATGCGCCGCAAGAGGCGGAGATGGTCACCCGCCGCTGGAGCTGGCCCGGTCCGGGTGGAAAGCCCGTCTACAACTTCCGGTCGGACGGGCGCCGGATCGCGCATGCCAGCCGCTGCCTGATCCCGGTCGACGGCTTCTTCGAATTCACCGATCCGCCCGCACCCCCGCCCGGCGAGAACCCGCCCGGCGAGAAGAAGCCCAGGCGCGTCCCTAAGTCGAAATGGGCCTTTTCCCTGCGCGACCAGCCCTGGTTCTGCATCGCCGGCATCTGGCGCACCGATCCCCAGGTGGGGGAGGCCTGGTCGATGCTCACCTGCCCGCCCGGGGCCGATGTCGCCCCCTATCACCACCGCCAGGTCGTCGTGGTCCCGCTCGATCGCTGCGCCCGCTGGCTCGATCCCGCCGTCCCCGCCGCCGAACTCTGCCAGCCGCTTCCCCCCGGCAGCCTGGAGGTGCGCCAAGTCCGCTAGCCCCTGTCCTGCACGCGCGCGCCCTGTCCTACACGCGCGCATTGTGGCTTATCCTTGCCGATGCGCGATCCTGCCACCCCGCCCGCTGCACCCGCCGGCCCTTCGGCCCGCGATGCCCTCTCCACCCCGCCTGTGGCCCAGCCGCCGGCCACACCCCCGCTCGACGCCCATGGCTTCGATCCCGATGATTTCGAATGGCGCCCGGTGCCCCGCCGCCCGCGTGCGGACGGCTGGTCGCCCGACGTCCAGCGCCGCTTTGTCGAGGCACTGGCCGACACCGGCCTCGTCTCCGCCGCGTGCGAGGCGGTCGATATGTCGGTGGCGAGCGCCTATCGCCTGCGCCGCGCGCCCGGTGCCGAAAGCTTCGCGCGCGCCTGGGACGCCGCGCTCGATGCCGCTGCCGATCATCTCGCCGCCGTCGCCTTTTCGCGCGCGCTGGAGGGGGTGGACGTGCCCGTGTTCGACCGCAACGGCTGCCGCATCGGCGCCCGCCGCCAATATAACGACCGGCTGCTGATGTTCCTGTTGCGCGCCTATCGGCCGGAGCGGTTCGGCGGGGTCGAGCGCCCGCGCGCGCCGGCCCCGGCGCAACCGGCCGAACCGCGTCCCGCCGCCTCCCGCCCGGCCGATCCCGTCGCCGCGCCCACGGCGGCCCTTGCCCAGGCGACGGCGGCGCTCTTCCCGGTGCCCCCGGCCGAACCCCACCGGCTGATGCCCCCCGAAAAGCTCCACGCCGCGCTCGACGGTGCCGCCGCGATGGGCGACCTCTACCGCACCTATCCCGAGTTCGACCGCGAGCATTTCGTCCGCCCGCGCGTGGAGGCGGACGGGGCAGAGGCGCGCGCCTACCGTCCCGGACCGGCCCCCCGCGAGTTCTGGGAGTGACCGCGTCTTGGCCGCACCTTAGCCTCACCTTCCGCCGCCGGGGGCGCGGCACGGGGCCGGGAACGGGGCTGGGAACGGGCAGCGTCTTGGCCTCACCTTAGCCTCACCTTCCGCGCGGCACGCCCCGTCCGGATGCCGGGCCGGGCGCGGTTTTCGGCGGCACCCGCCCCGCCCCCATGCGTTTGGGTCGCGCGTCCCGCCGCCAGGCCGGGCGCCCCTCGCAACCAGGAGCTGTCCCATGAGCCTGTTCGGAGCCGACATCCACACCCTCGACGACCTGTTCGTCCACGGCCTCAAGACCATCTATTATGCGGAGCGCCAGATCCTCGAGACGCTGCCCCAGATGATCGAGATGGCGACCGATCCCTCGCTCAAGGCCGGGTTCCAGCAGCACCTGCGCGAGACCGAGGGCCAGCGCACCCGGCTGGAGCGCGTGTTCGAAATGCACGGCGTCGCTCCCGACGAGGCCAAATGCCCCGCGATCGACGGCATCATCAAGGCGGCAAACGCGACTGCGGCCGACATCGACGACAAGCAGGTGCTTGACGCCGCCCTCGCCTTTGGCGCGCAGATGGTCGAGCATTATGAGATCGCCCAGTACGGCACGCTGATCGCCTGGGCGCGTGAGCTCGGCCGCCCCGACTGTGCCGCCATCCTCGACGAGAATCTCGCCGAGGAAAAGGCGACCGACGCCAAGCTCTCCGACCTGGCCGAGGCCCGCATCAACCGCGCGGCGGAGCTGCAGGCCTCGTAACTACCGGCCGGGGTGCGGGGTCAGAACAGGCCCGGCACCTCGCGCTGCGCCGGCGTCGGCCGGCTCGGCGTCAGCAGTTGCCGCTCGGAAACCAGGGCACCATTGGTGCGTGCCGTGCCGGTCGCGGTCCCGGCCGCGGCGCCCAGGATCGGCGTGCAGCTGCGCCCGGCCAGATAGTCCAGCGCCTGGCGCAGCGACGCCTCGCGCGGGTCGCCCAGCGGATAGCCGATGTCGTCATAGGACTGGCAGGTCGCCGGCACCGTGTTGGCCAGGCCCCGGTAATAGTCGGCATTGCCCGCCGCGTTCTGGACGGCCAGCGCGATCACCCGCAGCCGGTCGTCGCACGCGCCCTTGTCGAGCGCGACCTGGCCGACCGGCTTGCCATAGGTGTTGGTCCCCACCAGCGCCATGTTGGTGCCGAGATAGGGGAGGAAGCCGTTGATCACCATCTCGCTGGCAGAGGCGGTGCCGCCGCTCCCGATGAAGGCGATCCGGGTGGGGGCGATCGACTCCGGCTGCGGCGTGAAGGTGGTGACCTCGTTGTTCTCCGCCTTGGACGGGCGGAAGGTGATCCGGGTGAACACCTCGCTCGGCTGGCGGTTGGCCCCCATCAGGTCGCCCATCAGCTCGGCGATGCTGATCAGCCCGCCGCCATTGTAGCGCAGGTCCACCACCAGCTGGGTGACGCCCTGCGCGCGGAAGCTCGCGAACGCCTGGCGCAGCTGCGGGTCGGCGGTGTTGATGAAGGTCCGCAGGTTCAGATAGCCGACCTTGCGCCCGCCATCGTCCAGCACCTTGGCGCCATAGCGGTTGGAGACCGGCTGCAACGCAAAGTCGGCCATCGCCAGCGTCACGTTGCGGGTGCCGGTCGCGTCGCGGACCTGCATCACCCGGCGCGTACCCGCCGTGCTGCCGCCCAGCGCCTGGTCGAGCGCATCGCCGCTGCCCGTGCCCACCAGGCTGGCGACCGTCCGCAGCGAGCCCGCGTCATTGCCGATCGCGAGGATCTCGGTGCCGCGATCCAGCCCCGCCGCCAGCGCCGGCGCGCCCTCGAATGCCTCGGTCACGAACAGCCGGTTGTCGCTCGTCAGCCCCAGCCGGAACCCGAAGCCCGCGCTCGACCCCGCGTCATAATAGGCGTTCTCCTCGGCGATCGAGGTGCGATAGGTGAAGAACCGGTCCCGCCCCTGCGCCCGCGCATTGGCGGTCAGCGCGTCGACATAGTCGTCGACGCTCGCAAAGGGCGTCGGGTCCAGCCGCGCAGGCAGCGTCTCGGGGAACAGATACCATTCGTTGATCTGCGCCGCCGCCCAGTCCTGCCGCTCCCTGAGCGAACAGCCCGCGGTCTGCGTCGGGGTAGGGGTCGGCGTGGGTGCCGGCGTCGGCGCCGCCACCACCGTGCCCCCCGAACCGCCGCCGCCGGCACCCAC
>NZ_JASNVZ010000039.1:0-18686 GCF_049311085.1 Sphingomonas sp. 3-13AW | reverse complement strand
GGCTGACAGGCGGCGACAAGGGGAAGGGCGAGCAGCGGCAGGCGCGCCAGACGGGGGCGGGCGGCCGCGAGGGCGGCGGCGGCTCTGGCGAGTCCGGCGGCCGTGGCGGCGGCGACCGTGCCGGCGAGGGTGGCGGTGGCTTCGAGGGTGCCGGCGGCGCGGGTGGCCGGCGCGGGGGCGCGGGGTGCGGCTGTGCTGGCGGCGGCGGTGCTCACGGTGGCGGACATGGCGGTTTTCCCCCTGGGGCCAAGCCGTGGGCCAAGCCGGTTCAATTGAGGAAACGGATAGGTTCCCGACAATCTTGCGGCAAGCTCAACCCCACCTATATGCGCCAGCGTAACGACGCGTTGCCCGGATGGGGGCGCGTTTTCAGCGTTTTGTCACTCAGCCGGGGGCCTACGAGGGAATATGGCGAAAGTAATCGGGATCGATCTGGGAACCACCAACAGCTGCGTCGCAGTGATGGAAGGTGGCACGCCCAAGGTAATCGAAAACGCAGAAGGCGCGCGCACGACGCCGTCGATCGTCGCCTTCACCAAGGATGGGGAGCGCCTGATCGGGCAGCCGGCCAAGCGCCAGGCCGTCACGAACGGCGACAACACGATCTTTGCGGTAAAGCGCCTGATCGGCCGCCGCTTTGACGACCCGGTGACCAAGAAGGACACCGAGCTGGTCCCCTACACCATCGCGCGCGGGCCCAACGGCGACGCGTGGGTGAAGGCGGGCGGCGAGGAATATTCGCCGTCGCAGATCAGCGCGTTCATCCTGCAGAAGATGAAGGAAACCGCCGAGAGCTATCTGGGCGAGACCGTCACCCAGGCCGTGATCACGGTGCCCGCGTACTTCAACGACGCCCAGCGCCAGGCGACCAAGGACGCCGGCAAGATCGCCGGACTGGAAGTGCTGCGCATCATCAACGAGCCGACGGCGGCGGCGCTGGCCTATGGCCTGGACAAGGACAACAACAAGACCATCGCGGTCTATGACCTTGGCGGCGGCACGTTCGACATCTCGATCCTGGAGATCGGCGACGGCGTGTTCGAGGTGAAGGCCACCAACGGCGACACCTTCCTGGGCGGCGAGGACTTCGACTCCAAGATCGTCCAGTACCTGGCCGACGAGTTCAAGAAGGCCGAGGGCATCGACCTTACCAAGGACAAGCTGGCGCTGCAGCGGCTGAAGGAAGCGGCCGAGAAGGCGAAGATCGAGCTGAGCTCTGCCCAGTCGACCGAGGTCAACCTGCCCTTCATCACCGCGGACCAGAACGGGCCGAAGCACCTGGTGAAGACGATCAACCGCGCCGACCTGGAGCGGCTGGTCGACGACCTGATCCAGCGCACGCTGGAGCCGTGCCGCAAGGCGCTGGCCGATGCGGGCCTGAAGGCGAGCGCGATCGACGAGGTCGTGATGGTCGGCGGCATGACCCGCATGCCCAAGGTGCGCCAGGTGGTGAAGGACTTCTTCGGCAAGGAGCCGCACACCGGCGTGAACCCGGACGAGGTCGTGGCGATCGGCGCCGCGATCCAGGCGGGCGTGCTGCAGGGCGACGTCAAGGACGTGCTGCTGCTCGACGTGACCCCGCTGTCGCTGGGCATCGAGACGCTGGGCGGCATCATGACCAAGATGATCGACCGCAACACGACCATCCCGACCAAGAAGTCGCAGGTCTATTCGACGGCCGACGACAACCAGAATGCGGTCACCATCCGCGTGTTCCAGGGCGAGCGCGAAATGGCGGCGGACAACAAGCTGCTGGGCCAGTTCGACCTGGTCGGCATCCCGCCGGCACCGCGCGGCGTGCCGCAGATCGAGGTCACCTTCGACATCGACGCGAACGGCATCGTCAACGTCTCTGCCAAGGACAAGGGCACGGGCAAGGAGCAGCAGATCCGCATCCAGGCCTCTGGCGGGCTTTCGGACAGCGACATCGACCAGATGGTCCGCGACGCCGAGAACTTCGCCGAAGAGGACAAGAAGCGCCGTGCCGCGGCCGAGGCGAAGAACAACGCCGAGAGCCTGATCCACACCACCGAACGCCAGCTGGCCGACAATGGTGACAAGGTCGACGCGGGTCTGAAGTCCGAGATCGAGGGCAAGATCGCCGAGGCCAAGGCGGCAGTGGAAAGCGGCGACGCCGACCAGATGACCACCAAGGCGCAGGAACTCGCCCAGGTGGCCATGAAGCTGGGCCAGGCGATCTATGAGAAGCAGCAGCAGGCCGAGGCTTCGCCGGGCGCCGAGGGCGGCGCTGCCGCCGGTGGTGCCGAGGATGTGGTCGACGCGGAATTCTCCGAAGTCGACGACAACAACAACAAGGCCTGAAGACCATGCCGGGCCGCCCCCGCCCCGCCATGCCCCACGGGGCGGCGGGGGCGGGGGTCGGCCCGGCCGATCGTTCGGACCCCGGCCGCGGCCGGGGTGCGGCGCAACCGGCGACGCGCTGATGGCACCCAGATCCCCGATGTGCGGGGCGGGTCCTTTAGCGCGCACGCCGATGCTCCCGGGCAGGCCCGGCGGCAGATGGAAACGGCATGAGCACCGAAGTCGATTATTACGAGCTGCTCGGATGCGAGCGGACCGCCGACGCGGGGACGATCAAATCGTCCTATCGCAAGCTGGCGATGCAGTACCACCCGGATCGCAACGCCGGGTGCAAGGACTCCGAAGCGAAGTTCAAGGCGATCTCGGAAGCCTATGAGGTACTGAAGGACCCGCAGAAGCGTGCGGCATACGACCGTTACGGCCATGCCGCGTTCCGCCAGGGCAATGGCGGCGGTGGCGGCGCCCAGGACTTCGGCGGCTTTTCCGACATTTTCGAAAGCGTCTTCGGCGAGTTCATGGGCGGCCGTGGCGGCGGCGGCCGGGCGGGGCCCAGGCGCGGCGCCGACCTGCGTTACGACATGGAAATCACGCTCGACGAGGCGTTCCACGGCAAGGCGACCGAGATCACCGTCGACGTCTCCAGCGCGTGCGGCCCCTGCGGCGGCAGTGGTGCCAAGCCGGGGACGGCGGCCAAGACCTGCACGACCTGCGCCGGCCACGGCAAGGTGCGCGCGCAGCAGGGCTTCTTCGTGGTCGAGCGGGCGTGCCCGACCTGCCATGGCGCGGGCCAGGTGATCACCGACCCGTGCCCCGCCTGCCACGGCGAAGGCCGGGTCGAGCAGACCAAGACGCTGTCGGTCAACGTGCCGCCGGGCGTCGACGAGGGCACCCGCATCCGCCTGACCGGCGAGGGCGAGGCGGGCGCGCGCGGCGCGCCGGCCGGCGACCTCTACATCTTCATGCACGTGAAGCGGCACCCGCTGTTCGAGCGCGAGGGCACGACGCTGTTCGCGCGCGCGCCGATCAGCTTCACGACGGCGGCGCTGGGCGGGGAGATCGAGATCCCGGGCTTGGACGGCGACGTGCGAACGGTGCGCATTCCGGCCGGCATCCAGTCCGGCCGGGAGCTGCGCCAGCGCGGTGCCGGCATGCCGGTGCTGCAGGGCCGCGGCTTCGGCGACCTGGTGGTGCAGGTGGAGGTGGAAACGCCGACGCGCCTGTCCGCCAAGCAGCGCGAACTGCTGGAGGCATTCCGCGAGACCGAGACCGGCGACGAATGCCCCGAAAGCCAGGGCTTCTTCGCAAAGCTGAAGGCGGCGCTGGGTTAAGTCGAGCCGCTGCCCCGGCATCAGCCGGGGCAGCGGCTCGGCCCTCCGAGGCTGACGAGCAACACCTCTGGTGCATGGCCATCCGGCAGGAGCCGTCGAGCCGTCGCGCCGACGAGCACCGGGGGTACCATCGGCCCCCAGCTTACGACCAGCGCGCAGCCCCGCCCGCGGATGTGCTGCCTTGCCGCGTCTGGCGAGAGATGCGGGCCGGGGTAAAGGCCCGCCGCCCAGCGCTCGCGCCACGGAGACTGGACGACCACCGGGGCGAGGCCCGGCGAGGACGGATGCTTGAGAAGCGCCAGGGCGACCGCGTCATCACCGACAATCACCGGGAGTGCGGGCAGGCGGGCGATTGCGGCCGTCGCCGCTCCCCAATCGTCGCGCTGACGCTCTGGCAGCCAGGCGGCAAGCCCGAGCGCGCTCGAAATCAGCAGGGCCGCGGTGGCGGTGAACTGGACCAGCGGCGACCGGATCTGACGAACGGCAAGCGCGAGCAGGACGAGCGCCGGACCGCTCGCCCAGCTGAGCGTGCGCGGCAGGAAGATCGGCACCCGCTGGCTGATGACGTACAGGAGCAGAGGCGCACCGGCGACCAGAACCGCCAGCAGCGTCACGTCCGGGCGTCGCACTCGCACCACCCACGCGCCAGCCGTGGCGAACAATCCCATCAGGAGTGCTGTGCCGATGGGGCCCGGGGCGCGCAGGTACATCGGCAGATAGGCGACCGCCGTCATGTCGAGCGCCTCCATGAGGGAGGGGGCGGTGATCCAGTCGATGTTGGTGGCCGGGAGGGCCATCTGACGAAGGCTGATCGCGGCCCACCAGCCCCAAAGCACAAGCACGCCCAGGTTGACGAAGATGACGTGAAGCTGAGCCCGGCGGTCGCCTTTCAGCAGCCAAAGCATCGTGAGCGCCGCGAGCCCGGCAAATATCGCCAGCGTGGTGTGGGCGTACAGGGCGCCGAGGGTCGCTGCCGCATAGAGCAGCAGCGCCTTGCCGGACCTGCGGTGCAGGTAACCGACCATCCCAAGGCATGCGATGAGCACCGCGCTGTGCGCGAGGCTGTAGGCACGCACCTGATGGCTGAGGTCGCTGTGCGCGGCCGAAAGCGAAAGCAGGGCCGCCGCCACGAGGCCGACGCGAGTGTCGGCCATGCTGCGGCCCAACAGATAGGCCGCCCAGATGCCGGCCAGCCCCGTGGCGATCGGGAGGAGCCGCACGGCGACGGTGTCTTGCCCGAACCATGCGATGGCGCCCGCCAGCAAGGTGTAGAACAGAGGCGGGTTCGTCTCGCGCAGCATCCATTCGCTCCAGAGGCGCGGGATGGGCTGGCGGGCGAATTCCAGCGAGGCGAGTTCGTCGTACCACAAGGAATAATCGGCGGTGCCGATGCGGAGCAGCGCAACGGCTATCAGCATCGCGAGGAGCAGACGGGGCGCGCGCCCCGCCAAGCTACACACCGGGGCAGCATGTCCCTGCCGCGGCTCGGCAAGATCGCGGGGCTGGCTCAACGGCATCAGGGATGGGGTTCGCACGCGATTCCGTCGTTGTCCCCGTCCATCTCTGAACGATAGCCCGGCGATCCGCGGTAGATCGGGGCGGCGCCGGCTGCGCGGGCTTCGTTGCAGCCGCTGTAATAGACCGAGCGCTCGGTCGCCGCGACCGCTTCGGGCGCGGGGGGCGCGGACGACCAGAGCGCCGTCAGGGTGGGCGTGGCGAACCAGGTTGCCGCGAACACCGCCGCGCACCCCGCTGCCACCACGATGCCGAAGGGCAGCGTCCGCGTGGTGCGGCGCCGGCCGAACGGGCCCGGATTGGCTTGCGCGTGCCGGAAACGGGGATAGCGGCTCATCGCGGCAGCATGACAGGCGAAGCTTGCCGAGGTGCTAATGCGGGCGGCGCGGCGGCAGGGCGGTGTCGCCGGTGGTGAGGAGACGGTGATGGCATTGATGCATCGGCTGGCGATCAAGGCGGCGCGGCTGGTGTGGCGCGTCACTGCGCCGCGCACCATCGGCGTGCGCGCGCTGTTGCTCGACCGCGAGGGTCGGGTGCTGCTGGTCCGGCACACCTACCTGCCCCATTGGTACCTGCCGGGCGGCGGCGTGAAGAAGGGCGAGAGCATCGAGGCGGCGCTGCATCGCGAACTGGCGGAGGAAGTCGGGATCGCGGATGCCAGGATCGAGCGGGTGCTGGGCGTCTATCATAGCCGCCGCGAGGGCAAGGACGATCACATCGTCATCTTTGTCGCCTCTGCTGGAGGCGGAGCCGGGGACGGGGCGGCATCCACCGATGCGCTGGAGATCGAAGCGGCCGGCTGGTTCGCGCTGGACGCGCTGCCGGCGACGACATCGCCCGCGACCCGCCGCCGCATCGACGAATATCGCAGCGGCGCGACCGGGCTGGGCAGCTGGTAGCAGCGGCCGGACTCGCGCTTTTTCCAGGGCGCGCACCCATCTTCGGGCCTCTCGCGTTACACTCCCGAACCCTCAGGAGTAGTCATGGCACAAACAGATGATCGGGACCCGTCGAAGAAGCCGGCAAAGCTGCTGGGCGCCTATATCGTGATCGCGTTCCTGGTGGCGATTGCCGCCGTCTATTTCGCGCTGGGCATGGGCGAGAGCGACGAGACGACCGGGGTCGAGCAGGTGTCGCACTGGCAGGCGACCCCAGACGCCAGGGTCTGAGATAAAGTTCGGGACAAGCCGTTGCGGAGCTTGAACTTTTCAACGTCGCCTCCATATCCGCGTTCCTGTTCAACAACGGAAAGGAGGTGGTCGAATGTCTCATTGTCACATGCCGCTCAGCGCGGATCGGATGAGCAAGTCCTCCACTCCCGAGGATCGCTGCCTCTGATTGTTCGCCGCGACGCGGCTGGCAATGGAAGGGTCGCTCCAGCAATGGGGCGGCCCTTTGTCGTTGTGGGAGGCTCGGCCGTGCCGGCGGGGCTGGCCGCGTTCCGGCGGCAGCGGTATTATGGAAGAGTCGAACGGGCGGCGGCGTGCAGCCGTGCGCGGTGCTCGGACGTCACGCTGCCCCTTCTTCCTTCGGTCCGGACGCGCGCATGATTGAACGACATCTGATGAAGATCCGCGCGCGCGACGCGCTGAGCGTCGAGGAAGAGCAGGCGATCCGATCGGCATTGGGCGAGGTCCGCGACGTGCCCGCCGGGCAGACCGTCATTCGCGCCAACGAGGAACTGACCAAGTCCACGCTGCTGCTGTCCGGGTTGATGTCGCGCTTCAAGGACCTGCGCAACGGGCAGCGGCAGGTGACCGAACTGCACGTGCCGGGCGATTTCGCGGACTTGCACAGCTTCACGCTCAAGCGGCTGGAACATGACGTGGTGACGCTGACCCCGTGCCGCATCGTGACGGTGCCGCACGAGAACCTGACGCGCATCACCGAGCAATATCCCCATCTGACGCGCATCTACTGGTTCTCGACCAACCTGGATGCGGCCATCCACCGCGAATGGGCGGTGTCGTTGGGCAGGCGGACCGCGATCGCACGTGTCGCCCACCTGTTCTGCGAGCTGTACGTCCGCCTGGAGATCGTCGGGTTGACGACGGGCGGTGGCGCATATGGGCTGGACCTGACCCAGGCCGAGTTGTCGGAATGCCTGGGGCTGACGTCGGTCCATGTGAACCGCGTGCTGCGCGAGTTGCGGGAACAAGGGGTGGTAGAGTTTCGCGGCGGCCGCGTCGTGATCCAAGACATGGCGGAGCTGCGCAAGATCGCGGAGTTCGATCCGAGCTATCTGTATCTGGAGCCGCGCGCGCGTTGATCGGGGCACGCCGCCGGACTTGTCGCGGGCGGTGCCCGCCGGGATAATCTGCTGATCTGTGTTTAGGGACGAAACCCGGAGGCATGCATGGGCATTCTGAATGCATGCCTGCTTATTCCTTTCATCTCTGCACCCCGATTGCGACGCGCCCGATCAAGAGCGACATCAGCGAGTTCCCCAACGTAGGCGCCGCGCTGGCCGAAGCCGCACGGCTGGGCCGCGGCATGATCCGCCAGCGCGTCCGCCGCCAACCCTGTGAACTGCGCGCGCATCTGGACGTGCGCGACGACGGCAACGCGCCCGTCGCCCGCGTGATGCTGGCAGAGCTCGCCCGCCAGATCACCTAAGGGGCGCCATGCCCGAGACCGAGACGACCGCCGGGGACCATGTCATCCCGGAACCCTTCGACGTGCCGTATCCCGGGCGCGTTTTCGCTGGGGCTGACGGCGGAGGCGATGGGCGCGGCCATTAAGGAGGTGGAGCGGCAGACGTTTGCGCCCGAACTGCTGCGACAGGCGGTGGCAAAGGCCGCACGGCACGGTGCGGCGCATCACGGTCGGCAAGCGGCGGAAGGCGCGCGGCCGGGGGGGCTGGAGACTTTGGTGCGGCTGGGGAGGGGCGGCGTGGTTTTCGTGACCGGCAGCAACCGCCCCAAGTGCGGCCGCTCAATTGGCGTGACGAGCTGCTTCGTAGCGGACGTCGGTTCAGTTTTCCCCGACGGTGGCGAGTATCACAACCGATCAGTCGCTGAGCCAGACTACTCGATAGCGACCGTCCGACCACAGAACGGCGGCCTGCGACGCCTCGGGGGTGCCGAACGCAAGCGTATCGCCCGCAACCCTGATCGACCGCGGATCGCACGGGACTTTCCTTGAGCCTATTCCCTTGGCGCATGCGGTTGCATACGTGCCTGCCGGCAGCTTGCCGAGATACGGTGGTTCGCCGCCGGGCTGCGCAGTGTAGACGATCGCTTCACCACTATGGCCCCGGATAACCACCTGAAGTTCACCGTTGGCTGAGCGTACAAACGCCTGATCGAGCACGCCATCGCGATCGAAGTCACCGGTCACGACCGTTGCTGCCGCGGCCATGAGGAGCTTTGTCGGCACCATCTGCTCACCTTTCCTTCGGAATGCGCTCCCGGTCGCAGCTGATCAGGTCGAAAAACTGCCCAGACTCACTGACCCGCTGGTCTGGCGCGACCCGGTACCAGGTCGCCTCCCGCAGATCGGGGATGAGAAGGTGCGCCGGCGCCGATGCTCCGCGCACGATCGCTTCGCGCCGGATGCGATAATCGGCTTCGGCAACGATCAGAACCAGATTGCCCCGCGGACGATCGGCCGAACTATCCGGACCGGGCGGCCGCCAGTCCGCAGCGGAAACAGCCCCGGTGGATGCGAGATTGTGCCCGCCTGCAGTCCCGCCTTCCCAGACGAGCCACCATTGGTCGGCCAATGGCGCGCTGAACGACATCTTGAACGCCAAGCCCGACGGCCACTCCCGTCCCGCATCCACGGATTGGAAGTGGGCTACGATTTCACTGCCGCGTTGCTGATACACCGCATGCTCAATCGGGCATCTTGGTCCAGCAATGGCGGCCATCGCAGCGAGCACGAGCATAGCGAACCTTGATTCGTCTCGTAATTACCACGGTTCATCGTCCAGTGGCAATCTCGGGACGTCGAGAGTCAATTATCGTCGACGGGTAGTCCGCACTCCCGACCGTTTGGCGGCCATCCGCGGCCCGGAAGCCGCCTCCCCCTTCCCACCATTTCCCGCCGCACGGCTCCGCCCTAGCCCCGGCGGGCGGTGGGGCGGGTGCCGAGTTGGTCGAGGGCGTCGGCGTTGGTGCGGCCCCAGGCGTAGAGGAGCTCCACGGGCTCCACGAAGCGCTCGCCCAGCGGGGTGAGGCGGTATTCGACCGCGGGGGGGACGACGCTTTCGACATGGCGGGAGACGAGGCCGGTCGATTCCATCTCGCGCAGGGTCTGCGTCAGCATCTTCTTGGAAATGCCGGGCAGGCTGCGGTGGAGCACACCGGTGCGCGCAGCGCCGCTGTGGCGGGCGTGGAGGGTGTGCAGGATCATGCTGGTCCACTTGGTCGCGAACAGCTCCAGCACGCGGCGGGGCGCGCAATCCTCCCGCCATTCCTCGTCCGGCGTGCCTGGTTCCACCTGGGTACCTCCTGGTGCCTATGTTCCTGAATGGTGCCGTCTAGAAGCGGCGGACGGCCGTGCCTAGCTCTGGCGGATACGAGATCAGGAGCTTTGGAATGGCCGGAACGGCATTGGTAGTGGGTGCGAGCGGGATCGTCGGGAGCGCCACGGCAGCGTTGCTGGTGGAGCAGGGCTGGACGGTCCACGGGCTGGCGCGGCGGCCGGTCGAACAGGCCGGGGTGCTGCCGGTGGCGGCGGACCTGCAGGACGCGGCCGCGACCGCCGCCGCGCTGGCGGACGTGCGGCCGGACGCGGTGTTCATCACCACCTGGCTGCGGCAGGACAGCGAGGCGGAGAACATCCGCGTCAATTCGGCGATGGTGCGCAACCTGTTGGACGGGCTGCCCAGGGCGACGGGGCCGCGCCATGTCGCGCTGGTGACGGGGCTGAAACATTATCTGGGGCCGTTCGAGGCCTATGGGAAAGGGAGCCTGCCGCAGACGCCGTTCCGCGAGGACCAGGGGCGGCTGGACGTTGAGAATTTCTATTATGCGCAGGAAGACGAGGTGTTCGCAGCGGCGGCGCGCGACGGCTTTACCTGGAGCGTGCATCGCCCGCACACGGTGATCGGCAAGGCCGTCGGCAATGCCATGAACATGGGCACGACGCTGGCGGTCTATGCGACGCTGTGCCGGGAGACGGGGCGGCCGTTCACCTTCCCGGGATCGGCGGCGCAGTGGAACGGGCTGACCGACATGACGGACGCGCGCCAGCTTGCGCGCCAGCTGCTGTGGGCGGCGACGACGCCGGCGGCGGCGAACGAGGCGTTCAACATCGTCAACGGCGACGTGTTTCGCTGGAGCTGGATGTGGGGGCGGATCGCCGAGTGGTTCGGGATCGAGGCGGTGCCGTTCGACGGCGTCCTCCGCCCGCTCGAGCAGCAGATGGCGGGCGACGCGCCGCTGTGGCGGCAGATCGCCGAGCGCGAGGGGCTGGCCGAGCCGGACCTCAACCGGCTGGCATCGCCGTGGCACACCGATGCCGACCTGGGCCGGCCGATCGAGGTGGTGACGGACATGTCCAAGAGCCGGCGGCTGGGCTTCACCGCCTATCAACCGACCGACGACGCTTTCTTTGCCCTGTTCGACGAACTGCGCGCGGATCGGCTGATTCCGTAAGGGCGGCGCTTGCCTCCGGTCGAGGGCCACGCGACAAGCGGGCCTTCGATAGGGAGAGTTCGATGCGTCCAGCCTTGGTGATGTTGTTGCTGTCGGCCGCCCCGCTGATCCAGGCGAATGCGCCGGCGGTGGCGCAGGTGGCGGAAGTGAAGTCCGCGCAGACCCAGGACGCGGCGCTGCTGGCGTTCCTGGACGCGGCGTTCGACGCGGAGGTGCGGCTGAGCCCGGAAGCGCAGACGCAACTGGGCATGAAGACCGATTACGATCGGCTGGACGATTATACCGATGCGGCGGCGGTGCGGCAGCGCGACCTGGCCGAACAGCAGCTCAAGGAGATGCGCGCGCGCTTCCAGCCCGACCGGCTGAGCGAGAGTGCGCGCGTCAGCTATCGCTTGTTCGAATATGAGACCGAGCGCGGGCGGGATTCGTTCAAGTTCCGCAAGCTGCGCTTCCCGGTTTCCACCAACGGCAGCCCGGCGGGCTCGATCCCGGTGCTGCTGATCAACAACCACAAGGTCGACACGGTCGCCGACGCCCAGGCCTATATCGGGCGGCTGCGCGACACCGAGCGGGTGATGCGCGAGGTCGGAGCGACGATGCGCGAACAGGCGGCGGCGGGGATCGTCCCCAACAAGGTCAATTTCGCCCCCGCGCGGGCGGACGCGCAAAAGGTCCTGACCGGGGCGCCGTTCGATACGGGCGCGGACTCCACGGTGATGGCCGATTTCCGCAAGAAGGTGACGGCGCTCGACGCACCCGAAGCGACGAAGGCGGCGCTGCTGCGCGATGCGCAGGCGGCGCTGACCGGGCCGTTCCGGACCGGCTATGGCGTGCTGATCGCCGCGCTGGACGAGATCGAGCCGCAGTCGAAGGGCAATTTCGGGGCGTGGAACCTGCCGGACGGCGCGGCCTATTATGCCGACCGGCTCAAAAACTCGACCACCACCAACCTGACGCCGGACCAGGTCCATGCACTGGGCCTCGCCCAGGTGGCGGCGATCCGGCAGGAGATGGAGGCGATCAAGCGCGAAGTGGGCTTTACCGGCACGCTGGAGCAGTTCTTCGACCAGATCCGCGCCGACCCCAAGTTCAAATATCCGAACACCGAAGCGGGGCGCGAGGCGTATCTGACCGATGCGCGCGCGGTGATCGCGTCGGTGATGGCGCTGGCGCCGCGCTATTTCCAGGTGCTGCCCAAGGCGCCGCTGGAAGTGCGCGCGGTGGAGAAGTGGCGCGAGGGCACGGCCTCCACCGCCTTTTACAACCGGCCGTCGGCGGACGGATCGCGGCCCGGCATCTATTATGTGAACCTGGTCGACATGAACCAGACGCAGAAGGTGCAGGTCGCGGGCATCGCCGCGCATGAAGGGGCGCCGGGGCACCATTTCCAGATCGCGCGCCAGCAGGAGCTGACCGGCCTTCCCAAGTTCCGCAAGTTCGGCGGCTATGGCGCCTATACCGAGGGCTGGGGCCTCTATTCGGAGCGGCTGGCCGACGAGATGGGGGTGTACAAGGACCCCTATGCCCGGTTCGGGATGCTGTCGCTGCAGGTGTGGCGGGCGATCCGGCTGGTGCTGGACACCGGCATCCATTCCAAGCGCTGGACCCGCGAACAGGCGATCGCCTATTTCAAGGCCAACAGCTCGGTATCGGACACGGACATCGCGCGCGAGGTCGACCGCTATTTCAACTGGCCGGGACAGGCGACCAGCTACATGGTCGGCCAGCTGAAGATCGCGGAGCTGCGCAAGCGCGCCGAGGCGCAGCTTGGCCCGAAGTTCGACATCCGCGAGTTCCACGAAGTGGTGCTGGGCCAGGGCGCGCTGCCGCTCGACGTGCTGGAAGAGCAGGTCACGCGCTACATCGCGCAGCGAAAGGCCGCCTAGCCCGCCACCGGCAGGCGCAGGCGAAAGGCGGTGCCGGACGGGGTGTCGAGCAGTTCGAGCTCGCCCCCGGCCGAGGCCAGCAGCGAGCGCGCGATGGGAAGGCCAAGGCCGGTGCCGCCGCGCGCCCGCCGCGAGGTGAAGAACGGTTCGAAGATGCGGGCGCGGTCCGCCCTGGGGATGCCGCTGCCGTCGTCCGTCACGGTAACGGTGACGTCGCTGTCCTGGGTGATGGCAATGGCGATGGCGTGCGCGTCGGCCTGGCGGCTGTTTTCGACCAGGGTGGTGAGCGCGGCCTCCAGCGTGGCGACCGGGACGGCGGCGAGGATGGCGGGCCGGTCGGCGGTGACGGTGACGGCGATGCCCTTGCCGCGCAGCGCGTCGGCCAGCTGCTGGGCCACCGCAACCACGTCGGCCGCACCGCCGGTCGCGACCGTCATCATGTCCGCACGGGCGAGATCGAGCAGCCGCGAGACGAGCAGGGTGAGGCGGGTGGCGTCGGCGTCGATGTTGGCGAGGAAGCGCCGGCGGTCCTCTGGCGTCATGGTGTCGGCATGGTCCTGCAGCAGCTCGATCGCGCCGCGGATGGCGGCGAGCGGCGTCTTGAACTCGTGGCTGACGGCATGGGCGAAGTCGCGGAGGTAGCGCGAGCGGACGTCGATCGCCGCGGCCATCAGCGCGAAGTCGCGGTAGAGGTCCTGGATCTCGATCGCGGCGGTGGGGGGCACGTCCGGCACGCGGCCCTGGCCGGCGGCGACGTCGCGGGCGGCGAGGCGCAGCTGGTCGATCGGGCGGGCGATGCCGCGCGAGAGAAGGCCCGACAGAAGCACCAGCGCCGCCAGGATCGCGAGCACGCCGATCGCGATCTTGCCGCGATCCTCGTACAGGCCGACGAACAGCGCGCGGGCGGAGCGGGAGAGCAGCAGCACGCCGACGACATGGCCGTCGACGAAGATCGGCCGGGCGTAGTGGACGCGGATGGCGGCGGCGCGCGACAGCCATTCGAAGCGATACACCGCGCGATAGGCGCCGTTGCGGCGCAGGGTGGTGTCGGGGATGCCGGCGAGCGCGGACGCGACCTCCGGCAGCGCGGCGTAGCTTTCCCCTGGATCGCTGTCGGTCGCGATACGTCCGTCGCTGCCCGCGGCCACGCGGCCGTTGCGGTCGAGCAGGAGGATGGAGGCGAGCGTCGCCTGCCGCGTCTGCGCGAGGATGGGGGCGAGGCGGGCGGCGGCGGCAAGCGCGTCCGGGGCGGGCGCGCCCGAGGCGACGGGCGCGGGGCGTTCGGGCAGGATCGGCGTGCTGCTGAGGTCCACCTCGCTACGGGCGGCGGCCGCGTAGCCACCGGCGGGGCGGGCAGCCCGGGTGGCACGGGCCGGCTCCGCGCCGGGGGCTTGCGGCCATAGGGCGGCAGCGGCGGCGGCAAGGGCGGCACCCTGGGCGGCGAGTTCGCCTTCGGTCTGGCGGACCAGGGTGTTTTCATAGACGCGCAGGAACACGGCGCCGACGCCCGGAAGCGCTGCCACCAGGAAGAAGCTGGCGAAGAGATAGGTGCGGAGCGAAAGCGGTGGCCAGCGGCGCCGGACCCATGCTTTCGCGCTGGCGATCACGCGGGCGCGCCGGTGCAGGTTCCGAGCCGGTAGCCGATGCCGGGGCGCGTCTCGATCAGGTCGGTGCCGCCGGCCTGAGCGAATTTCGCGCGCAGGTTGCGGATGTGGCTGTCGACGGTGCGATCGGTGATCGCAAAGCCGGGGCCGTGGAGCCGGTCGATGATGGCGTCACGGCTGAACACCTTTCCCGGCATCGCCGCGAGCGTGCGCAGGATCGAGAATTCGGTGACGGTGAGCGGCACCTCCGCCCCGTCCCACAGCGCCTGCCACCCTTCCACATCCAGGGTGAGCCGGGCATGGCGGATGGCGGGGCCGACATGGTCGGCGGCGGGCGGGCGCGCATGGGTGCGGCGCAGGATCGCCATGACGCGGGCGACCACCTCGCGCGGGGAGAAGGGCTTTACGACATAGTCGTCGGCGCCAAGCTCGATGCCGAGCACGCGGTCGATTTCGTCATCGCGCGACGAGAGGAACAGGATCGGCAGGTCGCCGGTGGCGCGCAGCCGACGACACACCTCCAACCCGTCCAGCCGGGGCATGTTGATGTCGAGCACGACGAGATCGGGCCGGCGGGATGCGGCCAGTTCGAGCGTCGCCTCCCCATCCTCCGCCTCGATCGCGTCGAGCCCGGCCTTGCCGAGCGCGAAGACCAGCAGCTGGCGGATGTGCGGATCGTCGTCGGCGATCAGGATGGTGCGCGGCATGGGGCACAGGATCATGGTTGCTGCTCTCCCGTCAACGGCGCGGGCGGTGGGAACGGGGCACCGCCGCAGGAGCGGCCGTCCGGAGCGTGCCGGGGCTGCGGCGGGTGGTTGCCGAGCAGCGCACGGGCAGCGGCCAGGCGGCGTGCGTTGCGCCATGTCCAGCTGTGCCAGTCGGCCTGGCTGCGTTCGAGGCGGCGCATCGCCTCCGCACGAAGATAGGTGACGCGGTCGCGCAGGACCGGACCGCCGGCGCGGCGTTCCAGCTCGATCAGCGGCAGCAGCGCGGAGGGGCCAAGGTTCTCGAGGTAGCAGAGGTCGAGATCGCTGCCGGTGCGCGCATGGCGCACGTTCCAGGCGGCGGCGATCGCGCCAAGGTCGCAGACGCTGGCGATGCTGAGGACGAGACCGGCGGCGAGCGCGTTGGCGTTGATCAGCCAGCGGGTCGAGCGGCCGGCGAGCATCCGCCACACGATCAGCACGAGGCCGACGGCCACCAGCAGCATCCAGGCGAGCGCCGCGATGCGCAGGCGGGTGAGCGAAAAGGCGTCGATATAGTCGAGCGTGCGCAGGATGCTGGAGGCGACGAGCAGCAGGTTCTGCGCGACCCAGAGGAGGATCAACCGCCGGACGAGCGGGCTTTGCGCGCCCCTGCTGCCCGGGCGGGAGGCGAGGAGGACGAAGGCGCCGGCGAGGAGCGCGGTGACGATGAGCGGATAGGCTCCGCGATGGGCATAGTCGGCAAGCGTCACCCCCTTTGGCAACGGCGCACCGCTCCACAGGAAGGCGAGGTCGAGCCCGTTCTGGATCGCAAAGATCGCGTTGAAGGTGACGAGCGACAGGATGAGCGTCGCGCGGGGTATGTGCGGGATGAGCGGCCGCAGGGAGGGAAGCGCCTCGCCGAGCCGCTGGACGGTACGGAGCGGACGGAGGCTCGGCCACACCAGCGCCAGCACGACCGACCAGAAGACGAGATGGAGGATGGCCGAACTCAAATCCGGCCAGCGGATCGCGGCAAGGGCGTTGCCGATCACGGGGTTGGCGCTGGCGAAGAGGGCGAGGAAGATCGCGCCGCCCAGCAACGGGAGGGCGAGGAGGGCGAGCATCGCGAGGATGCCGCCTCCGCCAGTCCGCGAGCTGCGCTTGAGCCGGACCAGGTCGCGCAAGGGGACCAGCGGGCTGAGCAGGCCGTGGAGGATCAACCGGCCGCTCCAGCCGATGGCGGTGCCGAAGCGGTGGTGGGCCAGCAGCGCGGCGGAACTGAGCGCCGCCCAGAACAGGCACCAGGCAAGCGGGCTGGGATCGTCCACCAGGACCAGGGCATAGAGCCCGGCCAGGAGCAGCGCGCCGAGCGCGGCGCGGCTGCGGCGCAGGTCTGGCCGGGCGAGCGCGAGGACGGCGGCCCAGGCGAGCGCGGACAGGCCGAGGGTGGCCCCGGGCTCCTCCCGATAGAAGAACAGCTGAGCGAGGGCGATCAGCGCGGCGGCGCCGGCGGCCTTGCGGAAGAAGCTGAAACGAGGACGGTGGTTGGTCGCGAGCATGCCGGTCTCCCTTGATCGGCCTGCCACTAGGGAGGGGGTGTCGAGCGGGCGCGCGGCGATCCGACCGCAAGGCGTGGCGCTTTGGTGCAGAAGCGGTGCAGACGGCCGGCGAGCGGGTGGACATGGCGCCGCTTTGGGAGCACGGCGGCCGCGCCTTTCCCACCACCAGGGCCAAACCATGACGCAAAAGCCTGAAAGCCGCCGCGGGCTGATCCACGGCGCGACCGCTTATGGCCTGTGGGGGCTGCTGCCCCTGTATTTCCACCTGCTCGACAAGGTGGATGCGGGCGAGATCGTGGCGCAGCGGATCCTGTGGTCGGTCGTGCTGCTGGTGCCGATCGTGCTGATGCTGGGACGGCGCAAGTCGCTGTGGGCGGTGCTGTGCACCCCGCGGACGATGGCGATGCTGGCGGCGAGCGCGGTGCTGATCGCGGCCAACTGGCTGCTCTATGTGTGGGCGGTGCTGCACCATCAGGTGCTGGCGGCGAGCATGGCCTATTTCCTGAACCCACTGCTCAACATCGCGATGGGCGTGGCGCTGCTGGGCGAGCGGCTGACGCGGACGCAGGCGGTGGCGGTCACGCTGGCGGGCGCGGGGGTCGCGGTGCTGGCGGTGGGCGCGGGCGGTGCGCTGTGGCTGAGCCTTACGATCGCGCTGAGCTTTGCCTTTTATGGCCTCATCCGCAAGCTGGCGCCGGTGGAGGCGTTCGAGGGGCTGACGGTGGAGACGCTGCTGCTGGCGCCGTTTGCGCTGGCGTACCTGATCTGGCTGTCCGGCCACGGCGGGCTGAGCTTTGGCCGGGAGGGTGGCATCACCGCGCTGCTGGTGCTGGCGGGGGCGGTGACGACGGTGCCGCTGCTGCTGTTCGCGGCGGCGGCGCGCGAGCTCAAGCTGGCGACGCTGGGGCTGCTCCAGTTCCTGGCGCCGACGATGCAGTTCCTGCTGGCGATCACGCTGTTCGGGGAGCGGCTGGATGCGGCCAAGATGCTGAGTTTCGGCCTGATCTGGGCGGGGCTGGCGGTCTATGTCAGCGGCAGTGTGCTGAGCCACGCCCGGCGCGGGGCCACCGCCTGAGCGAGCGGGGCCGGCGACAATGCGCCGGCCCGGGTTGGCTTAGCGGCAGACCACTTCGCGACGGTCCAGCGAGCGGCCGAGCAGCGCGCCGCCGCCACCGCCGATCAGCGTGCCCAGCAGCTGCGAATCGCCGTTGGTGAGGATGTTGCCGAGAACACCACCGGCGAGGCCGCCGATGATCAGGCCGGTCGTGCCGTCCGAGCGGCGGCAGTAATAGCGGCCGTTGCTGCCGCGATAGACGCGGTCGTTGCGGCTGAGATAGCGCGGCTGGTAGCTGTTGCCCGCGCGATAATAGCGGTCGGCGTAATAGCGATTCTGGCCGCGTTCGAAGCGGTTGTGGTCATAGTTGCGATACTGACGCCAGTCGCGCTGGTTGCGGTCCGCGCGGCGATCATTGCCGCGGCGGTTGTCCCAGCGGCGCTCGTTGCGGTCGCGGCGTTGGTCCCAGCGGCGGTCGTCGCGGCGATCCTGCACGGCGGGTGCGGCGGCGGCAGCAGCGGTGGCGGGGACGGTCGGGAGGACCAGGGCGGCCAGCAGGCCGACGATCAGGGGAATCCGCATGCACTCTCTCCAACTCATGTCGTTGGAGGGAAAACGGCGCCCGGGCGCGCGCGGTTGCGTGAACGGCAAACTACCTGCCGTTCATCCACCGGCTATACGCGGCCGAAGCGGCAGGGGCCAGCAGGGCTCCGGCCCCTGGCCTCGTCAGCGGCAGACCAGATTGCCGCGGTCGATCGCCTGGCCGAGGATCGCCCCGGCCGAGCCACCGATCAGCGCGCCCAGAACCTGCGAATCGCCGTAGCTCAGCGTGTTGCCGAGCGTGCCGCCGAGCAGGCTGCCGATGATCAGACCGGTCGTGCCGTCGGAGCGGCGGCAATAATAGCGGCCGTTGCTGCCACGGTAGATGCGGTCCCTGCGGGTGAGCCGGCGCGGCTGGTAATAGCGGCCGTCGCGATAATAGCGGTCGGCGTAATAGCGCTGGTAGCCGGGCTCAAACCGGTTGTGATCGTAGCGGCGGTTCTGGCGCCAATCGCGACGCGGCGTCGCGAGCGGCGGTGGAGCCGGCGGGCGCAAGGCGGGTCCGGGGCCACCCTGGTTGGGGCGGGGG
>NZ_JASNVZ010000038.1:0-21568 GCF_049311085.1 Sphingomonas sp. 3-13AW | reverse complement strand
CCGCCATCACTGCGTCCGCCGCCTGCTTCAGGCTTTCGCCCTTGAAGCGGATGCGGGCGCAGATCTCGTGCGCGACACCCTCGCGAATGAAAAACTCGCCGGCACCGGTCGCCGACACCGCGCAGGCGCGATCGTCGGCATAGGTGCCGGCACCGATCAGCGGCGAATCGCCGACCCGGCCCCAGCGCTTGCCCGTGACCCCGCCGGTGGAGGTGGCGGCGGCGACATGGCCGGCCTGGTCGCGCGCGACCGCGCCGACGGTGCCGTATTTCATGTCGACGTCGAACCAGCCGAGCTTCTTGGCCTTGAGCTCATCGAGCTGGCGGCGGCGCTCCTCGGTGGCGAACCAGCTGGGGTCTGCCTGTTCCAGTCCCTGCTCGACCGAAAAGATGTCGGCGCCCTTGCCGGCCAGCAGCACGTGCGGGCTCTTTTCCATCACTGCGCGGGCAAGGCTGATGGGGTGGCGGGTTCGGGTCACGCCCGCGACGGCACCGGCTGCGCGGTTCGAGCCGTCCATGATTGCGGCGTCGAGCTCGTTGGTGCCTTCATAGGTGAACACCGCCCCGCGACCGGCGTTGAAGCTGGGGTCGTCCTCCAGCACATGGAGTGCAGCCTCGACCGCGTCGACGGCGCTGCCACCGCGGGCGAGCACGGCCTCACCGGCCGCCAATGCCTGGTCGAGTCCCGCCCGTGCGGCCTTCTCGCGCTCGGGGGTCATGCGTGCGCGTTCGATCACGCCCGCGCCCCCGTGGATCACCAGCGACCAGGTCGGCTTCTGCTCGGCAGCGGCGGGAGTGGACATCAATAGGGCTCCGATCAACAGGGCAAGGCGCATCATGCGGCTCCAAAGGGGGGAGCGCCGCGTGTAGCAGAAGCGGCCGCGGGCGCCACCGCGAGTGCGCTGCCTTTCCCGCGCCGTCCCACAGGTCTATATGGCGCCTAACATCCGAAGCGTTTGCGAGAAAATCTTCATGTCCGTCCGCCCCTGGCGCGATATTGCCCGCCGTCAAAGCCGCCAGATCATGGTCGGCAACGTGCCTGTCGGCGGCGATGCCCCGGTGACGGTGCAGACCATGACCAACACGCCGACCGACGATGCGGTCGCGACGATCAATCAGATCCGTCGCTGCGAGGAAGCGGGCGTCGACATCATCCGCGTGTCCTGCCCGGACGTCGCATCGACCACAGCGCTCCGCCAGATCGTGCGCGCGTCGCGGGTGCCGATCGTCGCCGACATCCATTTCCACTACAAGCGCGCGCTGGAAGCAGCGGACGCGGGCGCCGCCTGCCTGCGCATCAATCCCGGCAACATCGGGTCGTCCGAGCGCGTGGCCGAAGTGGTCCGCGCGGCCAAGGCCAACGGCTGCGCGATCCGCATCGGCGTGAACGCCGGAAGCCTGGAAAAGGATTTGCTGGAGAAATACGGCGAGCCTTGCCCGGAGGCGCTGGTCGAAAGCGCGCTCGACCACATCAAGCTGCTCCAGGACCATGACTTCCACGAGTATAAGGTCGCGGTGAAGGCGTCGGACGTGTTCCTGGCGGTCGCCGCCTATCAGGGGCTGGCCGAGGCGACCGACTGCCCGCTGCACCTGGGCATTACCGAGGCGGGGGGCCTGATCGGCGGGACCGTCAAATCCTCGATCGGGATCGGCTCGCTGCTGTGGTTCGGGATCGGCGACACCATCCGCGTATCGCTCTCGGCCGAGCCCGAGGAGGAAGTGCGCGTCGGCTTCGAGATCCTGAAGGCGCTCGGCATCCGTAATCGCGGCGTGCGCGTCGTGTCGTGTCCGTCCTGCGCGCGCCAGGGCTTCGACGTGATCCGCACCGTCCAGAAACTAGAGGAGCGGCTGCAGCACATCCGCACGCCGATGTCGCTGTCGGTGCTCGGCTGCGTCGTGAACGGCCCGGGTGAGGCGCGCGAGACCGACATCGGCATCACCGGCGGCGGCAACGGCCGCCACATGGTCTACCTGTCCGGCGTGACCGACCATCATGTCGAGGACGCCGAGATGGTCGATCATATCGTGCGGCTGGTGGAAGCGAAGGCCGCCGAGATCGAGGCGCAGAGCCCGGTATTAGGGCAGGCGGCGGAGTAGCGCCGCGGCGTTTGACCGCATCGGAAGAGTCGATGACCAGGACCAGCACCCCGCCCGCCGTCGCCTTTGCGGCGGCGTCTGCGGGTATCGCCATCTATTCGCTGATGGATGCCCTGATGAAGGGGCTGAGCATCACGAGCGGCGCCTATAGCGCCGTGCTCTGGCGCTCGGTCGCGGGCGTGGCGTTGACGGGCACGGTGTTTCTCGCGCGACGCCAGCGCTGGCCCGAGCGCCGGGCGCTGCGCCTGCACATCCTGCGCGGGCTCGCGGCAGGCCTGTCGGTGCTGCTGTTCTTCTGGGGGCTGGTGCGGGTGCCGATGGCGCAGGGCGTGGCGCTGACCTTCCTGTCGCCGCTGATCGCGCTGTATCTTGCCGCCGCCCTGCTGGGCGAGCGGATCCGGCGCGCGGCGATCCTGGGCTCCGCGGTGGCGGCGGTCGGCGTGCTGGTGATCGCGCTTGGCTATGCGCAGGCCGGCGCCTCGGCCGACACGGTGATGGGCGTGCTCGCGATCGTGCTCGCCTCGGTCCTGTACGCGTACAGCCTGATCCTGCTGCGGCAGCAGGCGCAGGTCGCAGACCCGCTGGAAGTGACCTTGTTCACGAGCCTGGTGATTGGCGTGCTGCTGGCACTCGGCGCGCCCTGGCTGGCGGTGTGGCCAGCGCAGGAGCAGCTGGCGCCGATCGTAGGCTCGGCGATCCTGGGGTCGATCTCCGCGTTGTTGCTCGCCTGGTCCTATGGCCGGGCGGAGGCGCAGGTGCTGGCGCCGGTCGAATACACCGCCTTCGTCTGGGCGGCGTTGCTGGGCTATTGGGTGTTTGACGAGCGGGTGTCGCTGTTCACGGTGGCAGGTGCGCTGCTGATTGTCGGCGGCTGCCTGATCGCCGTCCGCGGAGCGGGGCCCGTACCACAGAGCGAGGCAGGTGCATGATCGAGATACGCGACGCCATCAGCAAGGATGCCGGGCTGATCTTCGGCTTTGTCCGTGACCTTGCACGCCATGAAGCAGCCGAGGCGAAGCTGGCGGTGACGCCGGCGGTGCTGGAAACGGCGCTGTCGGCCGAGCCGCCCGAGATCGAGGCGGCGATTGCCGAGCGCGACGGGCAGGCGGTCGGCATCGCGCTCTATTTCTTCAATCGGTCGACCTGGAGCGGGTGGCGCGGCCTGTATCTTGAGGATTTGTACGTTGCACCCGAAGCGCGCGGCAGCGGCGCCGGACGCGCCCTGCTCGCCCACCTCGCGCGAGTGGCGCGGGAGCGTGGCTGCTCGCGCATGGAGTGGGCGGTCACGGACGGCAACGCCGCAGCCTCCGGCTTCTACCGAAGCCTTGGCGCGCAGCCGCTGGACTGGCGCATCTACCGCATCGCCGGCGACGCGCTGGCGGCATTGGCGGGCGAGTAGCCCCAAGGGAGAGACATCATGGCCGTGGACGCGGGCTTGATCGAATGGGTGGCGGAAGCCCTGGCGCCGATCGGCACGGTCACCTCCCGCCGGATGATGGGCGGGGCAACGCTCTATTGCGACGGGACCATCTTTGCGATCGCGTTCGAGGACAGCCTTTGGTTCAAGGCCGATGGCGAAAGCGATGCGGACTGGGACGCGGCCGGATGCGCCCGCTTCACCTATGCCAAGAGCGACGGCACCATCGGCTCGATGAACTATCGGCGCGCGCCGGACGACGTCTACGACGATGCCGATGCAATGCAGCAATGGGCGCGGCTGGCACTCGCCGCCGGAGCACGGGCGCCGGCGCCAAGAGCCAAGCGCAAGCGCTGAAACGACGAACCCCGCCGACACCGGGGTGTCGACGGGGCTCGGCGCGCGCGGTGCGGTCGCTTAGTTGCGGCCGGGCACGTCGTGGTCGAGCGGTTCCTCGCCACGCGCCTTGGCGGCTTCGTAGCGCTCGATCGCTTCCATGGTGATGCGGCCTGCCTCTTCAGCATCGCCCCAGGTGCCGATCCGCACCCACTTCTGCTTCTCGAGGTCCTTGTAGTGGGTGAAGAAGTGCTCGATCTGCTGGAACACGATCTCCGGCAGGTCGGCGCGACCCTCGACCTTGGTGTAGTAGGGGAAGGTGGAGTCGACCGGCACGCAGACCAGCTTCTCGTCGCCGCCGGCTTCGTCTTCCAGGTTCAGCACCGCGATCGGACGTGCGCGCACGACGCAGCCCGGGATGAACGGCGTGCGCGACACGACCAGCGCGTCGAGCGGATCGCCGTCGGGCGACAGCGTGTGGGGCACGAAGCCATAGTTGGCTGGGTAGCGCATCGGCGTGTGCAGGATGCGATCGACGAACAGCGCACCCGACGCCTTGTCGAACTCATACTTCACCGGCTCGCCGCCGGTCGGCACTTCGATGATGACGTTAAGGTCTTCCGGCGGGTTCTTGCCCACCGGCACCATATCGATACGCATGTTCCCTCTTTCCCTTACTTTGCGGCGAGCAGGCGATCGAGGCCCGTCTCGCCCTGTCCGGTCTTTTCGAGGCGGGGATAGCGAAGGCCATCGTGATAGTCGATTGCCACTTCGTTCAGCTTGTCGCCGTTCTTGACCAGCAGGCGGATTGGCGTGCGGGTACCCTTGGCAGCCGTCACCGCCGCCTTGATGCGATCGGGCGTGTAGCTTTCGCCGTTCACCGCGACGATGCTGCTCTCGACGGTCATGCCGGCGTTGAAGGCCGGACCGCCCCAGTTGACGGCGTTCAGCGACCCGCCGCGGCCGACGACCATCCCCAGCGAATAGGTGAGGTCGGCCTGGTCGCGGTTGCGGTCCGCCTGGACGAAATAGGGGCTCGGCTGTTCGGTGTAGACGAGGCGATAGCCGTTGTTGGTGAAGCCGGCGAGCGGTGCGCGATCCGACACGCCGTTCACGCGCTGGTCGAGGAAACCGGCCCAGTCATAGGGCTGGATCTGGTTCAGCGTCTGAACCACGTCGTCGAACGTGTAGGTGAGCACGCCCCAGTCGCCGTCGCGCATGCCGAAGAAGGCGCGGGCGAAATCGTCGATGCTCTTGGTGCCGCCCGACTGCTGGCGCAGGATCGAGTCGACCTCCATCCACACCAGCAGGCCCTCGTTGTAATAATCCTCCGAGCGCTGCCAGCTGGTCCAGCCCTTGGGCCGGCGTGCCGAGATGATGGGATCGTTGGTGGTGTCGACCAGCGGGCGCCATTCGCGCGCACGGCGGGTGTCGAGCGTCGCCATGATCGCCGCATAGGCGTCCAGCGTGTCCTGCTTGCTGACGATGCCGGAGCGCGCCTGGAGGACATAGCCCCAGAACTGCGTCTGCCCTTCATAGACCCACAGCAGCGAGTTGCGCATCGGGGTGCGGAAATCGGGCGTCCACAGGTCCGCGCCGCGACGGAACTTGCCGTCCCAGCTGTGGCTGAACTCGTGCGGGAGCAGGTTGCGGCTGCCCATGCCGTCGTTCCACTTGGTGAAATAGCCCGGCTTCACGCCGTTCTCGGAGCTGCGATGGTGCTCCAGGCCGATGCCGCCCATCTTGTCGGTAATCGCCAGCAGGAACTCGTACTTGTCGTAATGCTGGGCGCCGAACACGCGGACCGCCTGCTCGACCAGGCGCTTGTGCGCGTCGATCTGCTCGGGGGTGGCGGCCAGCTCCTCGGGGCTGTCGGCGAACACGTTCAGGTCGACGCGCGGCGACAAGGCCCATTCGCGGTAATATTTGCCGGCGAAGGTGGGGGAGTCGACCAGCGTCTCATAGCTCGTGCGCTGGTAGGAATAGGTCGAGCCGTTGGCGGTCGCGGGAAGCCCCGACGCCGCGCTCCAGCCCGCCGGATATTTCGCGACCGCCTGGATCGGGATGCGGCGCGTGAAATAGCCGGCCGGATACAGGCTGACCGAGTTCCACTGGAGGTTCAGCATGGCCGGCGACATGACGATGCGGCCCTGGTCGCCCGACGTGGCGGACAGGAACTGGAAGCTGACGTCGAGCTTCTTGGCGCCGGCCGGCACGTCGATGTGGAACGCGTACACGTCCTGCGGGTCGCGCTTCCACGGCACGACCTTGCCGTTCGCTCGGATCACCAGGCCCGCGAGCTTCTCGATCTCGCCACGCGGGCTGTGCGCGCCCGGCAGCCACTTCGGGAACAGCAGCACCATGTGCCCGGCCTGCGCAACCGGAATGGTCTCCTTCACGTTGAAGATCCCGCGCTGGATATCGGTGGCGTCGACTTCCAGCAGGATCGTGCCGGGATAGTCGACGTCGCGCGGGGCGGGGATGGTGTCCGTGAACGGTACCGGCTGCGGCTGCGTGTTGCCGGCGGGGTTCAACTGCGCGGAGGCGGGGACGGTGGTGGAAGCGAGCAACAGGGCGGCAAACGCAGACGTGCGGAACATGACGGCCTTTCAACGGGTGGGATGGATCCGGTGTAACGACATATCGCTGCTTTCGTCCAGCCTGTCGCAGCGTGGGACATCGTTTCCGCTTCGATCCGGGTCCGCCCGCGGCTAGGCTCGGGTGATGGCCTCCACGCTCGTGCAACCCGCTGACGCAGCCGATCCGCGTCCCCGTTCGGCCGTGAGCGAGGGCACGGGCGTCGCCGGCATGGTCGGGCTGCTCGCCTGGGTCGCGATGGCGCGGCACTATGGCATGGACGGGCCGTTCTCGGCGCTGGTCAACCTGCTCGCCTGTGCCCTGCCGATGCTCGCGTGGTCGGTGCTGGTCGACAAGGTCCATCGCAACCCGTCGACCGGCATCGACTGGGCACAGGCGCGGCCGTGGCGCGCGACCATCGACGTCAGCATCGTGAAGCTCGTCGGGCTCTGGGCGACCTGGGGGGGCATCGCCGTGCTCTACGTCACCGGCCGCTTTTATTGGGAGGGCGGCTTTCCCTTCGCCATGTGGTGCTTCGCCTATGCGGCGCCGGTGCTGTTCGTGTTGTCGGTGCCCTATTTCGTCTGGCTCGACCGTCGTCTCGTGGAGCCGCGCGACGGCTGCTGGGCGCTCGGCGCGTGGCTGCTGAACCTCGACGTTCCGACCGAGCGGGAGGCGATCTTCAACCACCTGCGCTCCTGGGCGGTGAAGGCGTTCTTCCTCGCCTTCATGCTGGCGATCGTGCCCGGCGGCTTCCGCGAGTTCGTTTCGGCCGATACGGCTACGGTGCTGCGCGATCCGGTCGCGCTGGCGCAGTGGCTGATCACCTTCATGTTCCTGGTCGACGTGGCGTTCGCGACCTGCGGCTACATTCTGGCGATGCGGCCGATCGACACGCATATCCGCTCGGCCAACCCCTATGCCGCGGGCTGGGCGGCGGCGCTGATCTGCTACCCGCCGTTCGTGTTGATGGGAGAGGGCGGGCCGCTCGACTATCATCCCGGCGGTGCCGAGTGGACGCAGTGGTTCGCCGGCCACCCGCTGCTCCTGTCGGCGATCGGGGCGGCGCTGGTGGCGCTGACCTTCGTCTACGCCTGGGCGACGGTGGCGTTTGGCCTGCGCTTTTCCAACCTTACCAACCGCGGCATCATCACCAACGGCCCTTATGCCTGGAGTCGCCACCCGGCCTATCTGTCGAAGAACCTGTTCTGGTGGCTGGTGAGCTGGCCGATGCTGACCACGACCGGCAGCTGGCTCGATGCGTTCCGCAACACCATGATCCTGGCGCTGGTGAGCGGCGTCTATTACTGGCGCGCCCGCACCGAGGAGCGCCACCTTCTCGCCGACCCCGACTATCGCGCCTATTACGACTGGATGGCGCGGCACGGGCCGGTGCCGCGCTTCTTCGCCTGGGTGGCGGGTAGCTCCCGCCGAAGCGGGAGCGGCGCCTAGAAGGTCAGCTCGTCATAGACGCGGGTGACGTCGCCGTCCCAGCTGCTGCCATAGCGGTCGAGCAACTGCTGCGCGGGCACCCGGCCATCGCGGACCACGTCGCGCAGGGGCGTGAGGAAGCCGGTCTCGTCGTCGCCCGCACTATCGAGGCGGGCGCGCGCCTTGAGCCCGGACCCGGCAATGTCGAGCACCTGCCGCGCGATGTCGCGCAGCGTGCCCTTGTCACCGAGCGGCGCGTCAAGGCCCAGCCGCGGCACCGAATCGCGCAGCGTCTGGCGGGTCTCCAGGCTCCAGTCCTTGACGAGGTCCCAGGCAGCGTCGAGCGCCCCCTGATCATAGAGCAGCCCGACCCAGAGCGCCGGCAGCGCGCAGATCCGACCCCAGGGGCCACCATCGGCGCCGCGCATCTCCAGGAATGTCTTCAGCCGCACCTCGGGAAAGGCGGTGGAGAGATGATCCGCCCAGTCGTCCATCGTCGGCAGCTCGCCGGGCAGGACCGAGAGCTCGCCCTTCAGGAAGTCGCGGAAGGAGAGGCCGGCGGCGTCGATGTATTTCCCATCGCGGTAGACGAAGTACATCGGCACATCGAGCGCATAGTCGGCATAGCGTTCGTAGCTAAAGCCGTCCTCGAAGACGAACGGCAACATGCCGGTGCGCGCCGGGTCGGTGTCCGACCAGATGTGGCTGCGATAGGAAAGCATGCCGTTGGGCTTGCCCTCGGTAAAGGGGGAGTTGGCGAAGAGCGCCGTCGCCAGCGGCTGCAGCGCCAGGCCGACCCGGAACTTCTTCACCATGTCCGCTTCGGACGCGTAGTCGAGGTTCACCTGCACGGTGCAGGTGCGCAGCATCATGTCCAGGCCCAAGCTGCCGACCCGCGGCATATGGTCGAGCATGATTTTGTAGCGGCCCTTCGGCATGATCGGCAGCTCGGCGCGGGTCTTATCCGGCCACATGCCGAGACCGAGGAAGCCCAGGCCGAGCTTGGCGCCGACGGCCTTCACCTGGCGCAGGTGGCGTCCCGTTTCGGCGCAGGTCTGGTGCAGGTTCTCAAGCGGCGCGCCCGACAGTTCCAGCTGGCCGGCCGGTTCCAGGCTGACGGTGCCGTCCTTGCCGGACAAGGCGATGACCTTGCCGTTTTCTTCGATCGGCTTCCATCCGAACTCGGTGAGCGCCAGCAAAAGATCGCGGATGCCGCCCGGCTCGTCATAGCTTGGCGCACGATGATCGCTCGTCCGGAACACAAATTTCTCATGCTCGGTGCCGATGCGCCAGCGTTCCGCCGGCTTTTCTCCGCCTGCGAAATAGCCGATCAGCTGGTCCCGGGTCTCAATGACCGCTGCGCTGGTGGTCGAAACGGTCTTCGTGCTCATGGGCTGCGCCCATAAGCGGTGCCGGGGTGTCGCGCCAGCGCGCTTTTTACTGCGGTGAGTCTTGGGGTGCTACCAGTCGCCGGCGCTGGCCATCCAGACACTGATCGCTGCCGCCGCCGCGGTCTCCGCGCGGAGGATGCGCGGACCCAAAGTGACGCCGAACGCCTGCGGCAACGCGCGGATTACCTCGCGCTCCTCGGCATCGAAGCCGCCCTCTGGCCCGATCAGGATCGCGCCGGGTCCGCGATGCGCCGCCATGGTTGCCGCTGCCGTCACGCCGCCGGTCTCATCCGCGAAGAACAGCGCGCGCTCTGCCGGCCAGTCGCGCAACAGTGCCGTGAGCTTTACGGGTTCGACCAGTTCGGGAAGGGCGGTGCGGTCGCACTGCTCGGCGGCCTCGATGGCATGGGCGCGCAGCCGGTCGAGGTTCAGCCGGTCGACGACGGTTCGCCGGGTGAGCACGGGGACGATCCGGGCGACGCCCAGCTCGCACGCCTTTTCTACGGTCCAGTCGACCCGGCCCTTCTTGAGCGGCGCGGCACAGAGCCACAGGTCGGGGACCGGCTCGCGCGGGCGCAGCTGGGCCGTGACCTGCAGGGTCAGGTCGCGCTTGCCGGCCTGGGCGACCGTCGCCAGCCACTCGCCCGTCACATCGTCGAACAGCTTGACCGGATCGCCCAGCTTCGCCCGCAGCACCGACAGGAGATAATGGGCCTGCGGTCCGTCGACGCGGATCGCGGCGTCCGGTGCGATCACCGTATCGAGGAACAGGCGCGGGGTGGACTGCGGCGGCCAGGCGGGGGTTGCGGGCATGGCGGCGGTGTTAGGGGAAGCCGGCGGGTTCGTCACGCCACCGGTGCACGGTCGCCCGCAAAGATGATGCGGTCGCGCCCTTCCTCCTTCGCGCGGTACATGGCGGCATCCGCGCGTTCGGTTGCGCGGTCGATCGTGTCGGTGGAGGCGACGCAATAGGCGCCCACGCTCAGCCGAACCGAAACCAGGTCGCCGTCACCGATCTGGATCGGGTGCGCGCTGACGGCATCCACCAGCCGGGCCGCGATGGTTTCCAGCCGATCGGCGGCAAGCCCGTGGAGAAGGACGATGAACTCGTCGCCGCCCCAGCGTCCACACACGTCACTGGGCCGGAGCGCCTGCTGGATGCGGCGCGCGATCTCGGCCACGACGACATCGCCCGCGACATGGCCGAAGCGGTCGTTGATCTGCTTGAAGTGGTCAACGTCGATCAGCAGCAGGGCGACGGTCGCCGAACCGCGTTCGCGCTGCACCTCCTCGAATGCGGTCACGAAGCCGCGCCGGTTCGCGACCCCGGTGGCGGGATCGCGATAGGCCAGTTGCTCCAGCTCGATGGTGCGCTCGCGCACGCGCGCCTCCAGCGAGCGGGTGTGCCCCGCGACCGCGCGCGCCATCGCGGCGAACCGCCGGGACAGCCGGCCGAGCTCGTCATCCCGGTTGAGGTCGAGCTGCTCGGCGGGTTCGAAATTGCCGCGTTCCGCCTCGACCACGCTGATCTCCAGCTGCCGGATCGGATCGAGCACGACACGCTTGAACAACGCCACGGCGAGCGCGCCGCCAAGCAGCAGCATGAGGATGATCAGCACCGCGATCGGGCCGAACAGGCTGCGGTCGACCATCGCATCCGCATTCATGACGGTCACATTGTACCAGTCGAGCCCGTCCAGGTAGCCGACGCCGACCAGCACCCGTTCGCCGTTCATGTTCAGGAAGCTGGAGCGCGCGGCGGCCTTCCCGGATGCGACATCCTGCATCATTCCGGCGAGTACCGGGCGGTCTTCGGGAGCAAGCATATCGAACACGGTCAGGCGAGGAGGGCGGTTCGATCCGGAATTGTGCTGCACCATCTGTCGATCGCGATGGGCCTGCACCGCGCCTTCGTGCGTGACGAAGAAGGTGGAGACGCCGGGCTGCTTGTCCGCCAGCGCTTCCCGCACGAAGGAGGAAAGGTCGACCGCGGTGCCGGTTACGCCCAGAGCCCGGCCCTTGTCGCGCACGACGCAGTTGATGAAAACCCGGGTGCGCATCGCCAGGTCATCGGAATCCACGTTCAGACGGCAATCGCGCGGACGGCTGAGCGCCTCGAAAAACCAGCGGTCCTTGTCCCGGCCGGGTTGAAGGGTCAGCCGGGGCCGGTCGGCGAGAAAACCGCTACCGGCCTCCTCATAATAATAGGCGCGAGTCGCGGCGGAGCCGACAAAGAAGGTCCCGCCCTCCGAAAGCTCGGCAACGCGGCGCAGTTCGGTGATGGCCGCCCGCTTCTTGGCAGTGTCGCCCTCGTCCCGCAGCCAGCGGATCAGCGCCTCGGACCGGGCATTGGTTTCCGCCAGTGCCATGTCGCGCTGAAGCGTGCCGAGACCGCGTGCGCGATCGTACAACACCTGGTGCTCGGCAAAGCCGGTTCCCAGCCGCACGCGCGTCAGGTCGACCACCTTGCTGAAGACCAGTACGCCCACGATTCCGAGCGCGCCGATCAGCAACAGACCAACGAGCAGCACCCGCGCGGTCAGGCTGGCAGCAGTCGCACGCCAGAACCCCTTGAAGGGGAGCAGCTTGTTCGACGTGATCGTCCGTCTCCTGGAACCGGCGCTTCTTCGGCCGCCGTCCAGCGCCGCAAGCACATTGCGAATGTAATAGGTCAGTCTAAGCGGCCGGGCAACGCGGCAAGCGCCGCAAGGTTTCCGACGAGCTGTTTCCGCGCCTGGGCTGTCCAAGTTCGGGGCATCTGTGGCAGCAGGCCGCATGACGTTCCCGATTCCCCGTTTTTGCGCCCCCTCGACGCGCCTCTCGGCTGCCCGCAACCGCCCGTCACCGCTGCGGCAAGGCCGCGCACGATGACCCCCGGCGTCGAGATCGTCCCCGACAGTGAGCATCGCGGACTCGTGGGTAAGCTGCCGGCAAGGCTCAGGCCATTTGCGCTGCTCGCCCGGTTCGACCGGCCGATCGGCTGGTGGTTGCTGTTCTGGCCCGGCGCCTGGGCGATCGCGCTGGCGGGGCAGGGGATCGCCCGCTGGGACATGATTGCCTGGTTCCTGCTTGGCAGCATCGCCATGCGGGGCGCGGGCTGCGTCTACAACGACATCGTCGACCGTGACCTCGACCGGCAGGTGGCGCGCACGCGCAGCCGGCCGCTGGCGAGCGGAGCCGTGTCGCTGAAGGCTGCCTGGGCATGGCTCGGAATTCTTTGCGCCATCGGACTGCTGGTGCTGGTGCAATTGCGGCTGGCCGCCGCGATCGTGGCCGTGGCGAGCCTCGTCCTGGTCGCCGCCTATCCCTTCATGAAGCGGATCACCTGGTGGCCGCAGGCATGGCTGGGGATGGTGTTCAGCTGGGCGGCGCTGGTCGGCTGGGTAGAGGTTACCCACGCCAGCATCGTGCCGATGCTGCTGCTCTATGCCGGATCGATCACCTGGGTGATCGGCTATGACACCATCTATGCGCTTCAGGACGTGGAGGACGACGCCATGGTCGGCGTGCGCTCCTCCGCCCGCCGCATGGGGAGCAAGGTGCGGCCGGGGGTCGCCGGCCTCTACACCGTGTCGCTGCTCTGCTGGGCGGGCGCCCTGTGGCAGGTCTTCCCCACGCCGCTCGCACTGCTGGCGCTGCTGCCGATGGCGCTGCACCTTGGCTGGCAGGTCGCGACGCTGGCGCCGCAGGACGGCCACAATACGCTGGCGCGGTTCCGCAGCAACCGCGATGCCGGGCTGCTGATGTTCCTCGCCTGCCTGGTCGTCGGCACGGCGGCGGGCTGAGATCGGCCGCCGCCCTTTGACCTGAGCGCCGCGGCTCCCTAGATCGCGGGCATGCTAAATCCCGAACAGGCGCAGGCGCGCGCGGCGCAGGCGATCGACCGAGCCCGTGCCCGCGGCGCCGATGCCGCCGATGCCATTCTGATCGCCGACACGGCGCTCTCCGTCTCCGTCCGCCTGGGAGCGCTGGAGGATGTCGGCCGTTCCGAAGGCGGCGAGCTGGGCCTGCGGGTCTTCGTCGGCAAGCGTTCGGCGAGCGTCGCGACGTCGGACCTCTCCGACGCAGCGCTCGATGAGGTCGCGGAGCGCGCCGTCGCGATGGCACGGCTCGCGCCCGAAGACGCCTGGGCCGGCCTTGCCCCGGCCGAGCGGCTGATGAAGGGCGTGGCCCCGCTGCTCGACCTGGATGACGGTGCCGACGTCTCGCCCGAGGAGCTGAAGGCCGCGGCACTTGCTGCCGAGGATGCGGCGCGCTCGGTCGCCGGGGTCACCAACTCGGAAGGCGGCAGCGCCAGCGCCAGCCGCGCCGTGGTCGCACTCGCCACCAGTCATGGTTTTGCCGGCAGCTATGCCGTCACGAGCCACGGTGCCTCCGCCAGCGTGATCGCCGGTACCGGATCGGGCATGCAGCGCGACTATGCCTATCACAGCGCCCGCCATCGTGCGGCGCTCGACTCGCCCGAAGCGATCGGGCGGCAGGCAGGCGAGCGTGCGGTCGCCCGGCTCGATCCGGCACGCATCGGATCGGCCGCGATGCCGGTGGTGTTCGATCCGCGCGTGGGGTCGAGCCTGCTCGGCCACCTCACCGGGGCGATCGCCGGTCCGGGGGTGGCGCGGGGCACCAGCTTTCTGCGCGAGGCGCTCGGCACCGCCGTGTTTGCGCCGGGAGTGACGATTCGCGACGATCCCCACCGGCCGCAGGGTCTTCGCTCGCGGCCGTTCGATGGCGAGGGGTTGCCGGTGTCGCCGCTCGCGATCGTCGAGGGCGGCGTGCTGAAAAGCTGGCTGCTCGACAGCGCGTCGGCACGGCAGCTGGGGCTGGAGCCGACCGGCCACGCTACCCGCGGCATCGGCGGCGGTCCGGGCGTCGGCACCAGCAACCTCTACATGGACGCGGGCCGGATAAGCCGGGAGGCGATGATCGCCGACATCGAGCGCGGCGTGCTCGTCACCGAGCTCATCGGCCACGGCGTCAACGGCGTCACCGGCGACTATAGTCGCGGCGCCGCCGGCTTCCTGATCGAGAATGGCGAGATCACGCGCCCGGTCGCGGAAATCACCATCGCCGGCAATTTGCGCGAGATGTTCGCGCATCTGGTGCCCGCGAGTGATCTGGAGTTCCGCTACGGCGTGAACGTGCCGACGGTGCGGATCGACGGAATGACGGTGGCGGGTGGCTGACACGCTGCTCGACGATATGGCGGCCATCGTAGCGGAGGCGGCGACGCTGGCGCATGGGCGCGCGTCGACCGACTTCCATCGATGGGAGAAGTCCCCGAACAATCCGGTGTGCGAGATCGACCTCGCCGTCGACGCGCTGCTGCGGGAGCGGCTGACCGCGCTTTTGCCGGATGCGGGGTGGCTGTCCGAGGAATCCGCGGACGATCACGTCCGGCTCGGCAGGCGGCGGGTGTGGATCGTCGATCCGATCGACGGCACGCGGGACTATATCCGCGGACGGCCGGGCTGGTCGGTGTCGGTCGCATTGGTCGAGGACGGGCAGCCGGTGCTGGGCGTGCTCGAGGCGCCGGCCCGGCATGAGCGGTGGCGCGCATCGCTGGGCGGCGGCGCCTGGCGCAACGGCGTGCGACTGGCGGCGAGCGATGCTTGCCAGATGCGGGGTGCCCGCACGCCGGTCGATGCCCTGCCCAAGATCGACCAGGACCTGGTCGCGGTGGCCAAGCCCAATTCGATCGCGCTGCGCATGGCGATGGTGGCGGCGGGCGATGCCGACCTGCTCGCCACCTTCCGCTGGGGTCATGAGTGGGACGTCGCGGCTGCGGTGCTGCTGCTGCGAGAGGCGGGGGCTGCGGTGACGGACTCGCTTGGCAAGCCGTTGCGCTTCAACACGCCGCGTGCCCAGGCATTCGGCGTGCTTGCCACCGCACCCGGCCTCCACGCTGTTGCCGTCGAGCGGTTGCGGCCGCGCGCGATTGCCGCGCTCGGCCGCCCCTGACCTTTACTCGCTGGCGAGTTCCTTCAGCCGGTACAGCGCATCGAGCGCGGCGCGCGGCGTCAGCGAATCGAGATCCAGCGTGGCGAGCTCGCTGCGGAGCGCATCCGGCTTTTCCTCTTCCGTCGGCTGTAGCGACGCGAACAGCGGCAGATCGTCGAGCCCTGCCGCCAGCCCGCCGGTCTTCTGGCGCCCAGCCTCCAGCTTTGCGAGCACGGCCTTGGCGCGAGACACGGTCGCCGGCGGCAGGCCTGCCAGCCGCGCTACCGCCAGGCCATAGCTGCGATCCGCCGGACCCTCACCCAGTTCGTGGAGGAGGACCAGGTCCCCCTTCCACTCGCGCGCCCGCACATGGTGCAGGCTCAACGCCTCGCAGCGTTCCGCCAGGCGGGTGAGCTCGTGATAATGGGTCGCGAACAGGCAGCGGCAGCGGTTGTCCTCGTGAATCGCCTCCACCACGGCCCAGGCGATGGCGAGGCCGTCGTAGGTCGAGGTGCCGCGGCCGACCTCATCCAGGATGACGAAGCTGCGCGGGGTCGCCTGGGCAAGGATGGCGGCGGTCTCCACCATCTCGACCATGAAGGTGGAGCGGCCACGCGCGAGATTGTCGGATGCGCCGACGCGGCTGAACAGCCGGTCGACCAGCCCCAGTGTCGCGCGGGTCGCCGGGACATAGCTGCCCGCCTGTGCCAGCACGGCGATCAGCGCGTTCTGGCGCAGGAAGGTCGATTTGCCGCCCATGTTGGGCCCGGTCACCAGCCACAGGCGGTTATCCTCGGACAGGCGACAGTCGTTGGCCACGAACCGGCCGCCCGCCTTGGCAACCGCAGCCTCGACCACGGGATGGCGGCCCCCCTCGATTTCCAGGCAGGCGTGGTCGACCAGCTCCGGCCGTGCCCAGCCGCCCTCGGCCGCGCGCTCGGCCAGGCCGGCGGCGACGTCGATGCGGGCAAGCGCGTCCGCGGTGGCGGCGATCGCCTCTCGCCGGTCGAGCACTTTTGCGGTCAGTTCCTCCAGATGCGCCGCCTCGGCCGCCAGCGCATGGGCACCGGCCTGCGTCACCTTCAGCGCGACGTCGTGCAGTTCGGGTGCGTTGAAGCGGACGCAGCCCGCGAGCGTCTGGCGGTGGGTAAAGCCGCTGTCCGCCTTCATCAGCGCGTCGGCGGCGCGGGCCGGAACCTCGATATGATAGCCGAGGACGCCGTTGTGGCGGATCTTGAGCGCGTTGACGCCCGTGCGGGTGCGGAACTCGGCTTCCAGTGCGGCGATGGCGCGGCGGCCGCCGGCACCGGTGGCGCGAAGCTCGTCGAGCGCGGCGTCATAACCCTCGGCGATGTAGCCGCCATTGGCGGCGTCGATCGGGGGGGAGGGGACGAGCGCGCGGGTGAGCAGTTCGACCAATTCGCCGTGACCCCGCAGCGCCGGCACCAGCCGGGCAAGCAGCGGCGGCGCATCGGCAAGCGTCTCCAGCCGGTCGCCCAGCTTGCGGGCGCCGTCGAGGCCATCGCGCAGCTGCCCCAGATCGCGGGGCGAGCCGCGGCCGGCGGCGATACGGCCGAGCGCGCGGCCGACGTCGGGCAGCGCGCGCAGCGACCCGCGCACGCCGTCGCGCAAGCCCGGATCGTCGTGAAAGCGCGTGACCGCGTCGAGCCGCGCCTCGATCTCTGCCCGGTCCATCAGGGGGGCTGCGATATCCGCGCCGAGCAGGCGTGCGCCCGCGCCCGTGACGGTGCGATCGACCGCATCGAGCAGGCTGCCGCTGCGGGCGCCCGAGGTGGTGCGGGTAAGCTCCAGGCTTTCCCGGGTGGCAGCGTCCACGGCCATGCACTGGTCGTTGCGCGACACCAGCGGCGGCCGGAGGAACGGCAGGCTGCCGCGCGCGGTATGCTCCAGGTACGCGACGAGCCCGCCGGCCGCAGCAAGGCCGGCGCGGCTGAAACTGCCATAGCCGTCCAGCGTGGCGACCCCGAACAATGCCTTCAGCCGCGCCTCGCCGCCCGCGCTGTCGAAGTCGATGCGCGGACGCTCGGTCGTGGCGAGTTCGGCAAAGGCAGACACTTCCGAGGCGACCACTTCGGCCGGGGCGAGCCGGGCAACGGTGGCGGCCAGCGCATGGGCATCGGTCTCGATCAGCTCGAACCGGCCGGTGGAAACGTCGGCGGCTGCAATCGCGACTTCGCCGCCGGCTTCACCGACCGCGACGCACCAGTTTGCGGCGCGTGCGTCGAGCAGTGCTTCCTCGGTCAGCGTGCCCGCCGTAACCACCCGCACGATTGCGCGCGCGACCAGCGCCTTCGCCCCGCCGCGCTTCTTGGCCTGTTCCGGCGTCTCGATCTGCTCGGCGATGGCGACGCGGTGCCCCGCCTTGATCAATCGCGCGAGATATCCCTCGGCCGCGTGCACCGGCACGCCGCACATCGGGATCTTTGCGCCCTCATGCTCGCCCCGGGCCGTGAGCGCGATGTCGAGGACGGCCGCGGCCACCTTGGCATCGTCGTGAAACAGTTCAAAAAAGTCGCCCATGCGATAGAACAACAGGCAGTCGGCGGCTTCGGCCTTGAGGGCGAGATATTGCGCCATCATCGGGGTGGGTGCTGGAACGGCAGGCATGCGCGCGTGGGTAGCCGAAGAAGCGACCGGCGTCATGCCTGTGATACGGTGGGGTGACGGAGGCGAGGATGCGTCTTAAGGGCAGAGCCATCAGTGCGGGAAGGTTGCAGATGGCAGAAGATTCAAACGTCCAGTTTTCCGAGCGCGAGGCGCTGCTGTTCCACTCGGAGGGGCGTCCGGGCAAGATTGAGATTATCGCGTCGAAGCCGATGTCGACGCAGCGCGACCTGGCGCTCGCCTATTCGCCGGGCGTCGCCGTGCCGGTGCGCGCGATCGCGGCCGACCCTGCCACCGCCTATGACTATACCGCCAAGGGCAACCTGGTCGCGGTGATCTCCAACGGCACCGCCATCCTGGGCCTCGGCAATCTGGGCGCGCTCGCGTCCAAGCCGGTGATGGAAGGCAAGTCGGTGCTGTTCAAGCGCTTCGCCGACGTCGATTCGATCGACATTGAGCTGAAGACCGAGGACGTCGACCGCTTCATCGACGCGGTCGAGCTGATGGAGCCGACCTTCGGCGGCATCAACCTGGAGGACATCAAGTCCCCGGAGTGCTTCATCATCGAGCAGACGCTGCGCGAGCGGATGAACATCCCCGTGTTCCACGATGACCAGCACGGCACGGCGATCATCGCCGCCGCCGGCCTCATCAACGCGCTGTTCCTGACCAAGCGCGACATCGCCGAGACCAAGGTCGTGATGAACGGCGCCGGTGCGGCGGCACTCGCCTGCGCGGACCTGGTCAAGGCCATGGGCGTGCGGCACGAGAACCTGTTGATGGTCGACCTCGACGGCGTTCTCTACGAGGGCCGTCCCAAGGGCATGAACCAGTGGAAGTCCGCGCACGCGGTCGCCACCGACAAGCGTACCCTGGCCGAGGCGCTGGATGGCGCCGATGTGTTCATGGGCCTGTCGGCGGCGAACGCGCTGCCGGCCGAGCTGCTGAAGAAGATGGCGCCGAACCCGATCGTGTTCGCGATGGCGAACCCCGATCCGGAGATCACGCCCCCCGACGCCAAGCGCGCGCGCCCGGACGTCATCATCGCGACCGGTCGTTCGGACTATCCGAACCAGGTCAACAACGTGCTCGGCTTCCCCTTCATCTTCCGCGGTGCGCTCGACGTGCGGGCGACCACGATCAACGACGCGATGAAGATCGCCGCGGCCGAGGCGCTGGCCAAGCTCGCGCGCCAGCAGGTGCCCGAGGAAGTCGCGCTCGCCTATGGCGTCAAGCACACGTTCGGCCCGGAATATATCATCCCCGCGCCGTTCGATCCGCGCCTGATGGAGCTGGTGCCCGCCGCCGTTGCCAAGGCCGCGATGGATTCGGGCGTCGCTACCAAGCCGATCCTCGACATGGATGCGTATCGCCAGACGCTGCGCGCCCGGCTCAACCCGACGACCTCGGTACTCAGCCTCGCCTATGAGGGCGCCAAGGCGCACCCCAAGCGCGTCATCTTCGCCGAGGGCGAGGAAGAGGTGGTGCTGCGCGCCGCCATCAACTTCCGCGAGGGCGGCTATGGCACGCCGGTGCTGGTCGGCCGCGACGACGTCTATGATCGCCTTCGCGCGCTGGGCGTGACCGATCCGGAAACCTACGAGGTCCACAACAGCCGCCATTCGCCGCTGGTGCCGCAGATGGTCGACTTCCTCTACGCGCGTCTCCAGCGTCGCGGCTATCTGCGTCGCGATTGCGAGCGGATGGTGAACCAGGATCGCAATATCTTCGGCGCGCTGCTGCTGCAGCTGGGCGAGGGCGACGCGATGATCACGGGCGTCACCCGCACCTATGCGCAGACGATCCGGGCGCTGCGGCGGGTGATCGACCCGAAGGAAGGCCGCACGCCGTTCGGCATCCATGTCCTCGTCGGGCAGAGCCACACGGTGTTCATCGCCGACACCACGGTCAACGAGCGCCCCAATTCCGAGGAACTGGCCGACATCGCCGAGGCGACCGCACAGGTCGCGCGCCGCATGGGTCACGAGCCGCGGGTCGCGTTCCTCAGCTACTCCAACTTCGGCAATCCCGAGGGCAAGTGGCTGGAGGCGCTGCGCGGTGCGGTGGGCGTGCTCGACAAGCGCGACGTCGGCTTCGAATATGAGGGCGAAATGGCCCCCGACGTGGCGCTCAACCCGCGCCAGCTCGCGAACTATCCGTTCGCGCGCCTGTCGGGTCCGGCCAACGTGTTGATCATGCCGGGCCTACAGTCGGCCAATATCTCGGCCAAGCTGCTGCGCGAACTGGGCGGCGACGACATGATCGGCCCGATGCTGATCGGGATGGAAAAGCCGGTGCAGATCGCGCCGATGACCTCGACCGCAAGCGAGCTGGTGACGCTCGCGGTGCTGGCCGCAGGCGGCATGGTCGACTGAAACTGAGGGCAGGGGGCCGCGCGGTTTACGGCGGCCCCCTGCTACCCCGCGGCGCGGGAATGTACTGCACATACGGAAATGCCCGCCGAAGATTGCTCTCCGGCGGGCACCCTTCCTCCCCAGGAACGGGTAGGGCGCGGGCGCTAGGCCCGGCCGAACTGGCGATAAAGACTGTTGAACCGATCGTCGGCAGTGCGCGTCGGATGTTCACCGACGGCTGCGGACATCTCGATACCGGCGAAGCGCGCGGAAGCGGCGCGGGCTGGATCGGCGATGGGGAGCGACATTGTCACGTCCTTTACAGCTGCGCACCGACTGGTGATACCCCTCCTCTGTGCCGCATCCCTGCGGTTTCCAGAAGCTGCGAAGCACGATAATAGTGGTCAAGCAGTCGAAGGCCGAACGGCTCACGCCTGTGTTGATGTAAAGTGTTTGCAAGAGGGGCCGGTTGAGTGGCGGAGCGCAAGCTGTTGGCGGGGCATGCGGTCCGGCGGATACGGCGCCAGGGCGGGCTGACCCAGGCCGCGATGGCCGAGATGCTCGGTATCTCGCCCAGCTATCTCAACCTGGTGGAGCGCAATCAGCGTCCCTTGTCGGCGTCCCTGCTGGTGCGGCTTGCCGAACGTTTCGATTTCGATCCGCGGGCGCTGGCGAGCGGCGAGCCGGCCGGCGGTATCGAGGGGCTTCGTCGGCGGCTGGCGGATCCGATGTTCGCCGATCTGGAGATCGACCGCCACGAAGTCGCCGAGTGGCTGGCGAGCGCACCAGGCGGCGCGGAGGCGTTCGCCCGCGCTTTCGACCGGTTGGGCGGCGCCGGCGGCACGGTTGGGACCGCACCTGCCGATGATCCGCAGATGCTGGTGCGGCGGGAGATCGAGCGCTGGCGCAACCACTTCGGAGAACTGGACGAACTGGCAGAGGGCGTGGCCGACGAACTGCGGCAGTCGGCGGCGGACCTGGGCGCCGCGCTCGCCGAACGGCTGCGGGTCCGCCATCATCTGTCGGTGCGGGTGCTGCCGGCAGACGTACTGCCGGACCGGCTCTTCCGGCTCGACCTCCACGCGCGCCAACTGCAATTGTCCGAATTGCTGAGCCCGGCGCAGCGGCTGCAACTGCTCGCCCGCCAGATCGGGCACGCCGAGGCGCGGACCCCGGTGGAGGCGCTGGTGCGCGGGGCGGGCTTCACCGACCGCGCGGCAGAACGGCTCTACCGCCGCCACCTGCTGGGCTATTTTGCGGCGGCCGTGACCATGCCCTATGCCCGGTTCCTGCGCGCTTGCGAGGCGACCGGCTATGACGTGCCGCTGCTGGCCCGCCGGTTTGGCACGTCGCTGGAACAGGTAGCGCATCGGCTGACGACGCTGGGGCGGGTGGGGGCGCGCG
>NZ_JASNVZ010000037.1:0-24327 GCF_049311085.1 Sphingomonas sp. 3-13AW | reverse complement strand
CCCCGACCCCCACGCCGACCCCCTCGGCAACGACCACGGTCACCGAGGTCGACATCCTGAACTTCGCACTGAATCTCGAATATCTCGAGGCGCAGTTCTATTCCTTTGCCGCGACCGGCGCGGGGCTGTCCGCGGACCTGCTCTCGGGCACCGGCACCGCCGGCGCCGCAACCGGCGGGCGCAAGGTGAACTTCACCGATCCGCTGGTGGAGCGCTATGCACGGGAGATCGCCGCCGACGAGCGCGGGCATGTCGCATTCCTGCGCCGGACGATCGGTGCAACCTCGACGATCGCCCAGCCGGTGATCGACCTCAGCATCTCGGCGACCGGCGCCTTTGCGACGGCTGCGGTTGCGGCCGGTCTTATCGAGCAGGGCCAGACCTTTGACCCTTATGCGAACGACGAGAACTTCCTCCTCGCCGCCTTCCTGTTCGAAGACCTCGGCGTGACGGCATACAAGGGCGCGATCGGCTTCCTCCGCACGACCAGCTACATCGACGCGACCGCCGGCATCCAGGCCGCGGAGTCGTATCACGCCGGGCTCGTCCGCACGGTTCTCTATCGCAAGGGCGTGAACATGCCCTCGCTGATCGAGGCGACCGAGAAGCTTTCGAACGCGCGCGACGTGTTCGATGGCGCGGGCGATATCGACCAGGGCGTGAAGCTGGCGAACGGCGCGTCCAATATCGTGCCGACCGACGCGACGGGCATCGTGTTTGGCCGTACGCCGAACCAGGTGCTCAACATCCTCTACCTGACCAACAAGGCTGCGAAGAGCGGTGGGTTCTTCCCGAACGGCGTGAACGGCATCGTCAATTCGAGCAACATCACCTGATCTTCAACATGGCTGGCTGCGGCCCAGGAAAGATGATCCGATGACCCCTCCTCCGGCGAGTTCCGCACCACTCGTCGGGGGGACGGGTACATCGCGCGCACCCAGCCTTCCCGGCTCCAACCGAAGCATCAGCGTCCCGTCAGGAGCCGGCCGCTTCTGGCGCAAGATGGGGGCATTCGCCGGCCCGGGCTATCTGGTGGCCGTCGGCTACATGGACCCGGGCAACTGGGCCACCGATCTCGCGGGTGGATCGGCGTTCGGCTACACGCTGCTGTCGGTCATCCTGATCTCGAACATGATGGCGATGATCCTCCAGGCGCTGTCGGCAAAGCTCGGCATCGTCACGGAGATGGATCTCGCGCAGGCGTGCCGGGAGCATTATTCGTCGGGTACCCGCTGGATCCTCTGGATCTTGTGCGAACTCGCGATCATCGCCTGTGATCTCGCCGAGGTGATCGGGACAGCGATCGCCCTTCAATTGCTGTTCGGAATACCGCTGCCGCTTGGCGTTTGCCTGACCGCGGTGGACGTCATGCTGATCCTGCTGCTCCAGCAATATGGCTTTCGAAAGCTGGAGGCGTTCATCGTCGCCCTGCTCCTCATCATCGCGGGCTGTTTTGCGGCCGAGCTTTTCATGGCGCAGCCAAGCCTGGCCGGGATCGCCGCGGGCCTGATCCCGTCGACCGAGATCGTCACCAACCCGGCGATGCTCTACATCGCGATCGGGATCCTTGGGGCGACGGTGATGCCCCATAATCTCTATCTCCACTCCTCGATCGTCCAGACCCGACGCTTCGACCGCTCGCTGGAAGGGCGACGGGAAGCCGTGAAGCTCGCCACCATCGACAGTTCGGTGGCGCTGATGCTCGCGCTGTTCATCAACGGCTCGATCCTGGTGCTGGCGGCCGCGACCTTCCACACCGCGGGCCGCACCGACGTCGCCGAGATCCAGGACGCCTATGAGTTGCTGACGCCGATGCTGGGCGCCGGTGCAGCGAGCATCCTGTTCGGGATCGCCCTGCTCGCCTCCGGGCAGAACTCCACAATCACGGGGACGCTTGCCGGCCAGATCGTGATGGAGGGCTTCCTCGACCTGCGGATGCCGGTTTGGATGCGGCGCCTGATCACCCGGCTGATCGCGATCGTACCGGCCGCCATCGCCGCCACCTGGTTCGGAGCGAGCGGTACCGCACAGCTGCTGCTGGCGAGCCAGGTGGTGCTCAGCCTACAGCTTCCGTTCGCGGTGTACCCGCTGGTGCGGATCACCAGCAATCGAAAGCTGATGGGCAGCTTCGTCAACGGCCCTGTCATGAAGATCGCCGCCTGGGGGATCTGCGCCGCGGTGATCGTGCTCAACTGCGTACTCCTGGGGCAGGTTTCCGGGCTTCTGTAGCCCGGCGCTGCCGCTTCAGAAGCTCGCCGACAATCTCTCGAACATCGATCGCGCAGGGCTCGGTATCGCGGGCTCTCGTGCCTGCTCCAGCCGTTCGACGCGGCGGTACAGGTCGATGCTCGCGTCGATCAGCGTGCGCGCGCTTTCGGGAAGAAGGGCAAGCACATCCTCGGCCGTCTCGGGCGCGACGCCCAGGCCTCGCGCGGGCGCGCGGTTCGGATCGGCGTCCAACTCTCCCTCCTGCCGCGCGCGCTGCGTCAACAACCAGCCGATGACGTGCATCAACCGGCTCGTCAGCTTGAGCGATTCACAGGAAAAGGCGACCCGCGCGGCCGGAGCGAGTCGTTCCCGCTCGCGCTTGCCCGTCGAACCGAAATAGGACCGCGCCTCGTCGGCCAGGAGCATCGCCTCGACATGCAAAGGGCCGATCAGCCGGTGATGCAGTGCGAGCGGAGGAGCGAACCGTTCCATACGCCCTGCTTGCCATAAGCGACGAGAGCGCGGAACACCGCTGAATCCGGGCCGTCCCGATCTGAAACGCGGGCCGGATCAGGCGATAATGTCGGGGATCAGCTGATCCTCCAGCATCGCGATCTCGTCGCGCAGACGCAGCTTGCGACGTTTCAGCCGCGCGATCTGCAACTGGTTGGCTCCCCCCTGGAGCAGCAGCGCGGCAATGGCGTCGTCGAGGTCGCGGTGCTCCACACGCAATTGCTCGAGCTGGGTCGTGAGTTCGGGGTCTTGCATCCGGTAACCATTGCCTGTGTCGATGAACGGTGCAACGCTCCGTCTGCACTTTCCGCACGGCGCACCGAAAGCGTCCTGCGCGGCGGGAGACATCGGTCGAATCGCGTGTTCTAATCAGCATCCCCTAACCCAAAGCAGAGGATTGCATCCATGCAGACTGCCCATCTTGCCGCTCTTGAGGCCAAGCACGCACTGCTCGATACCCAGATCCTGGCCGAGTCGCGCCGCCCCTCTCCGGATCGGGAGACCCTCGCGACGCTCAAGAAGCGCAAGCTGCAGATCAAGCAAGAGATGACCGCCCAATAACCGCGTCGGGCGCGGGTCGGAACGATCCGCGCCTAAACCGGCCGAAGCGTCCCCCCGCACGGCGTATTCCGCGCGAGCGTTAGCCGATGCGACCGTACATCAAAGCGGCCGTTTCAGCGGCTTTTCCTCGGGCGCGCGGACGGTCACCGGCTTGCGTACGGCCTTGGGATCGATTTCCTCGACGAACGCGACGCCAATCCGGCCTTCGGCAGACCAGGCAACGGTGCCGCGAACCTGCCCGACCCCACGAAGATCGATCTCCACCTCGGCACCGACCGGCAACACCGGTCCATGCTCCGCCATCAGGCCGCCCGCGGAAAGGTTGCGGATACGCACCGGTACGGCGTCCCCGCGCCCTACCCGCCGCAGCGTCGCGGTGAGCAACAAGCTGTCGCGGTCTCGCAATCGCTTGTAGCGTCCCTCGGGGAAATTACTCTCGCTGATCCTACTTACTCCGGACGCGGGTGTGTGGAGGCCCCCAAAACAGCAACTCCTTACCTCCGGGTTAACGGTGCGTCGAAGCGCTACTCCTCGCGGGAGACCTTCTCCTGCCGCTCGTGGCGCTCCTGTGCCTCCACTGTCATGGTCGCGATCGGCCTGGCTTCCAGCCGGCCAAGCGAGATCGGTTCGCCCGTCACTTCGCAATAGCCATATTCGCCGTCTTCGATGCGGCGAAGCGCTGCGTCGATCTTGGCGATCAGCTTGCGCTGGCGATCCCGGGTCCGCAGTTCGATCGACCAGTCGGTCTCACTGGATGCGCGATCGGTGAGGTCCGCCTCGCGAAGCGAGTCTACCTGCAACTGGGAAAGCGTTCCCTGGGCCTCGCGATGGATCGCTTCCTTCCACGCAAGGAGCTTCTGTCGGAAATATGCCTGCTGGCGCAGGTTCATGAACGGCTCGTCCGCACTGGGACGATATCCGTCCACGGCCTCGTCATTGGCCGCAGTGGGCGCTGTGTCAGCTTGCCCGGTCAAATCAAATACACTCGCCATCCCCACTCTCCACCCCGGTCTCCCGCCCGAACGTACTGGCGGGGGAACCGCCTGTGCCTGGCGCGCCTATACTGGCAAGGACAAACCTCCACAAGCGCCTAGAACATCTCGTAAAACATCAATTTATCCAGACATCCGATAGGGATTTTCTGCGAGAGATCTTCGCGCAACTTCAAAAAGCCGCTGGGATCACCTGACCCCAAGCCGCCGGAATGGAGCGTACCATAACGACACAGCACTCCACACTAGCCTGGAAAGGCGTGTTTCTAGGCCACCTTATGGTTATAGAAGCGTTAACCGGTGACGCTCCCTCGAGGCGCTGAGCCCGGTGCGTGTGCGTGCGGCGGTCGTCATCCGATGACCGCGACTCCTGCCAAAAAGATGAAGAGTGGCACTATGTCGGTTCGTATGGCCCTGGCGAAACTCTGCGCATGCGCCTGTGGCGGCGCGTTGGTGGGGGGTGGCGCCGTACATGTGGCCGAGAATCCGACCAGCTACGGCATCACCAAGCGCATCGTCGCAAAAAGGCAGGTCGCCCGTCAGGATGTTCCGCGGCCGAGCAAGCGGCTGCTTCGCACGCCGCTCGTCGAGGCAGCGGCCTGCCCGCCGCCCATCGTGACCGTAGCCGGCGCACCCGAACCCATCGCGCCACCTCCCGCCTATGTCGGCTCCAGCGGCGATGTTCCCGTCGCGTCCAGCGGCGGGAGCAGCGTTCCGGTCGTCGTCGGCGGCACCAGCGGCGGCGGCTTCTACGGGGGCGGCTTCTTCGGCGGTGGCGGCGGCTTCTTTGGCGGCAGCGGCGGATCGAGCGGGATTGTGGTCTCCTCGACTACCAGTTCCAGCTCGAGCGGGGGCTCGACCTCCACTGGGGGGTCGTCCACGTCGACTGGCGGCTCCTCGACGTCGACGGGTGGGTCCTCCACGTCCTCGGGCGCCTCGTCGACTTCCACCGGCGGCTCTTCGACTTCCACGGGCGGGTCGTCGACCTCGACCTCGACCGGAGGCTCCTCGACCTCTACGGGCGGGTCGTCCACGTCGACTTCCACTGGCGGTTCCTCGACCTCCACCAGTAGCGGTGGCTCCTCGACCTCCACTTCATCCTCGACGTCGAGCTCGACGTCGACGTCCAGCTCCACCTCCTCCAGTTCATCCAGCTCCGGCAGTTCGCATGGCCACCCACCCGGCCCGCCGGGTCCACCGGCTCCGGTGCCGGCCCCGCCGATGCTGCTCCTGTTCGGCGGTGCAGCCGTCGCGCTGGTTGCGCGCCGACGCTTCGCGGGCACGAAACAGGCCTGACCGGCACCGAAGGCGCAAAAAAAGGGGCCGCGCGATTCATTCGCGCGGCCCTTTCCATGAGGAAGGCGGGCTGCCTTAGACCTCGATATCCTGGAGCAGCCGCTCGATCTCGTCGACGGGATGGCCTGTCAGGTCCTTGTCCAGCTCACCGATGATCCGGCTGCTCACTTCCTTGTGATATTTCTTGCGCAGCTCGCCGAGCGTCCGCGGCGGCGCGATCACGACCAGCGCCTTGAAATCGTTGTTCAGCGCGCGCTTGCGCAGCATCTCCGCGGTTTCCGCCGCGAATCGATCTTCCTCAAGCTGGTGGAAGTCGGTTTCCTCAAACGTCCCGCGCGCTGGCGCGAACTGCGCGCCGCCGCCGCGAGCGTGCATCGACCCGCCCTGCGCCACCGCAGGTGCATTGGCACCGCTCTGCGTGGAAGACGCCTGGCCGGATGCGTCCGTCTTCTGGTCGCTGTCCTTGGGGTTCGGATGGATCTCCTTTGCCTCGACCTGCAGGTTCAGCTGCACCGCGTCGCCCTCATTGCGCAGGAACAACATCTTGCGTCCGTCGGCGACGAGCACGAAGGCGTCGTGGGGGATCAGCATGGAAGGGTCTCCTCTCGTTCCAGTTGCAGGCCCAACGCATTGGTCGCCGCACAGGTTTCGGTCCCGGTGTTGCGGCTTGCACGTCGCGGGCAGCCCCGCCATAGCCGCGGCCATGCACGACATTCGTTTGATCCGCGACGATCCCGCAGCCTTTGACGCAGCGCTCGCCCGCCGTGGCCTGCCAGCGGCATCGGCCGAACTGGTGGCCTTGGACGAGCGCCGGCGTGCGCTCGTGACCGAGCTCCAGCAGGGCCAGGCGCGCCGCAACGAGGCGTCGAAGGCGATCGGCGCCGCCAAGGCAAAGCGCGACGAGGAAACCGCCTCCGCCCTGATGGCCGAGGTCGCGGTCCTCAAGGAGCGCATGCCGGCCCTTGAGGCCGAGGAGCGTGCTGTCGGAGAAGACCTCACCGGGCGCCTTGCCGCCATCCCCAACCTGCCGCTCGCCGACGTGCCCGAGGGCGCCGACGAAGACGACAATCTCCTGGTGCACGAGCGCGGCACCCGCCCGAGCTTCGACTTTGCGGTGCGGGAGCATGACGCGATCGGGCCCGCCATCGGCCTGGATTTCGAGACCGGCGCAGCGCTCTCCGGCGCGCGCTTCACACTGATCCGGGGCGGCGCGGCGCGACTGCACCGGGCGCTTGGCCAATTCATGCTCGACACGCTTTCGGACGCGCACGGGTTCGAACAGGTCGTCCCGCCGCTGCTGGTCCGCGACGAGGCGGTGTTCGGCACCGGCCAGCTCCCCAAGTTCGCCGAAGACCTGTTCCGCACCACCGACGGCCGCTGGCTGATCCCGACCGCGGAGGTCAGCCTGACCAACATCGTCGCAGGCAAGATCCTGAGCGAGACGGAACTGCCGCTGCGCTTCACCGCCCTCACCGCCTGCTTCCGGTCCGAGGCGGGCGCGGCAGGGCGCGACACCCGCGGCTTCATCCGCCAGCACCAGTTTGAGAAGGCGGAGATGGTCTCCATCACCACGCCCGAACAGTCCGAGGCCGAGCATGAGCGGATGACCGCCGCGGCCGAGGACATCCTCACCCGCCTCGGCCTGCCGTTCCGCCGGATGAAGCTGTGCACCGGCGACATGGGCTTCTCGGCCGCCCGCACCTACGATCTTGAGGTGTGGTTGCCGGGCCAGGATCGCTATCGTGAAATCTCCAGCTGCTCGACCTGCACCGATTTCCAGGCGCGGCGCATGAACGCCCGTTTCCGCCCGGAAGGGGAAAAGGCGACCCGCTTCGTCCACACGCTGAATGGCTCGGGCCTCGCGGTCGGCCGGACGCTGGTGGCGGTGCTGGAGAATTATCAGCACGCCGATGGCAGCGTCGGGGTGCCGGACGTGTTGCAGCCCTATCTGGGCGGGCTGGCGACGCTGGCGCCGACGCGCTGAACTGGGCGGCCTTGACGGCGCGGCTGTGATGTCGCCCGTTAGGGCGGGATCGTGAAGGGAGAAGCATGATCGGCCAAGTCGCTTGCTACCGCCGGGCGCTGCCACTGGCGGCAGTGGGACTGCTCGCCGGCTGCATTCCCCAGAGTGGACGTCAGGCCGTCCCCTCTCAGACGGTCGCGGGCCCGCCCGACGATCGCGGCGGCCGCGCGCAGCCACAGGCTCAGGGCGTCACCGCTCCGCCGACCGCGCCGCCCGCCTGGGAAGTAAACCGCGTCCAGCCCGATGCGCGCAGCGTCCCCCAGAGCACGCACATCGTCGCGCGCGGAGAAAATCTGCGCGCCATCGGCAACAAGACCGGCGCGGGATCGGAAGCGATCGCGCGCGCCAACGGCCTCGCGCCGCCCTTCACCATCTATCCCGGGCAGAAGCTCACCATCCCGGGGGGCCGCTACCATCTGGTGCGCGAGGGGCAGACCGGCATTGCCATCGCGCGCGCCTATGGTGTGCCCTGGTCGCAGATCGTCTCGGCGAACGGGCTGGAGGATCCGTACATCCTGCGCACGGGGCAGCGCATCCTGATCCCGGGCGGTGCCGCCACGGCGACGATGAGCGTGGCAGAGCGCGCCGCGGCCTTCCGCCTCGACATCGACGACATTCTGACGGGCGGCGAGCCGGCGATCGAGCCGGAGGACAAGCCCGCCCGTGCCACCGCCTCTTCGGAGCGTGTGCTCCCGCCGAGCGCCGCCGTCGCGCCGCCTGCCCGCCTGACGAGCCAGTTCCAGTGGCCCGTCAACGGCAGCGTCGTGAAGCGCTTCGGCGCCGGCGAAAGCGGCGAGCGCAATGACGGTATCAAGATCGGCGTTCCGACGGGCACGCCCGTGCTGGCAGCGGCAGACGGCGTGGTCGCCTATGCAGGCAGCGGGGTTCCCGGCCTGGGTGGCGTGGTTATCCTGCGTCACGGCGACCGCTTCACGACGGTCTACGGCCATGCAAAGGAGTTGCTTGTTCAGCGCGGCCAGTCGGTGAAGCGGGGCCAGCAGATCGCCCGCTCGGGTGATACCGGCTATGCCGCACGTCCGCAGCTTCACTTCGAAATTCGCCAGGGTCGGGCACCCGTCGACCCGCTGTCGAAGCTGCCATCGCGATGAGCCGGCGCGACCCCAGCCACCGCACCCTCCGCCGGGCGTCGCAGACGCCGGTGTGGATGCAGATCGCGTGGCGGGTGCTCGCGGTGCTGGCGCTGCTGGGGCTCGCGATCAGCGTCCACTGGTTCGACCGCAACGGGCTGCGCGACAATTACGACGGCAAGGTCAGCTTCCTCGACGTCATCTATTTCACGATGATCTCGATCACCACGACGGGCTATGGCGATATCGCGCCGGTATCGGAACGCGCCCGGATGTTCGACGCGCTGGTGGTGACGCCGATCCGCGTGTTCGTGGTGCTGCTGTTCATCGGCACCACCTATCAATTCGTGCTTCGACGCACCTGGGACCGATGGCTGATGGCACGCATTCAAAAGAACCTCGAAGGGCATGTGATCGTCGCCGGTTTTGGCAAGACCGGGTCGGAAGCGGTGGTCGAGCTGATCGCGCGGGGCGAGCCGCCCGAGCGTATCGTCGTGATCGACCGGGACCAGGCCAACATCGCGGCCGCGGAGGCGCTGGGCTGCACCGTGCTGCAGGCGGATGCCACGCGGGACACGATCCTGCAGGACGTGCGCGTCGCCAATGCCAAGACCGTGATCGTGGCGGCCGGGCGCGACGACACCTCGATCCTGATCACCCTCACCGCCCGCCACCTTGCGCCCACGGTCCCGATCAGCGTCATCGTCAAGGCCGAGGACAATGAACTGCCGGCCCGCGCCGCGGGTGCCACCTCGGTCATCAACCCGGTGAGCTTTGCCGGACTGCTGCTCGCCGGCTCCTGCCGCGGCATCCACATGGCCGAGTATATGGTCGACCTCGCCTCGATCGGCGGACCGATCGCGCTGTCCGAACGCGCTGTCCTGCCGGAGGAGCTGGGCAAGCCGCTGTCCGCCATCACGACAGGCCTTGGCGTGCGGGTGTATCGCGGCGAGCGCTTCTTCAGCTTCGCCTCGCCCGAGGCTGCCTCCCTGGAAAGCGGCGACGTCATCGTAGAGATCGTTCCCAATCCCGCGCCGCCCCCGCGGCCGAGGCGTACTTAAATGTCCGATGCCGCGACGCGGATCGTGCCGATCCTGCTGCTGGTCTGCTCCAACCTGTTCATGACCTTTGCCTGGTACGGGCATCTGAAGGTCCGCAGCGCGCCGATGCTGCTGATCATCCTGGGCAGCTGGGGCATCGCCTTTTTCGAATATTGCCTGGCCGTGCCCGCCAACCGGATCGGGGCGCAGGTCTATTCGGCCGCCCAGCTGAAGGCGATGCAGGAAGTCATCACGCTGGCGATCTTTTGTGCCTTCTCCGTGCTCTACCTGGGCCAGAAGATCACGGTGAACCACCTGATCGGCTTTGCCCTGATCGCGCTGGGCGCCTGGTTCGTGTTCCGCGCGCCCACCAGCTGAGCGGCACGCGGACGCCGGCAACGCCCCCTGCCCCTATCTTTTTCGCGAGAAATGACTATCTCGCCCGGCGATCATGGCAACCAGACTTCCCGAAGCCCCGAAAGTGGGAATGGTCTCGCTCGGCTGTCCGAAGAACCTCGTCGACAGCGAACGGATCCTCACCAAGCTGCGTAGCGACGGCTACGGCCTCTCGCCGGACTATGCCGGCGCGGACGTCGTGCTCGTCAACACCTGCGGCTTCCTCGACTCCGCCAAGGAAGAGAGCCTTGAGGCGATCGGCGAAGCCATCGCCGAGAACGGCCGCGTCATCGTCACCGGCTGCATGGGCGACGAGGCCGCGGCGATCCGCGCCCGCTTCCCCAACGTCCTCGCGATCACCGGCGCCCACCAATATGAGTCGGTGGTCGAAGCCGTGCACGAGGCGGCGCCGCCGATCCCCTCCCCCTTCGTCGACCTGGTGCCGGAGGCGGGGCTGAAGCTCACGCCGCGCCACTACAGCTATCTGAAGATCTCGGAGGGCTGCAACCACCGCTGCTCCTTCTGCATCATCCCGGCGATCCGCGGCGACCTCGCCTCGCGCCGGCCCGATGCGATCCTGCGCGAGGCGGAGAAGCTGGTCGCCGCCGGCACGCGCGAGCTGCTGGTCATCAGCCAGGACACCTCCGCCTACGGCATCGACATCCGCGACCAGCCGCGCATGTGGAAGGGCGCCGAAGTCCGCCCGCACATGACCGACCTTGCCCGCGAACTCGGCAAGCTCGGCACGTCCGACCAGCCGGTGTGGGTGCGGCTGCACTATGTCTACCCCTACCCCCATGTCGACCACGTCATCCCGCTGATGGCGCAGGGGCTGATCGTCCCCTACCTCGACATTCCCTTCCAGCATGCCAGCCCCAAGGTGCTGCGCGCGATGAAGCGCCCGGCCAACGACGCCAAGGTGCTCGAGCGGCTGCGCGGCTGGCGCGCGGTCTGCCCCGACATCGCGATCCGCTCGTCCTTCGTGGTGGGCTTCCCCGGCGAGACCGAGGAGGACTTCCAGTATCTCCTCGACTGGCTGGACGAGGCGCAGCTCGACCGCGTCGGCGCGTTCCGTTTCGAGCCGGTCGAGGGCGCCGCTGCCAACACGCTTCCGGACCCGGTGCCGGAGGAAGTGAAGGAAGAGCGCTACACCCGCCTGATGGAAAAGACCGCCGCGATCTCTGCGGCCAAGCTGCAGGCGAAGGTCGGCCGCACCATCCCGGTCATCATCGACGACGTCGATGCCGAGGGTGGCGCCACCGGCCGTTCGCAGGCGGACGCTCCGGGCATCGACGGCGAAGTGTTCCTGCGCGACTCCGGCCATCTGACACAGGGCGACATCGTCCCCGTGCTGGTCGAGGACGCGGACGAGCACGACCTGTACGGGGTCCCCGTCGCCCGCTGAGGATCGGAAGGTGAGGCTAAGGTGAGGCCAAGAACCGGCGCCGCGCACTGCGTGGCAACGGTGCGAGGCCGACCCTTTCGCTTGCCCCTGCCAGGGCCTAGATCCCGGCCATGTCCGAACTCTCCTCCCTGCTTCAGCCCGATCGCGGCCAGGCCGCGCGCACCATCCACCTTGTCGACCCGGCCGGCTTCGACGCCTGGCTCGGCCAGCAGCCGCCGCGCCACCGCACCGCGATCGCCGCGCAGAAGCTGAAGGCGACCGGCTACGCGCACGCGATCCTGCCCGGCGAGGGTGCCGAGGACTGGTCCGTGGTCAGCATCGTCGCAAACACCCAGCAACTCTCCCCCTGGTGCCTCGCCAAGCTGGCCGAGGTGCTGCCGGCGGGCAGCTATCGCCTGGCGAGCGGCGAACCCGGCCCGGCGGCGTTCGGCTGGCTGGTCGCCCAGCACCGCTTCACCCGCTATCGCAAGGACGAGGGCGCCGAGGGGCCCCGCGTCCTCCTGACCAGCGACCCCGCCCGAGTCGCCGACATCACCCGGCAGGCCGCGGCCACGCTTTTGGTGCGCGACCTCGTCGATACCGGCGCCAGCGACCTCGGCCCCGCCGAGCTGGAAGCGCAGGCCGCGACCCTCGCCGCCGCCCACGGCGCCACGCTGACGGTGACCAAGGGTGCCGATCTGGAACGGGGCTACCCCATGATCCACACGGTAGGAAAGGCCGCAGGCGCCGGTCGCGAGCCGCGCCTGATCGAGCTGGAATGGGGCAACCCCGCCCACCCCCGCGTCACGATCGTCGGCAAGGGCGTGTGCTTCGATTCGGGCGGGCTGAACATCAAGACCGGCGGCGGCATGGCCCTGATGAAGAAGGACATGGGCGGCGCTGCGCATGCGCTGGCGCTCGCCACGCTGGTGGTCGAGTCGCGGTTGCCGGTGCGGCTGCACCTGCTGATCCCGGCCGTGGAGAACGCCATCGCCGGCAATGCCTTTCGCCCTGGCGACGTGCTCGCCACCCGCAAGGGGATCACGGTCGAGAACACCAATACCGATGCCGAAGGCCGCCTGGTCCTGGGCGACGCGCTCACCCGCGCGGTCGAAGCGGAGCCCGAGCTGATCCTCGACTTCGCGACGCTGACCGGCGCGGCGCGGGTGGCGCTCGGCCCCGACCTGCCCGCGACCTTTGCCAATGACGAGGAACTGGCCGCCGACCTGCTCGCCTGCGCCACGGCGGAGGGCGACCCGCTGTGGCGGCTGCCGCTGTGGGACGCATATGACGACATGCTCAAGTCGAACGTCGCCGACATGGTGAACGCGCCGGAAGGGGGCTTTGCCGGGGCGATCACCGCCGCCCTGTTCCTGCGCCGGTTCGTGCCGGCCGAGATCGCCTGGGCGCACCTCGACACCTTTGCCTGGCGTCCGTCGCCCAAGCCCGGGCGGCCAAAGGGCGGCGATGCCTATGGCCTGCGCGCCGCCTGGGCCGTGCTGCGCCAGCGCTACGGCACCCGCTGACGGGACCGGCCGGGGGCGGGCGGAGGCGCCCCCCGGCATATTTTGGGACAGGTGGCGGCAATTCTCCCCGTGTGCCGCGGGGACGAAGCAGCTAGGCACCCGGCATGAAAATGCGCCTGCTCGCCGCCGCAATGTCGGCCACGATCCTTGCCCTTCCCGCAGCGGCGTCGCCGGTTGTCGGTGTCGACGCGCTGAGGGAATGGAACCTCATCGTGCTGGGGGATCTCACCTCCAGTTCCGAGGTGGAGGGGCGCACCTTCGTCGGCGGCAATCTCGACGGCAATTCGTCCAACTACCAGATCAGGACGCCGGCGCCGTCCAGCTATGACACGCCGGGCCTGACCGTGGTCGGCAACGTGACCGGTGGTGCCAAGAACCTCAACAACGCGTCGGGCGCGGTGGTCGGCGGCAACGTCTCCAGCGGCTTCAACCTGAACGGCGGTCCGCAGACGGTGAAGGTCGGCGGCACCATTGCCAACACCAACGTCAACCAGAACACGGTGAATTCGGGCCTGGCCGCGAACGCGGGCTTCCTGGACGGGCTGCAGCAGCAGAAGAGCCTGTTGTCGAGCGGCATGACCGACCTGTCGCAGGGCATGAACAAGCTCACGTCGAACAGCACGCTTACCGTTTCCGGCAATCGCGGCACGTTCAATGCTCAGCCGGATGCCAAGGGCGTGGCGGTGTTCAACATCACCAGCAGCGACCTGAACCGCATCGGCGAGATCCAGTTCAACCTGAACGGCGCCGACACCGCGATCGTTAATGTCAGCGGCACGAACATCGTGCTGAACGACAATTTCCTGGGCGGCACCCAGGGCCTTGGCGAGCATGTCATCTGGAACTTCGCCGATGCGACAAGCTTGTCGCTGACCACCGCCTGGGGCGGATCGGTGCTGGCGCCGGGAGCTGCGGCCAACACCGGCAATTACATCCAGGGTTCGGCCGTGTTCGGCAGCCTGGTGCAGAACGGCGAGTTCCACCTGGGCACCTATACCGGCGGCTATACGCCAACGCCCCCGACCACGCCGGGGACGCCGACGCCGGTGCCGGAGCCCGGCACCTGGGCGCTGATGCTGGCCGGCCTGGCGCTGGGCGCCCTGCTGCTGGTGCGCCGCCGCCGGGTTCTCGCCGCCTGACCCTGCGCCAGGCGGGGGCTTTATCCGCTATCCCGACCGTACCCCGCCTTGGCCGGGGTACGGTACCGGGCAGTCCCCGCGCGCTGCTCAGGCTGCGGCGGCGGCCGCCTCGATAATCGGCACGAACTTTTCCGCGGTCAGGCTCGCGCCCCCAACGAGCGCGCCGTCGACATTGTCGATCGCCAGGATCGCCGGCGCGTTGGCCCCGGTCACCGAACCGCCATAGAGGATGCGGATGCGATCGGCGGCATCGCCCACCATCATGCGCAGCTTGGCGCGGGCGATGGCGTGGATCGTCGCTATCTCCTCGGGCGTCGGGGTACGGCCGGTGCCGATCGCCCAGCGCGGTTCGTAGGAAAGCGTGAACCAGTCGCCGTCGGCATCCTCGGGCACCGATTTCTCGATCTGCGCCTGAACCACCCGCTCGGCCCGGCCGGCGTTGCGTTCGGCCTCGGTCTCACCCACGCACAGGATCACGTGCATGCCCTGCTTGCGGGCTGCAGCGGCCTTGGCCCAGGCATCGTGGCTGGTTTCGTTCTGGTCGGCGCGGCGCTCGGAATGGCCGACGATGACCGTCTGCGCCCCCGCCTCCACCAGCATCGCCGCCGAGACGCAGCCCGTGTGGGGGCCGTGCTCATTCTCGTGGCAGTCCTGTGCGCCGATCCGAACCGCGTTCGCATGGTCCACGGCCGCCGCGATCAGCGTTGCCGGAACGCACAGGGTCACGTCGACCTGCGGATGTGCGGCCGCGGCCTCCTCGATCGCTGCGATTTCCTTCAGCTGGGCACGCATCCCATGCATTTTCCAGTTGCCGGCCACCAGCTTGCGTCGCGTCACGCCAATCTCCTTCTTCGCTTGCCGCAGGCGATACCAACCCCAGCGTCCTGCACAAGCTTGAAGCCGCGCGGACTGCGCCCTAAAGCGACGCGTTCTCTCTTATTCCGGCAGGATCGGTAGCTCTTCGATGCTCTCATTTGTCAGGCGTCTTCTCAACTCGACCCTCGGCAAGGGGATCGCGCTCGCGTTCCTGGTCGTTATCGCGCTGGCCTTCGCCGCCGGCGACATCACCGGGCTGCGCCCGGCCGGCGCCTCCAGCGACGTCGTCGCCAAGGTCGGCGGCACGTCGGTGCACGACACCGAGCTGACCAAGGAAGTGCAGCAGGAAGTGCAGGTCGTCCGCCAGCGCAATCCGAACGTCGACATCGCCCAATATGTGGCGGCCGGCGGCATAGAGAATGTGCTGCAGCGCTTGGTCACCTCGATCGCGCTCGAGAAATATGCCCAAAAGGTCGGCATGGCCGTCAACAAGAAGCTGGTCGACGGTCAGATCGCGAGCATCCCTGCTTTCCAGGGCTTCGACGGCAAGTTCGACCAGGCAACCTTCGAGCGCGCGATCGCCCAGCGCGGCATGACCGCGGCCGGCCTGCGCGACGGCATCGCCCGCGACATGCTGACCCAGTGGCTGATCAGCCCGACCGTCGGCGCGAGCCAGATGCCCGAGCAGCTCGCCCTGCCCTATGCCTCGCTGATGCTGGAGAAGCGCGCGGGTGAGATCGTGCTGATCCCGAGCGCCGCGGTGCCGCAGGGCAACCCGCCGAGCGACGCGGAACTGAACGCCTTCTACACCAAGAACCGCGCACGCTACACGCTGCCGGAGCGCCGCGTGATCCGCTATGCCGTGGTCAGCGCACCGACGCTTGCCGCGCAGGCGACCCCGACCGAAGCAGAGATCGCTCAGGCCTATCGCGCCGCCGGCAGCCGCTTTGCCGCCGCCGAGCGCCGCACGGTTCGCCAGGTGGTGCTGGCCGACCAGAACGCCGCCAACCAGCTCGCCGCCAAGGTCAAGGCCGGCACCGCCATCGACGCGGCCGCTCGCGCCGCGGGCCTGGATGCCGCGAACTTCAGCGACCTCGACAAGGCCGCGCTGAGTGCACAGACCTCTGCCGCGATCGCCGATGCCGCCTTCGCTGCGAGCGAAGGTGCGGTCGTGGGCCCGGTCCGCTCGCCGCTCGGCTGGCACGTGCTGCGCGTCGAAAAGGTCAACACCGTTGCCGGCAAGACGCTGGAGCAGGCGCGTCCCGAGCTCGTCGCAGAGCTCGGCCGCAGCAAGGCCGCCAGCGCCGTCAATGCCGCGCAGGAGCGGATCGACAACGCCATCAGCGACGGCTCGACCTTTGACGAGGTGGTGAGCGAGGCGAAGCTGGAGGCCAAGAGCACGGCGCCGGTGACGGCATCGGGCATCAACCCCGACCAGCCCGACGCCCCGGCCGATCCGGCGCTCACGCGGGTGATCGAGGCGGGCTTCGGCGCCGAGCAGGGTGACGCGCCGCAGATCGTCCAGATCGAGGAAGACGGCAGCTTTGCCATCGTCGGCCTCGACCGGGTGATCCCGGCCGCCCCCCGCCCGCTCGCGCAGGTCCGCGACGAGGTGCAGAAGGCGTTTTTGGCCGAGCGCGCCCAGCAGGCCGCCCGCAAGGTCGCCGCCGACATCCTCGCCAAGGTGAGCGGCGGCATGCCGCTCGCCCAGGCGGTGGCGGCGTCGGGCGTCCGCGTGCCGGCACCGACGGCGCTCAGCGCCACCCGCGCGCAGCTTGCCGCGCAGCAGGGCCAGGTGCCGCCGCCGGTCGAGCTGATGTTCGCGATGTCGCCCAAGAAGGCGCGGCTGATCGCGGCACCGGGCAACGGTGGCTGGTTCGTGGTGTATCTCGACAGCATCACGCCCGGCAACGCGAGCGGCGACAAGCGTGCGGTCAGCGCCGCGCGCGCCGGCCTCGCCCAGGGTGTCGGCAACGAATATGCCGAGCAGTTCGCCGAGGCGGTGCGCCGTTCGGTGGGCATCACCACCAACGGCGCCGCCGTCGCCCGCGTCCGCTCGACGCTGGCCGGCCAGGGCGGCGCGGCCGACTGACGCCAGGGAACCGAACCGTGATCGAGGGACGTGAAAGGGCGCAGGCGGCGCTCGCCGCCGGCAGCCCGGCGCTGCTGTGGCAGCGGCTGGTGGCCGACACCGAGACGCCGGTCGCGGCCGCGCTCAAGCTGATCGAGCCGGGTCGTGGCGACTTCCTGCTCGAATCGGTCGAGGGCGGATCGGTGCGCGGGCGGCACAGCCTGATCGGGCTCGCGCCCGACCTGGTGTTCCGCGCCCGCGGCAGCGAGGCGGCGATCAACCGCCGCTGGCTGGCCGATCGCGACGCCTTCGAACCGTGCGAGGCACCCACGCTGCAGGCGCTGCGCGCGCTGGTCGCGTCGTGCCGGATGGACGTGCCGGAGGCGCTGCCGCGCGCGCTCGCCTGTCTGGTCGGCTATTTCGGGTATGAAACGATCGGGCTGGTCGAAAAGCTCGACCGGCCGCCGGCCAACCCGCTCGACCTGCCCGACATGATGTTCGTGCGGCCGACCCTGCTGATGGTGTTCGACCGCCTTTCGGATGCGCTGTTCCTGGTGGCCCCGGTCTGGCCCGGCGCGGGTGAAGCGGATGCCGCCATCGCGGCTGCCGCCGGCCGGATCGAGGACGTGGCCGCGCGGCTTGCCCGCACGCCGCTGCCCGAACCTGCCCGGCAGGAGCCGCAGGAGATCGCCCTCACCCCCGTGCTCGCGCCCGGCCGCTATGCCGAGATGGTGGCGAGCGCGAAGGAATATATCAGCGCGGGCGACATCTTCCAGGTGGTGCTGGCCCAGCGGTTCACCGCGCCCTTCACGCTACCGCCGTTCGAGCTGTATCGCGCGCTGCGGCGGATCAACCCGTCACCCTTCCTCTATCACCTCGACCTGCCCGGCTTTGCGCTGATCGGGTCGAGCCCGGAGATCCTGGTTCGGGTGCGCGACGGCGAAGTCACCATCCGCCCGATCGCCGGCACCCGCCCGCGCGGCGCCACCGCCGTGCAGGACGCCGAGAACCGCGCGAGCCTGCTCGCCGATCCCAAGGAGCGGGCCGAGCACCTGATGCTGCTCGACCTGGGTCGCAACGACGTCGGCCGCGTGGCCGAGGCCGGCAGCGTCCATGTCACCGACAGCTATGGGATCGAGTTCTACAGCCACGTCATGCACATCGTGTCGAACGTGGTCGGCCGGCTCTCGTCCGATCACGATGCGATCGACGCGCTGTTCGCGGGCTTCCCCGCCGGCACCGTCAGCGGCGCGCCCAAGGTGCGCGCCTGCCAGGTGATCGCCGAGCTGGAGCAGGAGACGCGCGGCGCCTACGCGGGCGGCGTCGGCTATTTCTCGCCCGACGGGTCGATGGATTCGTGCATCGTCCTGCGCACGGCGGTGGTGAAGGACGGCACCATGCACGTCCAGGCCGGGGCCGGCATCGTCGCGGACAGCAATGCCGATTATGAGCAGCGCGAGTGCGAGGCCAAGGCGAGCGCGCTGCTGGCCGCCGCGCGGGAAGCGATCGCCCAGGCGAGCAGCCCCCGCTTCGGGCAATAGCTGCAGGGCGCCGAGGGGCGCGAACGCCCCTCAGCCCGCCCGATCAGTCGCCCTGGCGCGGGAACTGACCGGCCTGCTGCATCGCCTTTCGCTCTAGATACCACTTCCGCAGCATCTCCTGCGTGCAGCCGGTCTGGCCTCCGGTCCCGACGGGCGAGCAGCTGTTGGGCAGGCCGACGCGGTTGACCTGCATCATCGTCTCCACCCGGTTCGGCCAAGCCTGGGCCGCAGCCTCCTGCGAGGGCGGATTGCGCAGCTCGCTGGGGATGCGGAAGCGCTCGCTCTCGTCCTTGCGGGCGCAGACCACCACCTCATTCTCCGTCTCCGGCTTGGGGCATTCCTCCTGGCCATAGACGGTGACGCTGCGGGTGCGCTGCGGCGGCGCATTGCTGGTCGTTTCGGCTTGCTGGGCCACGGCCGGGGACGCGACCAGCGTCGCCGCGAGAATCCAACGAACCATGCAAACCTCCTGAACGCAAAACAAGCGGGCAATCAACGAACGAGCCCAGCGCAACGTTGCGCCAGACTGCGGCGGCGCTATGGCAAAGTGATGATCCTTGTCATCGACAATTACGACAGCTTCACCTGGAACCTGGTCCATTACCTCATGGAGCTGGGCGCACCGGTGCAGGTCGTCCGCAACGACGCGCTCACCGCTGCTGACGCGCTGGCGAGCAATGCCGCCGGTTTCCTGATCTCGCCGGGGCCCTGCACCCCGAACGAGGCAGGCGTCTCGCTCGACCTGGTTGCCGCCTGTGCGGAGGCGGGGCGGCCCCTCTTGGGCGTGTGCCTGGGCCATCAGGCGATCGGGCAGCATTTCGGTGGCAAGGTCGTGCGCGGCGGGCTGATGCACGGCAAGACCTCGCCCGTGGAGCATGACGGGACGGGATTGTTTGAAGGGCTGCCCAGCCCGTTCACCGCCACCCGCTATCACTCGCTGATCGTCACCGACGTGCCCGATTCGCTGGTGGTCAACTGCACCGCGAGCGACGCGACCGTCATGGGCGTGCGCCACGCGAGCCTGCCGATCCACGGCGTGCAGTTCCACCCGGAGAGCATCGCCACCGAGCACGGCCACGACATGCTGGCCAACTGGCTGCGGATCGTCGGCCTCTCGCCCAGCAGGCGCGCGGCATGACGACGACCGTGTTGCTGCCCTCGACCGAATCGCCGCTGTCGCATGAAAGCGCAGCGGAAGCGTTCGCCGCGATCCTCGACGGCAAGGCATCGGAAGAGGCGATCATCGCCTTCCTCATCGGCCTCACCGAGCGCGGCGAAACCAGCATTGAGATCGCCGAGGCCGCGCGGGCGATGCGGTCGCGCATGGTGCCGATCGACGCCCCGCCCGGCGCGATCGACGTCTGCGGCACCGGCGGCGACGGCCACCACACGCTCAACGTCTCGACCGCGGTCAGCCTGGTGGTCGCGGCGACGGGCGTGCCGGTCGCCAAGCACGGCAACCGCGCCGCATCGAGCAAGGCGGGCGCTGCCGACACGCTGGAGGCGCTGGGCCTGGACATGGCGCGCGCGGGCGCGATGGCGGAGCAGACGCTGGCCGACATCGGCATCGCGTTCCTGTTTGCCGGCAACCACCATCCGGCGATGCGCCGCATCCAGCCGCTGCGCCAGAAGATCGGCCGGCGCACGATCTTCAACCTGATGGGTCCGCTTGCCAACCCGGCGCATGTCGAACGGCAGCTGATCGGCATCGCCCGCCCGGACTATGCGCCGCTCTATGCAGAGGCGCTCGAAGGCCTGGGCGCCACCTCTGCCGCGGTCATCGCGGGCGAGGAAGAACTGGACGAGATCTCGATCGCCGGCCCGACCCTGGTCGTGCGGATCGGATCGGTCGCGCTTCCCGATCGGATCACGCCCGCCGACGCGGGCCTGCCGGCCAGCCCTCTCGATGCCATCCGCGGGGGCGATCCGGCGCATAATGCGCTTGCCCTGCGGCGATTGCTGGCGGGCGAGGAAAGCGCCTATCGCGACGCGGTGCTGCTGAACGCCGCCGCCGCGCTGGTCATCGCCGACAAGGTGCCCGACCTGACGGAGGGCGCCGTCCTGGCCGCGAACACGATCGATTCCGGTGCCGCCCGGCGCCTCCTCGACGCATGGATTGCCTATTCATGAGCACGATGCTTTCAAAGATCCTCGAGACCAAGCGCGTCGAAGTCGCGGCCCGCAAGAGCGTGGCCGGCGTGCAGGAACTCGACCGGCGCGCCAGCCTGCAGACGCCGCCGCGCGGCTTTCGCGCCGCGCTCGACGCCAGGCAGGGCCACGCCGTCATCGCCGAGATCAAGAAGGCGAGCCCGTCGAAGGGCCTGATCCGCGCCGATTTCGATCCGCCCGCCCATGCGCGGGCCTATCAGGCGGGCGGCGCGGCGTGCCTGTCGGTGCTGACCGACGAGGAATATTTCCAGGGCTCCGACGACTATCTGGTGGCGGCGCGCGCAGCGTGCGACCTGCCAGTCCTGCGCAAGGACTTCACCATCGATCCGTGGCAGGCGGCCGAGACGCGGGCGCTGGGTGCCGACGCGATCCTACTGATCGTGGCAGCGCTGGAAGATCGCCAGATGGCCGAGATCGAGGCGGCGGCGCTGGAGCGCGGACTGGACGTGCTGGTGGAGGTCCATGATTTCCCCGAGCTGGAACGCGCGCTGAAGCTCAAGACCCGCCTGATCGGCGTGAACAACCGCGACCTGCGCGACTTTTCGGTCAATTTCGAGCGGACCTATGAGCTCGTCTCCCATGCCCCCGCCGACTGCACCTTCGTCGCGGAAAGCGGCCTGACCGGGCGCGCCGACCTCGACGCGATGGCCGAGCACGGCATCCACTGTTTCCTGATCGGCGAGGCGCTGATGCGGCAGCAGGATGTCGAGGCCGCCACCCGCGCGCTGACGCAATGACCGGCCTCACCCACCTCGACGCGGACGGCCACGCCCGCATGGTCGACGTCGGCGACAAGGCGGTGACCGCGCGGGAGGCGACCGCCACCGGCCGCATCACCATGTCGCACGATGCCCTCACCGCGATCCGCCACGGGCTGGTCAAGAAGGGCGATGTGCTCGCGGTGGCGCGGGTCGCCGGGATCATGGCGGCCAAGCGCACCAGCGACCTCATCCCGCTGTGCCACCCCCTGCCCCTGACCCGTGTGGCGCTGGACCTGTCGATCGACGAGGACGGCATCGTCGCCACCGCGGTTTGCGCGACGGACGGCAAGACCGGCGTCGAGATGGAGGCGCTGACGGCGGTCTCGGTCGCGCTGCTCACCGTCTATGACATGGCCAAGGCGCTCGATCGCGGCATGGTGATCGACGGGGTCCGGCTGCTCGCCAAGTCGGGCGGCAAATCGGGTGACTGGCGGGCGTGAGCCTGCTGCCGCTCGCCGAGGCGCAGGCGCGGGTGCTCGCGCTGGCGCCGCCCGTGGCGGTGGAGACGGTGCCGATCGCCCAGGCGCTGGGACGCTGGGCCGCGGCCGATATCCGGGCGCTGCGCACCCAGCCCGAGCGGGCGCTCTCCTCGATGGACGGCTATGCCATCCGCTTCGACGACCTGCCGGGGCCGTGGGAGGTGATCGGTGAGTCCGCCGCCGGCCGGCCCTTCACCGGCAGCATGGGCCCGGGTCAGGCGACACGGATCTTCACCGGTGCGGCACTTCCCGAAGGCGCCGACAGCGTGCTGGTACAGGAAGAGGCGGCGCGCGACGGTGCGCGGCTGATGCTCGCCGGCGAAGGGCCGCCCCGGCGCGGCAGCAGCGTGCGCGCGGCCGGGCTAGATTTCAGCGCCGGCGACGTGCTGGTGCCGCAGGGCAGCCCGATCACGGCGGCGGCGGCGGCCCTGCTGGCGGTCGGCGGCCATGGCGCCGTGCCGGTGCGCCGCCCGGTGCGGGTCGCGATCGCGGCGACCGGCGACGAGCTGGTGCCGGCAGGGTCCGCGCCGGACGCGGGCCTGCCGGAATCGAATGGCGTCATGCTGACGGGATTGCTCGCCGGCCTGCCGGTGGAGCGCATCGACCTCGGCATCCTTCCCGACGACCTGGACGTGCTGACGGCCGCCTTTGCCGCGGTCGAGGCCGACGTACTGGTGACGACCGGCGGCGCATCTGTGGGCGATCACGACCTGGTCCGCCCCGCGCTGGAGGCGGCGGGCGGCGCGATCGATTTCTGGCGGATCGCGATGCGCCCGGGCAAGCCGATGATGGCCGGCACCCTGGGGAACACGGTCGTGCTCGGCCTGCCGGGGAACCCGGTCTCCGCATTCGTCACCGCGACCCTGTTCCTGCTGCCGCTGGTGCGCCGCCTGAGCGGCGCGGCCGATCCGCTGCCCCGGCGGCGCAGCGTGCGGCTCGGTGCGGCGCTCCCGGCGAACGATCGCCGCGCCGATCATCTGCGGGGGACGCTTCGTGATGGGCTGGCGTTTCCCGCCGCCGCGCAGGACAGCTCGATGCTGCGTACGCTGGCGCGGGCCGACTGCCTGATCGTGCGCGCACCCCATGCTGCCGCCGCGGAACCCGGCGACTCGGTGGAAATCCTCGATATCGGTTGACAGGGGGCTTTCGCGTTTCCTAAAGGTTCCGCGTCTGTTCCGAGGGAGGACCGCATGCTCACGCGCAAGCAGCACGAGCTTATCTGCTTCATTGACGACCGGTTGAAGGAAACCGGCGTGTCCCCCTCGTTCGAGGAGATGAAGGAAGCCCTCGACCTCAAGTCGAAGTCGGGCGTCCACCGCCTGATCAGCGCGCTCGAGGAACGTCAGTTCATCCGCCGCCTGCCGAACCGCGCCCGCGCGCTCGAAGTGCTGCGCATGCCGGACCGGCCCGAGGCTGCAAAGACGACCCCCGCCCGCGCCACCACGCCGCGCACCGCCGCGCCGTCGACGCCGCCCGCGCCCGCCAACGACGTGATCGAGATCCCGCTGCACGGCCGGATCGCCGCCGGCGTTCCGATCGAGGCGATGGAAGGCCAGCAGATGATTTCCGTGCCGGCAGCACTGCTGGGCTCGGGCGAGCATTATGCGCTGGAGGTGTCCGGGGACTCGATGGTCGAGGCCGGCATTCTCGATGGCGATTATGCGCTGGTGCGCCGCACCGACGCTGCCCGCGACGGCGAGATCGTGGTGGCGCTGATCGAAGAGAATGAGGCGACGCTCAAATATTTCCGGCGGGAGGGCGCGATGATCCGGCTCGACCCGGCGAACCGCAGCTACGACCCGCAGCGCTATCACCCGGATCAGGTTCGCGTGCAGGGCAAGCTCGCCGGACTGCTCCGCCGCTACTGAGTGGCGGGCGGGCCCCGGCGCTCCTGATCGCCGGGCCTTCCTCCACGCTGTCGCTTCGGCCACCGGTCCGCGACCGGCGGCGTGGTGGGCGGACTGATCCAGGGGTGGCGGTCGCCCGCAGCCCGAACGCGGCGCACCTCGGCCGGGTCGAAGCGGATCGCCACCCCGCCGGTCTTCGCCAGCGCCGGCCGATCGAGCCGCAACCAGCGCGGCGCACAACCGCGCGGCAGGCGGCGCTCGCTCACCACGATGTCGGCATCGGCACAGGCGGCAATAAGCTCGCCTGCCGGTAGCAGATAGCCGCTGCGCGTCGCGAGAATGCGCCAGTTGCGGCCGTCCGCAGCGAGATCGACGAGGCAGGCGTCGGCAGTGCAGCGGGCATTGGTCTGCTCCGCCAGCGGCGGAAGGTCGCCCTCGACGCCGCCGCCCTCCCCCAGGGTGTCGCGGACATAATCC
>NZ_JASNVZ010000036.1:0-26780 GCF_049311085.1 Sphingomonas sp. 3-13AW | reverse complement strand
CCACCACCGCTCCCTGAGCCCACCCCCGCGCCCCGGCCGCTGTCTGCGGATGTCACAGGTGAGGTTCGCACCGCACTGTCACTCGGCGACCCCGGTGCAGCATTGCAGCTTGCCGAGCAGGAGGCGCTCGCCACCCCGCAGGATCCGGTCGTTCATTACCTCGCGGCCTTGGGCGCGCTCGCGCTTGGTGACGGCGCGCGTGCAGAGCGGGGATTTCGCAGCGCGCTATATCTCGATAACGGGTTCGCGATGGCGCACTATCTTCTTGGCCGACACTTGCTGGCGCAGGGCCGCGATGCCGAGGGCGCGCGCGCGCTTCGCAATGCCGCGCGCGCCATCGCCGCGATGCCTGAGGACGCCGAACTGCGCGAAGGTGACGGCATGACCGCGGGCGCTCTCATCGCCGCGGTGCGCGTGACCTTGGGGGCAGCCGCATGAAGATGCCGGGCGACGTCCGGGTCGCGGCTCCCTTTCTGGATGCCGAAGCCGTGGCGGCCGTGCTGGCCGAGCGGCAGCGCGCGGTGGCCCCCGTCGAGGCTGCGGACCGTCGGGCGCGCGTCCGCGTACTCACCTGGACGCTGGGCGACGAAGCCTATGCGACGCCGCTCGCCGATCTCTACGAAGTCGCCGTGATCCCGCGCGTGACGGCCGTGCCGGGCGCTCCCCCCGCGCTCGTCGGGCTGATTTCCTGGCGCGGTGCCGTCCTCAACCTGTTCGATCCGGCAACCGGATTGCGCATTGCCCCGCCCGAGGAGCCCGGCCGCGCCATGCTGGTGCTGCGCCACGCCGCCCCGCGCATCGCGCTTCAGGTATCGGCCATTACCGCGGTTGCGGCGGTGGTCGATCCCGGTTCCGCCGGTACCGAAAGCCTCACCCGTTTTGTTGAAGCGGACGACGACCAGCGCCTGGCCGTCGTCGACACCGCGCTGCTGATCCAGCGGTTGCTCGCCCGTCCCCTGCAGGAAGGATAATAGCCTTGTCGGTTTCCACTCGGATCATCGCCGGGTTCGGCATCATCACGGCCATATTGGTCGCGCTGGGCCTCTACTCGCTCCAGCAGGTGGGCGTCGTCCGCTCGAACGTCGACCGGATCGTCCAGCGCGACTATGCCGCGATCCTGGAGGTCGATGCAGTGGCCCGCTCGGAGGCCCGCATGCGCGAGGCGCGGCTGATGGCCGTCATGCACGCGCTCCGCAATGGTCGCGCCACCACCGCCGACACTGCCGACTGGCAGGTGCGCAGCAACGAGACCGCGGCAGCGCTCGCCCGGCTTTCGGCCACGGCCGAGCAGAACCGTGAGACGGCCGTGAATCAGGGCCGGGTCGAACAATGGCGCCAGCTTTCGGAGGGTGCGGCTGCCGTGCAGGCGTCCTTTGACCGCCTGCGCCCCGCAAGCGCGCGCCAGCTCGAACTGCTGGAGAGCGGCAACGTCGAAGCGGCAATCCTGGCGGGCGAAGAGATCGACCGCAATCATACGGCTTTGGCGCAGAGCCTGGGGCAGGTCCGCACCATCGTCAGCAACACGATCGAGTCTGGACGCCGTGCCACCCAGGACGTCTATGATCGCACGCGGACCTCGATCCTGCTCGGCCTGCTCGTCGCGATCGGGATCAGCTTCCTGGTCGCTTACACCATCCGCCGCTCGATCACCGTGCCTCTCAATGACTTCATGGGCTTTGCCAGCCGCATCGGCGAAGGCGATTTGTCTGGCGAGACCCGGATTATCGGCGCTGACGAGCTCGGCCAGCTGGGGGCCACCCTCAACACCATGGTCGTCGGCCTGCGCGAAATCGCACGCCAGAGCCGCGCCGCCACTGAGGACCTGAACGCCGCCGCGACCGAGATCCGCGCCTCCACTCAGGAGCAGGCCGCGTCGGTCGAGGAACAGCTTGCCGCCGTGCAGGAAACCGCAGCCACGGTGGACGAGATCACCCACTCCGGTGCCCAGATCACGCTGCGCGCCCAGGAAGTGATCGCCGCTGCCCAGGCGACGGCCCAGACCAGCGACACCGGCCGCACCGCCGTTCACGACACCGCCCGCGCGATGGACGCGATCCGGGAGCAGGCAGAGGCAGTCGCCGGCAACATCGTCGCGCTGTCGGAAAAGACGCAGACCATCGGCGACATCATCGCCACCGTGAACGACGTGTCCGAACGCTCGCACCTGTTGGCGCTCAACGCGTCCATCGAGGCGGCGGCGGCCGGCGAACAGGGTCGCAGCTTCGCGATCGTGGCAGCCGAGATGAAGACGCTCGCCGACCAGGCAAAGGCCGCCACCCGCAATGTCCGCTCGATCCTGGGCGACATCCAGCGCGGCATCAACGCGTCGGTGATGCTGACGGAAGAGGCGGTGAAGCGCGTCGCGTCGGGCAAGGAGCGCACCGACGCCAGCCAGTCTGCGATCAACGAGCTCGCGAGCCGGGTGCAGGAGAATGTCCACACCTTCCAGCAGATCGTCGCTTCCACCAATCAGCAGCAGATCGGCATCGAACAGGTGACGATCGCCCTGCAGAACATCCGCCAGGCAAGCCAGCAGACCGCGGCGAGCACCCGTCAGCTCGACCAGGCCGCCGGGGACCTCACCCAGCTGTCGCGAACGCTGGTGGGCCTGACCGAGCGCTATCGCGTCTGAGGCAGGGTCGGTGGACGAACTTCGCGCAGAACTTCTCGCCGCCTTTGCGGCGGAGCTGGCCGAACACATGGCCGGCATCCGCGAGGCGCTGGCGGATGCCGGCGCCGGCCGGCCGGTCGACCTGCGCGAATTCAGCCGCCGCACCCATAGCCTGAAGGGGGCCGCTCGCGCCGTCGACCTGCCGGAGACAGAAGCGGCCGCCCACGCCGCCGAAACGATCCTGCTCGCGACGGAACGCGGCGAGCGCTCGCTGGATGCCGCCACGATCGCCGAACTGCGGACGCTCGCGGACGCGATCGAGGACGGCGCGCGCGCCGACACCCGGCCGAGCGAAGCGATCGACGTGAAAGCGTCCGGCTCCGCTTCGGGTGCGGCAACCGGCCGCGTCCATGTCGCCGGCCATCACGTCGAGCGGCTCGCACGATCGGTGCACGATCTCGCGAACCACGTGTCGGAGCAGGATCGCATCACCGAAATGGTGGATGCGCTCGCAGCCGAACTCGCCGACATACCAGCGACGCAGGACGGGGAGCTTGCCCGCCGCGTCGCCCGTCTTGTCGGCACGACCGAGCGCCTGCGCCGCGAAGTGGCCCGCCAGCGCTGGGCACTCGACCGGGCCGCCGCCGAGATCGAGCGCGATGCCGAGCGCATCCTGCTGCTCCCCGTCGCGACCCTGTTCGAGGGTCATGAACGGATGGTACGCGACCTTGCCGGCAGCCAGGGCAAGTTCGCGGAACTCACTCTGGAGCCAATCGAGGCAGAGGCCGACCGCCGAGTCCTCCAGGCCCTGCGCGAGCCGTTGCTGCACTTGCTGCGCAACGCCGTCAGCCACGGCATCGAACAACCGGCGGTGCGCGCCCGCGCCGGCAAGCCGGAGGGCGGGACCATCTCGGTAATCCCCTCGACCGACCGCGGCCGCCTCAACATCGTGATCCGCGACGATGGCGCAGGGCTTGATCCCAAGGCGATCGAGACCCGCGCGCGGGAGGCCGGACTGATCGCCCGCAACGCCCCCACCCCGTCGCGGCGCGCGCTCTATGCGATGCTGTTCGAACAGGGCTTTTCCACCACCCGCACCGTGGACGAGGTTTCCGGGCGCGGCATCGGCCTGTCGGTTGTGGCAGAGACGGTGCGCCGGCTGCACGGCCGGGTTCGCATCCTCCCCGGCCGTCCGAACGGTACCGAAATCCGGATCTCCGTGCCGCTCGCCCTCGCCCGCCAGGCATTGCTGCTGGTCGAGGCTGGCGGTGCCCGCCACGCGCTTCCCGCGGCCAGTGTCGACCGGGTGCTGCGCCTCACCCCCGACGCGTTCGACCGTACCGAGGGCGGCGCGGTGCTGATGCTCGACGGGGAAGCCATTCCCGTGGCCGAGCTGTCCGACCTGCTGGGCCTCCCAACCGCGGAGGGAACCGAGGATGCGCGCCCGGCGCTCGTCATCGAAGGCGCCGACCAGCGCCGCGTGTTGCTGGTCGATGCGCTCAACGACGTGCGCTCGCTGGTGGTGGGAGACCCGACCGCGGTCGCCGCCGATGTGCCGCTCGTCTGGGGCACGGTCCTGCTGGAGGACGGCGTGGCGCTGGTGCTAGAGCCGGAAGCGCTCCTCGCCGCCGACGCCTCGGGCCCGCGCCGCCGCCCCCGTATCGCGGCGACAACCCGCCCCGTGCAACGCACCGTGCTGGTCGTCGATGACTCGATCACCACCCGCACCCTGGAAAAGAGCATTTTGGAGGCGCAGGGCTATCGCGTGCTGGTGGCAGTCGATGGCCTTGCGGGCCTGGAGCGACTGCGCGCGGGCATCGACGCCATCGACCTCGTCGTGGCCGATGTTGAAATGCCGCGGATGGACGGGTTCGGATTGCTCACGGCAATACGGAACGATCCTGCCCTGCAAACGCTTCCGGTCGTTATGATGACATCGCGCAACAGCCCCGACGACATCGAGCGTGGTCTCCAACTTGGCGCAAACGCCTATGTGACCAAGCAGGAGTTCGATCAGGGAACGCTGATCTCGGTCGTTCAGCAGTTGATCTGAGCCATGGCAACGCGTCCGATCCGCGTGATGATCGTCGAGGATTCGCTCGTCGTTCGTACCCTGCTTACGCACATCATCGCGGGAGATCCGCGGCTTGAGGTGGTGGCTGCCGTCGCCAGTGCCGAGGAGGCGCTGGCGCAACTGGCAGCGGTCCGTCCCGACGTGATCTCCATGGATATCCGCCTGCCCGGCATGGACGGGCTGGAGGCGACGCGCCAGATCATGGCCGACCAGCCAACGCCGATCGTGGTGATCTCGGCCAGTTTCGACCGTAACCAGGTCAACCCGACCATGGACGCGCTGCGCGCCGGTGCGCTGGCGGCGGTGGAAAAGCCCGTGGGCGTGACCGATCCCGACTATCGCACCATCGCAGCGGAGATCCGAACCCAGCTGGTGATCATGAGCCAGGTGGCCGTGGTCCGCCGGCGCATGCGCACGCCCGCTACCGGCACGCGCACTGCCGGCAGGCCGCGCGTAGCGCCGCGGCTGCTGCTATGCGCGGCCTCGACCGGCGGGCCGCAGGCGCTCGCCCGATTGTTCGGCAGTCTTCCGGGCGACCTGCCGCTGCCAGTGCTACTGGTGCAGCACATGGGCGGCGCGTTCATGGAGGGTTTCGCGAGCTGGCTCGACAGCGTCGTCCCGCAACGCGTGCGGCTCGCACAGGCCGGCGAGCTTCCGCAGGCCGGGACCATCTATGTGGCCCCTGGGGATCGCCACCTGACCCTGCTGCCGTCGGGCAAGCTCGGGCTATCCGATGCGGAGCCGGTCGGAGGCCAGCGCCCGGCGGCTACGGTCCTGTTCGGCAGCGCCGCCGCCGCGCTGGACGGCGCCGCGCTGGCGGTGGTGTTGACCGGCATGGGCGATGACGGCGCGGTGGGCGTGCGCCAGCTTGTCGCAGCCGGCGGTGCGGCCATCGCGGAGCATGAAAGCACCGCCGTGGTGAACGGCATGCCGGCAGCCGCGGTACGGGAAGGTGCCCTGGCCCTGCCGCTCGACCTCATCGGCCCGCAACTGCGCCGCATCATGGCGCGCGAGGCACCCGCCAAGTGAGCGAAGGCACGGCGCCCCATCTGCTGCTGGTCGAGGATTCCGACACCCAGGCCCTGGTGTTCCGGCGCACGCTGGAAAGCTTCGGCTTCACGGTCGACCGGACCCGCACCGCAGAGGATGCGCTGGTTACCCTGAACGAGGCGCTGCCGGACCTTCTGGTGGTCGACTATCGCCTTCCCGGGATGAATGGCGACGAACTCGTCCGCATCTTGCGCCAGACGGGTCACACCCGGACGCTGCCGATCATCATGCTCACCAGCGACGAGGCGACCGAGGTCGAGCGTCAGGGGCTGGACAGCGGCGCCAACGCCTATGTGCCAAAGGCGAGCGGCCCGCAGCTACTCGTGTCGCGCATGCGCTCGCTCCTGCGCCAGCGGCGCGCGGTCCCGGGGCACAGTGCTTCCGGCGGCTTTCGCCAGGCACGGCTGCTGGTGGCGGCTGCCGACCCGGAATACCGCGACTGGCTGCGCGGACTGCTGGCCGGCGACGGCCATACCGTCAGCGTCGCCGAGGACGAGCAAGCGATGCTCAAGGCCGTAGCGAACGAGGAATTCGACGGCGTTCTCGTCAGCCAGCCGCCTGAGGAGGACGCACCGTTCGCATGGGTGCGCGCACTCGACGCCGAGCGGCAGGCGATCGGTGCCGGCTTCGAGATCGCGGCGCTGGTCGAAGTCGCCGACCCGGCGGAAACGCTCGCCGGCCTCGCCGCCGGTGCCGACGACGTGCTGCCGAGCCGCGACGAGCGCGACATGCTGCTGGTTCGCGTCCGCTCGATCCTGCGCCGCAAGCTCGCCCGCGACGATGAAGCGGCCGGTGCCGCGCGCGAGCGGGAGCGCGAACTCGCACTCGCCCACGCCCGCGCCCAGGCCGAGGCGAGCGAGGCGCTTGCCGCCGCCAACCGCGACCTGGAAGCCGCAAACGCGCAGCTTCGCGAGACCCAGGCGCAACTCGTGCAGTCCGCCAAGATGGCGTCGCTCGGCGAACTGGTTGCCGGCATCGCGCACGAGATCAACAACCCCCTCGCCTTCATCCTCGCCCACCAGTCCACCGTGGAGCGTTCGGTGCGGGAGGCGATGACCGCCGAGGGGGAGGCGCGCAGCAAGTCGCTCGGGAAAGCGGCGGACCGCCTGGGTTCGATCCGCACCGGGCTTGTTCGGATCCAGGACCTGGTCGTGAAGCTGCGACGCTTCTCGCGACTGGACGACGGCGAATGGTCGCTGGTCGACATTCCCGAGGCGATCGATTCGGTGTTGACGCTGCTTCAGCCCAAGACGCCGTCCACGGTAAAGGTCGAGCGGCGCTATGGCCCGGTGCGGACGCTCGAAAGTTCGCCTGCGCTGGTCAACCAGGTGGTGATGAACATCATCTCCAACGCGGTCGACGCGGTGGACCCCGACACGGGCCGCATCGTGATCGAGACGCGGACGAGCGGCGACCGCTTCATCATCGCGGTCGCAGATAACGGACCCGGCATCCCGCAGGATGTGCGCGAGCGGGTCTTCGAACCCTTCTTCACGACCAAGGACGTGGGCTCCGGCACCGGCCTCGGCCTCGCGATCGCCTATGGCGTCGTTCGGTCGCACGGTGGCGAGATCACGATCGAAACCGGCGAAGAAGGTGGCGCGTGCTTCCTCTTGTCAGTACCCATGCGGCGACAATGACTGATCTGAATCACTCTGAACTGCCCAAAGTGCTGCTCGTCGATGACGAGCAGGAGATCCTTGTCGCGCTGGAGGACCTGCTGGAGGACCGCTACCAGCTGCTCTCCGCGACCTCTCCCGTGGAAGCCCTCGACATCGTCAAGGCGAATCCGGATCTGGCGGTGATCGTCTCCGACCAGCGCATGCCCGAGATGCCGGGGAACCTGTTCCTGGCCCGTGCGCGCCCCTACAGCGACGCCGATACGATCCTGCTCACCGGCTATGCCGATCTCTCGGCCGTGATCTCCGCGATCAATGAGGGCGCGATCAGTGGCTATGCGGCCAAGCCCTGGGAGCCGGAGGCGCTGCGCGCCATGGTCGCCGCCGCTGCAGAGCGCCACCAGCTGCGCGCCGCACTCCGGTTCGAACAGTCCGCGTTCGTCGGGCTGATGGAAGCCTCGGCCGACCAGATCTCGGTGCTCGACCGCCACCACCGGCTGATCCGGGGCAACCACGATCGCATCGACAATGTGACCGAGGGCGAGGCGCGCGCCAAGGACGAGGCTGCGCTCGCCAGCGGCAGCTATTCCGAGGAGGACCTGCAAAGCGGCGGCGAGGAGCATGACGAGCGCTGGACCCGCGTCCGCCGCATCCCGTTCGGCGCCGACGGCAACGAACGTCACCTGCTCAAGATCGAGTCTGACGAAACCGACCGCCGACGGGCGGCACGCCGGCTCCACCAGGCGGAAAAGCTGCAGGCGCTGGGTACGCTGGCGGGTGGCATCGCGCATGATTTCAACAATCTGCTCGCGGCCATTCTCGGCAACCTCGAACTTGCAGAGCGCGCGCTGGACAAGCCGGATCGGCTCGCCCGCTTCCTCTCCAACGCGCGATCTGCGGCCGGTCGCGGTTCGGCGATCACCCGCCGCCTGCTGAGCTTCAGCCGCCAGCGTGATCTCGCTGCCGAGACCTTCCTGCCGGACACCGCAATCCGCGATCTCGAGGAACTGGTCGCGCGCACCATGGCGGGCCGGGTGACGCTTTCGCTCGACCTCGACGCAGACGGCGCCATCCATGCCGATCCTGGGCAGTTCGAGCTGGCACTGGTCAACCTGTGCATCAACGCCCGCGATGCGATGGCCAACGGCGGAGAGATCGTCCTCTCCAGCGCCCGCGTCCCCGCGCCGCCCGAGATGCGCCACACCGGCGATTGCATCCGCATCGCCGTTCGCGACAGTGGCGCGGGCATCCCCGAGCATCTGCGCGATCGCGTGTTCGAGCCCTTCTTCACCACCAAGGCGCAGGGCGAGGGCACCGGCCTTGGACTGCCGATGGTCCGCGCGATGGTCGAGGCCGCGGGTGGCCTGGTCACCATCGACAGCTCCGTCGGCGAAGGGACGACGGTCGCCCTGTGGTTCCCCCGCCTGGATCCCGTGGAGGCAGGCGCGGAGGGAGTCGCGAGCGAGACCGAGACGCGCTCGCTGCGCGTCTTGGCCGTCGAAGACGATGCGGAAGTCCGCGCCGTCCTGGTGGCGCACCTGACCGCTGCGGGGCACGAAGTCCTGGAGGCGGATGGTCCCCACGCTGCCCTGCAGCGCTTGCAAAGCGACGCGGGGATCGACCTGCTCGTCACCGACTATGCGATGCCCGAGATTTCCGGCCTCGACCTGTTCCGCCTTGCGAGCGAGCGGCGCCCGGGATTGCCGGCGATCCTAGTGACGGGTTTTGCCGATGTGGAGGACGGCAGCGTCCCCCTCCCCGTCCTGACCAAGCCCTTTACCGGCGACCAGTTGAAGGCCGCGATCGCCCGCGTTCTGGCCCCGACAGGCTGAGCGGCCGGCCATCCCACGGCCCCCGGGGTCAGCGGCCGGGTAGGTTGAACCAGGAAAAAGACATCCTAGATAAGATACTTAAGGGCACACGCTGGCGCAGAGTCGCGGCCCTTCATCATCTTGTCTGGAGGCTGAATGCAGTTTGAGGATTCCGTTCGTTCACGCCGCGCGATCCTTGGCTCGCTCGCCGTTCTGACCAGTTTCGCGGTAACCCGCAGTACGCTCGGCGGGGGCGACCGTGCCGCGCAGCAGCCGATTCCCGCGCCGGTTCGCGAGCGCATCTTCGCCGCACCAAAGGCGGCGAGCGCACGCGTACCGCACGGCGTCCAGCCGGACCTGTTCGACCGCGCAATCGCAGCGCTCGACCAGCACGGCGACAGCATCCGCCGTCGCGACCGCATTGCGATCGCCGATTTCGACGCCCCTTCCAGCGAACGCCGCTTCCAGTTCATCGACCTGGAGCGTGGCGAGGTCACCGCGCTGCTGGTGTCGCACGGCAGCGGCTCGGACCCCTCGCATTCGGGCAAGCTCCAGCGCTTTTCGAACCAGCCGAACTCGAACGCGACCTGCGACGGCGCCTTTGTCACGTCCGACTATTATGTCGGTAAGCACGGCCGCTCGCAGCGGGTGATCGGCCTCGATCCGACGAACAACAATGCCCGCGATCGCGCCATCGTGATCCACGGCGCCTGGTACGCCAATCCGGACATGCTCCGCACCCACGGTATGCTCGGTCGCAGCCAGGGTTGCTTCGCGGTCGGCGAGCAAGACCTGCCGCAAGTGTTCGCGATGCTCGGCGAAGGCCGGTTGATCTACGCCGGCAAGGCGTAACTGCCGCTGCCGCGCAGATCGCGCGGCTGGAAGCGCACCGCGCGCGCTTGCGTAGCTTCTCGGCGTCTCGCGCGTTAGGCTGCGCATGATGACGCAACACCGCTTCTATTCGATCCACCGGCACGGCCTGATCCGTGTCGGGGCCTGCACCCCGCTTGCCACCGTCGGCGATCCCGCCGCCAATGCCGAGGCGACCATCGCCCTCGCGCAACAGGGGCATCAGGAAGCCGCCGACTTGCTGGTCTTCCCCGAACTCAACCTGTCGTCCTACGCGATCGACGACCTGCACCTGCAGGACGCGCTGTGTGACGCGACCGAGGCGGCGCTGGCCCGGGTGGTAGAAGCGAGCACCGACCTTCGCCCGGTCCTGCTGGTGGGCGCGGCACTCCGGCGCAATGGCCGGCTCTACAATTGCGCGGTCGCGGTCGCGCGCGGTCGCATTCTGGGCGTCGTGCCCAAGAGCTTCCTGCCCAACTACCGGGAATATTATGAGAAGCGCTGGTTCGCCGAAGGGGCCGGCCTAACGGGGCTGGAGATCGAGGTTGCCGGCCAGCGTGTGCCGTTCGGCACCGACCTGATCTTTGCGGCTGAGGACCTGCCCGAGTTCATCTTCCACGCGGAAATCTGCGAGGACTATTGGGCGCCGACCCCGCCCTCGACGATGGGCGCCCTCGCCGGTGCCCTGATCCTCTGCAACCTCTCCGCCTCCAACATCGTCGTCGGCAAGGCGCGCGACCGTGAGATGCTGTGCGCCGCCCAGTCCGCGCGCGCCGTGGCGGCCTATGTCTATTCGGCGGCCGGCCCGGGGGAGAGCACCACCGACCTCTCCTGGGACGGCCAAGGCCTCGTCTATGAACTGGGCGAGCAACTCGCCGCCTCCCACCGGTTCGCCAGTGCGGACGCGACCATCTACGTCGATGTCGATGCCGCGCGCATCCGGCTGGAGCGAATGCGCATGGGCACCTTCAACGACGCTGCCGCCGCCTCGGGCCACCCGGAGACCCGCTTCCGCCGCATCGGCTTCGCCCATCAGCCCGACTTCGCCGACGTCGGCCTGAGGCGCCAGGTGCGCCGCTTCCCCTTCGTGCCGAGCAACGCCGTCTCGCTGGACGAGGACTGCTACGAAGCCTTCAACATCCAGGTGGAGGCGCTGCGCAAGCGGATCGTGTCGACGGGGGCCAAGCGGCTCGTCATCGGCGTGTCCGGCGGCCTCGATTCCACCCATGCCCTGATCGTCGCGGCCAAGGCGTTCGACCGGCTGGAGCGGCCGCGCACCGACATTCTCGGCTTTACCATGCCGGGCTTCGCTACCAGCGACGGGACCAAGGCCAATGCCTGGACCCTGATGAACGCGCTCGGCATCACCGGCGCGGAAATCGACATCCGCCCCGCCGCGCGCCAGATGCTGAGCGACATGGACCACCCGTTCGGCCGCGGCGAGCCGGTCTATGACATCGCGTTCGAGAATGTGCAGGCGGGGCTTCGCACCGACTATCTGTTCCGCCTCGCCAACCAGCGCGAGGGGTTCGTGCTCGGCACCGGCGACCTGTCGGAGCTGGCGCTCGGCTGGTGCACCTATGGCGTCGGCGACCAGATGAGCCACTATGCCGTGAACGCCGGCGTGCCGAAGACGCTGATCCAGTATCTCATCCGCTGGGCGATCCAGACCGACCAGTTCGATGCTGCGACCGACGCGGTGCTCGACGCGATCCTGGCGACCGAGATCTCGCCCGAACTCGTGCCCGCGGGCGACGACGGGCAGCTGCAGAGCACCGAGAGCAAGATCGGCCCCTACGAGCTCCACGATTTCTTCCTGCACCACATTGCGCGGCAGGGGCTGTCGCCTTCGAAGGTCGCGTTCCTTGCGTGGCACGCGTGGAAAGATGCCGAGGCCGGCACCTGGCCGATCGACTTCCCCAAGGCCAAGCGCAACGCCTATGACCTGGAGACGATCGCCCGCTGGCTCGAATCCTTCCTGTGGCGCTTCTTCCAGACCAGCCAGTTCAAGCGCTCGGCGATTCCCAACGGTCCCAAGGTGTCGGGCGGGGGCGCGCTCAGCCCGCGCGGCGACTGGCGCGCACCCTCCGACGGGGTGGCGAAGCCGTGGGTCGAGGAGCTGCGGGCAGCCCTGCCCTGATCCAGGGCCAGCCATGCGTGTCCCGGCTTCCAGACCGGGGCACGCTGTCGAGGCGGCTTCCGATTATCCGCGCCGTGCCTGCCCCTCCGCGTTACGGCCGTTGAGCGCCCAACGCAGCATCATCCCGACGCCTCGCGCACCTGCTCGCACCAGCGGCCCCTCCGCCGGTCGTTCGCGCAGTTCGAGCATCGTCCGCGCCCATGGCGGCAGCAGGTCGATCGCCGCCCGCAGCGTCAGTTCGCCGAACGGCCGCACCGCCAGGTTCGGCGCCGGCTGGGACAACAGCGCCTGCAACACCGTGCGGGTGCGTTCGTCGAAGCGCAGCTGCGGCCGGACATCGCGTAAATAGGCCTCGACCTCTCGCCGGCTGGTGGGCACATCGGTTGCGCCAAGCCGCCTCGCGACCTCCGCATATTCGGCGAAATAACGGTCCTGCTCGACCGCCGGCATCGCCGGGTTGCGGTAACGCAGGTACCCAGAGAGGAACATGCGCACCTCGGCGACATGGACCCAGGTCAGCAACGCCGGGTCGTTCGCATCATAGGGCGTCCCGTCCGGCAGCGTGCCGTGCACATAATCGTGGATCGTCCGCACCCGCTCGATCAGCCGCTCGGCCTCGGCAGTCGCCCCATAGGTGGTGCCGGCGATGAACTGCGCCGTGCGCTTGAGGCGCCCGAGCATGTCGCGCTGGAAGTTGGAATGATCCCACACCCCGGCGAGCGCCAGCGGGTGCAGCATCTGCAGCATCAGTGCTGCCGACCCACCGATCATCATGGAGGTGAAGTCGCCGTGCACCCGCCAGCACACCGACTTCGGCCCGTACAGCCCGTCGTCGCCGGGAGGCCGGCTGAGGTCGATCCCGCCATCCCCCGCGCCGGTCAGCGCCCACACCTGCTTTGCTATCGTCTCGCGCACGGTTTCCATATCGCTCCCAACGCGCCAGCCCCGGCGGTGTGCCGTGCAGCCTTTGCGCGCGCCGGCCGTTTCGCTATCGCGGGCCCATCCTGGCCAATTCCAACACCGTGAGAGCCCCATGAAGACACGCGCCGCCGTCGCTTTCGAAGCGAAAAAGCCGCTGGAGATCGTCGAACTCGACCTCGAAGGCCCGAAGCCGGGCGAGGTGCTGATTGAGATCATGGCGACCGGCATCTGCCACACCGACGCCTACACGCTCGACGGGTTCGATTCCGAGGGCATCTTCCCGAGCGTGCTCGGCCACGAAGGCGCCGGCATCGTGCGGGAAGTGGGCGCGGGCGTCACCAGCGTGAAGCCCGGCGACCATGTCATCCCGCTCTACACCCCGGAATGCCGCCAGTGTAAGTCGTGCCTCTCGGGCAAGACCAACCTGTGCACCGCGATCCGCGCGACCCAGGGCAAGGGCCTGATGCCGGACGGCACCACCCGCTTTTCCTACAAGGGCCAGCCGATCTTCCACTATATGGGCTGTTCGACCTTCTCGAACTTCACCGTGCTGCCGGAAATCGCCGTCGCCAAGATCCGTGAGGACGCGCCGTTCCAGACCAGCTGCTACATCGGCTGCGGCGTGACGACCGGCGTCGGCGCGGTCGTGAACACTGCCAAGGTGCAGGTCGGCGACAACATCGTGGTCTTCGGCCTGGGCGGCATCGGCCTCAACGTGCTGCAGGGCGCGAAGCTGGCGGGTGCGAACAAGATCATCGGCGTCGACATCAACCCGGACCGTGAGGAATGGGGCCGCCGCTTCGGCATGACCGACTTCATCGACGGTCGCGGCAAGAGCCGCGAGGAAGTGATCGCCGAGATCCTGGCGCTCACCGACGGCGGTGCGGACTATACCTTCGACTGCACCGGCAACACCGAGGTGATGCGCACCGCGCTGGAGGCATGCCACCGCGGCTGGGGCACCTCGATCATCATCGGCGTGGCGGAAGCCGGCAAGGAAATCAGCACCCGTCCGTTTCAGCTCGTGACCGGCCGCAACTGGCGCGGCACTGCGTTCGGCGGCGCCAAGGGCCGCACCGACGTGCCCAAGATCGTCGACTGGTACATGGACGGCAAGATCGCCATCGACCCGATGATCACCCACGTCCTCACCCTGGAGGAGATCAACAAGGGCTTCGACCTGATGCATGCCGGTGAGAGCATCCGCAGCGTCGTGGTCTATTGATGTTCAGCCACGTCATGGTCGGCGCCGATGATATCGCGGCGTCCAAGACGTTCTACGACGCTGCGCTCGGCGCGCTCGGCATCCCGCCGGGCGTCGTCGATGCGTGGGGCCGCGTCGTCTATGCGCACGCCGGCGGCCGCTTCCTGGTGACCCGGCCGATCAACGGCGAGCCCGCCACGGCTGCGAACGGCGGCACGATCGGCTTTGCCGCCGCATCCCCGGAAGCGGCCGACGCGTGGCACGCAGCCGGTCTGGCGAATGGCGGCACCGCCATCGAAGACCCGCCGGGCATCCGCCAGGCCACCGAGGGGCGCACGCTCTACCTCGCCTATTTGCGCGATCCTGCGGGCAACAAGCTCTGCGCGTCGCACCGCGTCGCGTGATCGAAAGACGATCCATGACTCTCGAAACCGTCTCCACCAACCTGTCGCATGGCGGCACCCAGGGCGTGTATCGCCACGCCTCTTCCGCCACGGGCACGCCGATGACCTTTTCGGTGTTCGTGCCCGCGCACGACCCGGGCGAGCAGCTGCCGGTGCTGTGGTATCTGTCCGGCCTCACCTGCACCCACGCCAATGTCACGGAAAAGGGCGAGTTCCGCGCCGCCTGTGCCGAGCATCGCGTGATCTTCGTCGCGCCCGACACTTCCCCCCGTGGCGAAGGCGTGCCGGATGCGGAGGGTTATGATTTCGGCCAGGGCGCCGGCTTCTACCTCGACGCCACGCAAGCGCCCTGGTCGACGCACTTCCACATGCGCTCCTACATCGAGGACGAGCTGCCGGCGCTCATCGCCGCCGAGTTCCCGGTGGCGGACATGGCGCGGCAGTCGATCACCGGTCATTCGATGGGCGGCCACGGTGCGCTTACCATCGGCCTGCGCAATCCGGAGCGGTTCCGCAGCGTCTCCGCCTTCGCACCGATCGCCTCGGCGATGCGCTGCGCCTGGGGCGAAAAGGCGCTGACGGGCTATCTCGGCACCAATCTGGCGGCCTGGCGCACCCATGACGCCTGCGCGCTGATTGCCGACGGCGCCCGCCTGCCCGAGCTGCTGGTCGATCAGGGGGACGCCGACAATTTCCTCGACCAGCTCCAGCCCGAGTTGCTGCGCGATGCCTGTGACGCCGCCGGCATCCCGCTCACGCTGCGGATGCAGTCGGGGTACGACCACAGCTATTATTTCATCTCCACCTTCATGCCCGATCATGTCGCATGGCACGCGGAGCGCCTGCGCCGCTGATCCCAGACGAGCGGAAGCAGAACTGCAGAGGAGCGGAAGAAGAACGGCCCGGAATTGCTGTTCGCACAGTATTCCGGGCCGGGCCTCCGCAAACGACTTTACACATGTAACAACATGGTAACAGATAGGGCCGGCGCCCTGCTCCTCGGGCGCATCACCCAAGGATGCCAATGCGCCTGCGCACCGCCCTGCTCGCTGCCCCGATGCTGTTCGCCGCCCTTACCGCGCAGGTGGCCCCGCCCGCGGCCCGGATAAACGCCCCGGCACAGGCAAGTGCCGGAGATATCCCCGCCAACTTCACCATGCCCAAGGTCGGCTATGACTATGACCGGCGGGAGATCATGGTGCCGATGCGCGATGGCGTGAAGCTGCACACCGTCATCATCGTGCCGAAGGGCGCGACCAATGCGCCGATCCTGTTGACCCGCACGCCCTACAACGCCTCCGGCCGCGCCTCGCGTACCGACAGCCCGAACATGCTGTCCGCGTTGCCGCAGGGCGACGAGGTGTTCGTGAAGGACGGCTATATCCGCGTGTTCCAGGACATCCGCGGCAAGTTCGGGTCGGAGGGCGATTATGTCGTCACGCGCCCGGTGATCGGCCCCCTCAACCGCACCGACGTCGATCATGTCACCGACGGCTATGACACGATCGACTGGCTGGTGAACAAGGCGAACCTGCCGGAATCGAACGGTCGCGTCGGCATGCTCGGCTCCTCGTACGAGGGCTTCACCGTGGTGATGGCGCTGCTCGGGCCGCACCCGGCGCTGAAGGTCGCCGCCCCGCAGAGCCCCATGATCGACGGCTGGATGGGCGATGACTGGTTCCACTATGGCGCCTTCCGGCAGGCCAATATCGGCTGGATCGGCTCGCAGAGCGGTTACAAGGGGCGCGGCCAGCAGCCGCCCTCGACCGGCCTCGACGATTATGAGACGTTCCGCCGCATCGGCTCGGCCGGCGCCTGGGCCAAACAATCGGGCTTCGACCAGCTGCCCTTCTGGAAGCGCATGTCCGAACATCCGGCCTATGACGCCGAGTGGCAGGGCCAGGCGCTCGACAAGATGGTGGCGGCCAACCCCTCCAACGTACCGACGCTCTGGATCCAGGGCCTGTGGGATCAGGAGGACATGTACGGCGCGATCATGAGCTGGGAAGCGCTCAAGGCCGTGGGCAAGGCGGGCAACAACCACCTCGTCATGGGCCCGTGGCGCCACAGCCAGGTCAATTATGACGGCTCGTCGCTTGGCCCGCTCAAGTGGGACGGCGACACCGCGCTCCAGTTTCGCCGCGACGTGCTGCTGCCCTTCTTCAACCGCTACCTGCGCGACAATGCGCCTGCCTATGAAGCGCCGCCGGTGCTGATCTACAACACCGGCGACAACCGCTGGGACCGGCTGGCCACCTGGCCGCTGGCCTGTGAAAAGGACTGCGCGCGTCCGCTGACGCCGCTCTACCTGCAGGGCAACTACAGCCTGTCGTTCGGGAAGCCCGCGGGCGGTGCCGACAGCTATGTTTCCGATCCGGAGAAGCCGGTGCCGTATCTCGCGCGGCCGGTGACCTTCTCCGATTCCGCGCGGTGGAAGGAATGGCTGGTGAGCGACCAGCGTTCGGTCGACGGCCGGCCCGACGTGCTGACCTATCAGACCGAGGTGCTGACCACCCCCACCCGCGTTTCCGGCGCACCGATCGCGGACCTGTTCGCCCGCACCACCGGCACCGACGGCGACTTCGTTGTCAAGCTGATCGACGTCTACCCGGACGAGGTCGCGTCGGATCCGAACATGGGCGGCTATCAGCTGCCGATCGCGCTCGACATCTTCCGCGGCCGCTATCGCGACAGCTTTGAAAAGCCGACGCCGATCCCGGCCAACAAGGTCCAGCGCTATCGCTTCCGCCTGCCGACCGTGAACCATGTGTTCCAGCCGGGTCACCGCATCATGGTGCAGATCCAGTCGACGCTGTTCCCGCTCTACGACCGCAACCCGCAGAAATATGTGCCCAACATCTTCTTCGCCAAACCCGCCGACTTCCAGAAGGCGACCGTGACGATCGAGCACAACGCCGGCGCGCCGACCGCCGTCTGGCTGCCGGTCGTGGCGAACGCACAGCCGCAGGTCCAGGCGACCCGCTGACACGAAAAGGCGGCGCAACCCCGGGGTCGCGCCGCCTCTTCGTCCCGGGCTTTACCGCTTAGGCGGCTTCGGCCAGTTCGGCTGGGCTCAGGCGGATGAGATAGTCGAACGCGGACAGCGCCGCCTTCGACCCTTCACCCATCGCGATCACGATCTGCTTGTACGGCACCGTGGTCGCGTCACCGGCAGCGAAGATGCCGGGCTGCGAGGTTTCGCCGCGATGATCGATCTCGATCTCGCCGCGCGGGGTCAGGCCGACCGCACCCTTCAGCCACTCCGTGTTCGGCACCAGGCCGATCTGAACGAAGATGCCTTCCAGCGCGATCTCGTGGCTCGTGCCGTGGTTGCGGTCCTTGTAGGTCAGGCCGACGACCTTCTCGCCGTCGCCCTTCACCTCGGTGGTGAGGGCCGAGGTGATGATCTTGACGTTCGGCAGGCTCGCGAGCTTGCGCTGCAGCACCGCGTCGGCACGCAGGTCGGAGTCATACTCGATCAGCGTCACATGCGCGACGATCCCGGCGAGGTCGATCGCTGCCTCGACGCCCGAGTTGCCGCCGCCGATCACCGCCACGCGCTTGCCCTTGAACAGCGGGCCGTCGCAGTGCGGGCAATAGGCCACGCCCTTGTTCTTGTACGTGTCCTCGCCGGGCACGTTCATCTGGCGCCAGCGGGCACCGGTCGACAGGATCACGGTGCGCGCTTTCAGCGAGGCGCCATTCTCCAGCTGCACCTGGTGCAGGCCGCCGGCCTGTGCCGCCGGGACCAGCTTGGTCGCACGCTGCAGGTTCATGACGTCGACGTCATATTCCTTCACATGCTGCTCCAGATGCGCGGCGAGCTTCGGACCCTCGGTGTGCGGGACCGAGATGAAGTTCTCGATCGCCATGGTGTCGAGCACCTGACCACCAAAGCGCTCGGCCAGGACGCCCGTGCGGATGCCCTTGCGCGCCGCATAGATGGCGGCTGCAGCACCGGCAGGGCCACCGCCGACGACCAGCACGTCGAACGCGTCCTTGCCCTTGATCTTCTCGGCTGCGCGCGCAGAGGCGCCGCTGTCGATCTTGGCGACGATCTGCTCCAGCTCCATGCGGCCCTGGCCGAACACTTCGCCGTTCAGGTAGACGGTCGGCACCGCCATCACCTTGCGGGCCTCGACCTCGTCCTTGAACAGCGATCCGTCGATGGAGACGTTGCTGATGCGCGGGTTGAGCACGCTCATCAGGTTCAGCGCCTGCACCACGTCCGGGCAATTCTGGCACGACAGCGAGAAATAGGTTTCAAAGGCGAAGTCGCCGTCCAGGTTCTTGATCTGCTCGATCAGGTCCTGCGAGGCCTTGGACGGATGGCCGCCGACCTGCAGCAGTGCCAGCACCAGCGAGGTGAACTCGTGGCCCATCGGGATGCCGGCGAAGCGGACGCCGATATCGGTACCGGTGCGGCGGATCTGGAAGCTGGGCTTGCGCGCATCGTCACCGTCGACAACGGCGATCTTGTCGGAAAGTGCGGCGATTTCGTTCAGCAGCTCACCCAGCTCGCGCGACTTGGCGTCGGTGCCGAGCGAAGCGACGAGCTCGATCGGCTCGCGAATGTTGACCAGATAGGCCTTGAGCTGCTGCGTCAGATTGGCGTCGAGCATGGGAAACTCCGGAAACTTGATACAAAAACGGCCCAGGGCGAAAGGATTCACCCCGGGCCGCCTCGTTACCCAAGGGGGCTGGGTTACTTAGATCTTGCCGACCAGGTCGAGCGAGGGAGCGAGCGTGGTTTCACCCTCTTCCCACTTCGCCGGGCAGACTTCGCCCGGGTGCGCTGCGACATACTGTGCCGCCTTGATCTTGCGCAGAAGCTCGACGGCATTGCGGCCGACGCCTTCCGAGGTGATCTCGACGAACTGGATCACGCCTTCCGGATCGACCACGAAGGTCGCGCGGTCGGCGAGGCCCGAACCGTCGCGCATCACGCCGAAGTTGTTGGTGATCGTGCCGGCGGCATCGCCCAGCATGGTGAACTGGATCTTGCCGATCGCCGGCGAGGTGTCGTGCCATGCCTTGTGGCTGAAGTGCGTGTCGGTCGAGACGCTGTAGATTTCCACGCCCAGCTTCTCGAACTCAGCATAGTTGTCGGCCAGGTCCTCGAGCTCCGTCGGGCAGACGAAGGTGAAGTCAGCCGGGTAGAAAAAGAACACTGCCCACTTGCCCGCCACATCGCGGTCACTCACCTCCAGGAACTTGCCCTGGCGATAGGCCTGCGTCGTAAACGGCTTCAGCGAGCTACCAATAATTCCCATTCCCAATCTCCATGCTGCGGATGCGAATGAGATAGGGAGGATGGGTGCGTTAGGGAAGTGACGAAATCCTATGGAATTGATCGATTCTAACGATCACAGCTGAGCGACGGCATCGCAATCGGCCGACCCGGAGCGCCTCCTCAGAGGCTGTGATCCTCACGGGGGCCGGTCGCCCCAGCCACCGCATCCCCTCGCCAGGTGCCGGGCCGGTCCCGATGCAGATAGTCCGCCGAATAGAGCGACGCCTTCTGCAGCGCGGCAAAGTTGGGGATATGCAACACCTTGCCCGACAGGCTGATGAGGCCCGAGGCGCGCAGCTGCTGCAAAGTGCGGTTCACATGCACCGCCGTGAGGCCCGTCGCCTCAGCCAGGTCGGTCTGCGTCAACGGCAGGTCGTAGCGCTCCTTCCCGCCCAGCCCTACCGCGCGCAGCCGCAGCGCCAGTTCGCAAAGGAGGCTGCCGAGCCGCTCCAGCGCGTTCCGCTGCCCAAGGTTGGCCGTCCACTCGCGCTGCACCGACAGGCTCACCAGCGTCTGCCACCACAGCACCTCTGAAAGGCGCGGATGGTCCGCCGCCAGCCGCTGGAACGCGTCGAACGACACCTCCAGGTAGCGCACTTCCGTCACAGCCGCGATGGAATGATCCATCCGGTTCACGACCAGCTTGTTCAGGTCCGTGATGTCCCCGGGCAGCAGGAAGCCGACGATCTGCCGGCGTCCATCCTCCAGTGTCTTGAACTGGCAAGCCCAGCCCGACGCGATGAGGAACGCCGCGCGCGGGCGGGCACCCTCGGCGATCAGGTCGCGCCGCGCCTTCGCCAGACGCAGCGGCCCGGCCAGGGTTCTGCGGATCGCCGCATCTTCCTCGGACGTCAGACGCACATAGTTGCCGAAGCGCCGGACCAGCAGGTCCGCTGCGCCTTGATGCCCGTCGTACAACAACACTCCCCTCCAACAAGGGGATCGGCTTACCGGCAGGTCGCGAGCAAGGAATTCATCTATGTTACTTCGGGAACGAACACAGATTTCCGGAAGCATAGTCGAACCCGGCCGCCCCGGACCGCCGCACCTGCCGCGCTACTTCCGCGGCCGGCCGAGCAGCCAGGCAAAGGCATGACGCAGATGGTCGCCTCCCCGCTCGGTGAAGATCGCCCCGTGGGCGACGATCACCCGCTCCGGATCCAGCGCGATAAGGCCGCGGATCTTGTCGGCGGCTTCCTCACGGCTCCAGCGGATCAGGACGCGCAGATACCGGGCGGTGGTGCCGTTGGTCGCGCCCGCCGCGCCCATGACCAGGCGGGTGAGCGGGGGCAGCTTGTCCCGCTGGAGATTCTCCACCAGGTCGACCAGCAGCAGCGTGCGCGACGGCTTGTGGAAGAAATAGGCTTCCTGGAAGCCCGCCGCCCCCGAGATGATGCCCTGCTCCATCTCGCCCGACCATTCGGCCGGGGGCGTATCGCCCAGATCGCGGTCGAGCCGCACGCCTGACGCGCGGACCTGCTCGCGGTCGCGCAGCCCCGGCACGGCCCATGTGACGGCATCGGGATAGGCGTCCTGCCACGGTTTCAGGAAGGTCCAATGGGCGATGTTCGGCGCCACCAGGTGTCGGATTTTCCCGAGCACCTCCAGCGTCTTTGCAAGGGCGGGGGTATAGTGGGTGGGCGAATGGAGCAGCAGGTCGCCGTTCGCAAGCCGCACCACCGTCATCCGCACCGGCAGGGTGAGGCCCATCGCCGCGATCGGCGCACCATCGACGACCCAGACCCCCTCGGCCACGGACTTGGGGGTGTCGAGCGGGGTATAGGCGACCTCGTGCTCGTGCATCGGCGCCTTCGCGTAACGGCGATAGAGTAGGCCCGCCGCCGCGGCGCCCATCGCCACGCCAGCCGCGACCTTCCAGCCTGCCGCCTGGCGCGCCGCCGGTCCCTCGCCCCGCGGGCGCGGCGTGCGGTTATCGTTGGCGATCGTGCTGTCGGCGTACATCTGCGCTCTCCCGGACTTCATTGCCGGTTCAGCGCGGTCTCCCCGCGAAGGTTCCACCCGATCGGCCGGCTTGCGCCACGCCGACGGTCTCAGGCGGGTGCGTTGCGCTCGTCCACGCGCTCGATCAGCACCAGCACATCGTCGATCAGCCGGTGCATCGCCAGCCGCGCACCCTCGGCATCCCCCGCGACGATCGCTTCATAGACGGCGGCATGGTCCTCGATGCTGGCCGAGCGCCCGGCAATCCGGTTGGTGAACCGGATCGAGGTGCGCAACGCCGTCGCCACCACGTCGCGGAACTGGATGTAGAAGGGATTTTCCGATGCTCGCAGGACCGCGACGTGAAACGCGATGTCGGCGTCCAGCGTCTCGTCGCGCCCCAGTTCGGCGGCGCGCATCCGGTCGAGCCCCGCGCGGATCGCTGCATGCTGATCCGGTCCCGCACGCCGGGCCGCAAGTGCCGCGGCGGCGGGCTCGACGGAGACGCGCAACTCGTTGAAGTGGCGCAGCAGGTCGATCGACAGCTTGCGCTCCAGCAGCCAGCGCAGCACGTCGGTGTCGAACAGGTTCCAGGACTCCTGCGGCAGCACGAACGTGCCCTGCTTGGGGCGCGCGCCGAGCAGGCCCTTGGCCGCCAGCATCTTCACGGCCTCGCGCGTGACGGAGCGGCTGACCCCATGTTCCTTGACGATGTCCGCCTCGTTCGGGAACGGCCGGTCCTTGTAGAACCCAACAACAATTGCCCGCCCCAGCACTTCCTGGAGACCATAGGTAAGGTTGCGCCCCAACTCCTGCTGCACGTTCGGTACCGCCCTCCCGGTTTTACAAGCTTGTACCAGCCTGATTTCTTCCTGCGTACGCCTCCCCGACCAGACGTCGCAACTTAATTATCGTATAATTACCTTGCAGTGCTTCCTGCAGGCGTTACACTTGTGGGGATGCCATTCGGAGAAGGTGGCCGCAAGATGAGGAGAGAGCGATGCGTCGGGCAGGGATGGTGCTTGCGGCGGTGGCCATGGCAAGCTTGACGGGCGGCGCGGCCCAGGCTGGCGAAGCCAAGCGCTCCACCTTCGGCCGGACCAGCGATGGCAAGCCGGTCCCGGCGGTCACGCTCACCAACAGCCACGGTGTCTCGGCGACGGTGATCGCCTGGGGTGCGACCCTGCAATCGCTCCGCATGCCCGACCGGGACGGCCGGGTGGAGGATGTGATCCTCGGCTATCCCGACATGACCGGTTACCTCAGGCAGCCAGAATACTTCGGCGCCACTGTAGGCCGCGTCGCCAATCGCATCGCCCGCGGCCGCTTCACGCTCGATGGCAAGGTCTACCAGACGCCGGTCAATGACGGGCCCAACGCACTCCACGGCGGCACCCGCGGCTTCGACAAGATCGTGTGGGACGTGGTCTCGGTGAAGTCTGGCGCAACCCCGTCCGTGACGCTGCGCACCGTCAGCCGCGACGGCGACCAGGGCTACCCCGGCACCCTCACGGTCGACGCGACCTACTCGCTCGACGACAACAACGCCCTCACCATCGACTATCGCGCCACCACCGACCGGCCGACCGTCGTCAACCTCTCGAACCATGCCTATTGGAACCTCTCGGGCGAGGGTTCGAGCGCCGGCGCGATGAACCACATCCTCGAAATCCCGGCAGAGCGCTACACCCCGGTCGACGAGACGCTGATCCCCACCGGCGAACTGCGCCCGGTCGCCGGCACGGTCTTCGACTTCCGCACGCCGCATCAGGTGGGTGAACGGGTGCGCGACGCCCGCGACATCCAGATGGTCTATGGCCGCGGCTATGACCACAATTGGGTGATCGGCGATCGCGTCACAACCGACCAGCATCTGATGGCGCGCGTCCACGATCCGCTTTCGGGCCGCGGGTTCGAACTCTGGTCCAACCAGCCCGGCCTGCAATTCTATTCCGGCAACTTCATCAACGGCACCGTGACGGGAAAGGCGAAGCGCATCTACCGCGGTGGTGACGCCATCGTTCTGGAGCCGCAGCTGTTCCCGGACACGGTCAACCAGCCTGGATTCGGTTCGGCACGGCTCGACCCGGGCCAGACCTATCGCAACACGATGACCTACCGCCTGGCCACTGGCCAGACCATCCAGCCGCAGCAGCGCTGAGCCCAGGGGACCCAGCATCATGAACCGTTTTCTGCTGCTCGCCGGCGCCGCCCTCGTCACCTTCGCGGGCGCCCTGCCCGCCGATGCGCGCGATCTCTGGACGCCCGCGCAGGCAAAGACCTGGTACGGCAAGCAGCCGTGGATGGTCGGCGCCAACTACAACAACCGCGGCGCCATCAACCAGTTCGAGATGTGGCAGCCCGAGACGTTCAATCCGCAGCAGATCGACCAGGAACTCGGCTGGGCCGAGGACATGGGCATGAACGTCATGCGCGTATACCTGCACAACATGCTGTGGGAGAATGACGCCGCCGGGCTGAAGCAGCGGATGGACCAGTTCCTGCAGATCGCGGACAAGCACCACATCCGCATCCTGTTCGTGCTGTTCGACAGCTGCTGGGATCCTAATCCCGTAGCAGGGCCGCAGCGTCCGCCGATCCCGGGCGTCCACAATTCCGGCTGGATGCAGTCGCCGGGCGCCGCGCGCCTTGCCGATGCCAGCCAGTATGACAAGCTCGAGGGCTATGTGAAGGACGTCGTCGGCACCTTCGCCAACGACAAGCGCGTGCTCGGCTGGGACGTCTGGAACGAACCCAACAACGGCGGCGGCGGCAACTATCCCGCGACCCCGAACAAGACGGCGCTGGTCGCCGGCCTGCTCGGCCAGGTGTTCGACTGGGCGCGCAGCGTCGATCCCGTCCAGCCGCTTACCAGCGGCGTCTGGATCGGCGAGCATTGGGACAAGGCGGAAACGCTCGACGCCGTCGAGCGCATCCAGCTCAGCCAGTCGGACATCAACAGTTTCCACGACTATAACTGGCCCGAACAGTTCGAGACGCGGGCCAAGCAAGTGCTGAGCTATGGCCGCCCCGTCTTCTGCACCGAATATATGGCGCGCGGGAACGGATCGACCTTCGACGGCTCGCTGCCGCTGGGCAAGCAGTACAAGATCGCGATGTTCAACTGGGGCTTTGTCGACGGCAAGAGCCAGACCCGCATGCCGTGGGACAGCTGGAAGAAGCCCTATACCTATGAGGAGCCGACGATCTGGTTCCACGATGTGCTGCGCGCGGACGGAACACCCTATCGCAAGGCGGAAACAGACCTGATCAAGCGCCTGACGGCCGAGGCGAACGGCCCCCGCCGCCGCTGATCGACTTCGACCGGAGCACGCGGCTGACGGATCGCTGAGGATCCGCCGACGTGCTCCGGATCGGGACGGGCGGTGCCGGGCCGCGAACGAAGATGGTTTACACCCGCTTCATCTTCGCAGACCTTCGGCCTGTTCCTGCCTTGTGGGAGAAACCGATGCGCCGGATGCCGTGCCTCGCTGCCGCCCTCTCGCTCCTGGCGGTCGCCGCCTGTGACAAGGGCCCGCCGGACTCCGGAAACATGGCCGCGCGTGACGCCGGAACCGTGCCGGAAAATGCCGCCGACACCCTCGGCAACCGCATCAAGGTCGATCCTGCAAAGCTGGCGGCCAACCAGCGGGGCGGCCCCGCGGCTCACCGCGCCGCCGCCTCACCGGCGGGAACAGCGCCGAAGCCAGCGTCGGCAACTCCACCCGCTGCGCCCGGGGAGCGGCTGGCGGCCGCGCCCCCCGCAAGACGGGCGGGCGCCTGCCCCCAATGCGACGCCGCCCGCCGGGCGGTGTCGCTGGGCGGCGTGGCCCAGGGCGGCGGCATGGTCCCCGTCGATTGTACGCGCAACCTCACCTATAATGCCAATTGGGCAAAGCGGCTGCCGCCCGACATTCCGCTCCACCCCGCCGCGAAGGTTACCGAAGCCGCCGGAAGCCAGGGCGGCGGGTGCCAGTTCCGCGTCGTCAGCTTTACCGTCGACGCGCCGCTCCCGCAGATGGTCGACTGGTATCACACCCGCGCCACCCGGGCCGGCTATGCAAGTGGCCACCAGCTGGACGGCAGGGAGCATGTGCTCGCGGGAAGCCGGGGCCGCGATGGCGGCATCTATGTCCTGTTCCTCAGTCCCGAGGGATCGCGCACCAACATCGACATGGTCCTCAACAAGGGGATTTGAGGCGGACGCGGCACCACCCGCCTGTTCAGCCGGGCCCCGATGCGCTAGGCGCAGCCGATCATGGGCAATCTTCTTCTCGTCATGCTCGGCGGCGCCGTCGGCGCCGGGCTGCGTCACCTGTTCGGGCGCGCTGCGACCACGCTACTCGGCTCCGGCTGGCCCTGGGGGACGCTGGGCGTCAACCTGATCGGCGGCTTTGCCATGGGCCTTCTCGTCGCGTTCCTCGCACGCGAAGCAATGGGCGGCGAGCCCGCCCGCCTGCTGCTCGGCGTCGGCGTGCTCGGCGGCTTCACCACTTTTTCGGCCTTTTCGCTCGATGCGGCGCTGATGATCGAGCGGGGCGAGCTCGCCTCGGCGCTGGCGTACGTCGCCGCCTCGGTCGCCGGCGCGATCCTCGCGCTGTTTGCGGGCCTCTCCATCGGAAGGATCGCGGCATGAGCGACACACCCAACGCCGTTCGTCAGTTCACCGTGGGCGCCGACGACGACGGCGTCCGCCTGGATCGCTGGTTCAAGCGCCACCTGCCGGACGTCAGCTTCAACACCGTGTCGCGCTGGGCGCGGACCGGCCAGCTGCGCATCGACGGCGCCCGCGCCACGCCGGGCGACCGCGTTGCCGAGGGCCAGCAGATCCGCGTCCCCCCGCCCGAGCCCGAAAAGCCCGCC
>NZ_JASNVZ010000035.1:0-29891 GCF_049311085.1 Sphingomonas sp. 3-13AW | reverse complement strand
CCATCGCTCCAGATCCGTCTGCCAGTCCTCGTCCATCGCCAGCCTCCGTCAAAGCTGGCTCCCCATGAATCACGCAATCAGCGGCGAGGGAATCCCTAAACTCATGCTTCTGCCAAAGTAGTGCTAGCACCTGCGTGATTGGCGAATATGGCCCCGGCAACAATGCTCTTTTGCAGCAGCTCGCGCAGCCACGTCGGGGCGGATCGACCGCCTGCGTCCGCGCGCGCTGAACCGCTGCGGCCGGAGAATGCGGCGTGATGCACCGGTGGCGGCTGATGCTGTCCGCCCTCGCCTGTGCCTGTGCCTCCGCATGCCAGTCCCCGCGCGCGGCGCTTCCGCATGGGGCCCAGGCCTATGCGCTGATTCCGCCGCCAGCACGCGGCAGCAACCGCAGCGCCTATCGGATCGGCCCGCTCGACGTGCTTGCCATCACCGTGTTCCAGGAACCGGAGCTGTCGCCGCGGGACGTGCAGGTCGACGCATCGGGCAACATCCTGATGCCGCTCGCCGGCACCGTCCACGCAAGCGGCAAGACCGCGCACCAGCTTTCCGCAGAAATCGCCGGGCTGCTTGGCAAGAAGTATATCGTCGATCCGCAGGTCTCGGTCGCGGTCACGGCCTCGGTTTCGCAGCAGGTGACGGTCGAGGGCAATGTCACCATGCCCGGCGTGTACGACATCACCGGTGCGCCCACCCTGCTGGAGGCGCTTGCCCGCGCGCGCAGCCCGACGCGGGTCGCGCGGCTGCAAGAGGTGGTGATCTTCCGGATGATCGACGGCCGCCGCGCAGGCGCCGTGTTCGACCTCAAGGCCATTCGCGACGGCCGCGCGCCCGATCCCGAACTGATCGGCGGCGACGTCGTCGTGGTCGGTTTTGACGCGCTGAAAGGCGCCTTCCGGGACTTTCTGACGACGGCTCCGATCGTCAGCGCGTTTCGCGTCTTCTAGGATTGTTCGGCTTGGCCTTTTCCCACTCCCGGCCGGTAGCGGCCCCGCCCGTGGCGAACGACCGGGGCCGCGCAACCCTGCGGTTCGATCTCGGGGCGCTGTTGACGGTCCTGCGCCGCAACCTCGTCCCCGTTGCAGCCATCCTGGCGGGGTCGCTGATCGCGGGGCTGCTGCTGACGTGGATGGTCCCGCCCCGCTATGTCGCGACGGCGAGCGTCCAGATCGACCAGGAAGCCGACCGCGTCCTCGAAGGGACCGAGGTCCGCCCGGTCGCCGACGATGCCGATGCGGAACGGTTCCTGCAGACGCAGACGGACGTGCTGCGCAGCCGCTCGCTCGCGATCCAGGTTGCCCAGCGGCTGAAACTGTTCGGCAACCGCGCCTTCTTCGCCGCGATGAAAGCGCCCTCCGGGGACACGGCAAAGTCCGGGCGCGAGGCGACGCTGCGGCTGCTCCAGGCGGAGCTGACGGTCCACCTGCCGCGCAACTCCCGCGTCGTGGAGATCGCGTTCGAGAGCCCCGACCCGGTGCTCGCCGCCCGGATCGCCAATACCTATGCCAGCGAGTTCATCCGGACGAACCTGCAGCGCAAGTTCGACAGCTCCGCCTATGCCCGCGACTTCCTCTCGCGCCAACTGGCCGCGGCCAAGGACCGGCTGGAGACGTCCGAGCGCGAGCTGAACGACTATGCCCGGTCGGCGGGGCTGATCCGGACCGGCGGGGGCATCGACGGGTCCAGCGGAATGGCGCCGGCTTCCGTAACCAGCGCCAGCCTGGTCCAGCTCAACGCCGCCGCCAACGACGCGCGCGCGGCGCGGGTCTCCGCCGAAGAGAAATGGCGCGCCGTCTCGACCGCGCCGCTCATGACGATCCCGGAGGTGCTGGGAAACCAGGCGATCGAGCGCCTGCTGGAACAGCGCGCAGCAGGCGCGGCCGAGCTTCAGCGCGAACGCGCACGTCACCTGGGCGGGCATCCCGGCATTCGCCAGCTGCAATCCCGACAGGCGGAACTGGATCGACAGGTCGGCGACATCGCCCAGGCGATCCGGGCCTCGATCTATGACCGCTATCGGGAGGCCTGGGGCCGGGAGCGTGCGCTTGCCGGGCAGGTCGAGGCGCTGAAGGGCGACACGCTCGAAGAACAGGATCGCAACGTGCGCTACACGATCCTGGCGCGGGAGGCGGACACCAACCGCACGCTCTATGACGGGCTGCTCCAACGGTACAAGGAACTGAGCGCGGCAGCGGAGATTCGCGCGAACAACTTGTCGATCGTCGACATGGCGGAGCCGCCACCGTCCCCCGCCTCTCCCCGGCTTGCGCTCAATCTTCTCGCCGCGCTTGCGGCAGGAATGCTCGTCGCGGTCGCGACCGTCCTGGTGCGCGAGCAACTCGATGACGCGGTCCGGGCGCCGGAAGAGGTCGAGGACAAGCTCGGCCTTCCGCTGCTCGGGGCGATCCCGCTGGCCCGGGCCGTGGATGCGCAGATGGAGCAGCCGCGCTCGCCCATGAGCGAGGCCTATAGCGCGCTGAGCGGCGCCCTGCTCGGCGCGAGGCCGCACGGCCTGCCGCGCACGCTGCTGGTGACGAGCAGCCAACCCGGCGAGGGCAAGTCCACGACCAGCCTCGCGATCGCAGCCGGGCTCGCGCGGCTTGGCAAGCAGGTGGTGCTGGTCGACGCCGATCTGCGGCGACCTGCGCTCCATCGCATGCTGACCATCGCCAACGATCGCGGCCTGAGCGAAGTCCTGGTCCGGAGCACCTCGCTGGATAGCGCGCTTCAGCGTCCCGGGGGGCTGGGCTTTGCCATCCTTCCGGCCGGCAACATCCCGGCCCGCCCGCCGGAACGGCTCGGCAGTCCCGGCATGGCCGCCATGATGGCAGCCCTGCTGGACCGGTTCGACGTGGTGGTACTCGATGGACCGCCGGTCCTGGGCCTCGCCGACGCACCGATGCTCGCCACCGGAGCGGAGGGAACGGTGTTCGTGGTCGAGGCGGGCAGCAGCAGCGGCGGCGCCAAAGCGGCGCTGCGCCGGCTACGGACCGCGCGAAGTGCCCTTCTGGGCGCGGTGCTCACCAAGTTCGACGTACGCAAGGCCGGAGTTGGCCACCGCTATTACCGCGCCAACTACTACAGCTACGGGGCCGCCGAAATGCAGCGGCAGGCCGCGGAATGAGCGGCCGGGTGGGCGCTGCGGCTCCTGGCGGGGTGGCGCCTGCCGTCCGTCTGCCGACGCCGGGCGATACGCATCAGAAACATCGCCGGAAACGACCGACGGGTGGACCACCGCCTCAGGGGGGAAGAAGATCGTGACCACAGCCAAGACTGCGTTGATCACCGGCATTACCGGCCAGGACGGCGCCTATCTTTCCGAGCTGCTCCTCGCGAAGGGCTACACCGTTCACGGGATCAAGCGGCGGTCCTCGTCCTTCAACACCGGGCGGATCGAGCATCTGTACCAGGACCCGCACGTCGAGGACCCGCGCCTCATCCTCCATTATGGCGACATGACCGACAGCACCAACCTGATCCGTGTGGTGCAGGAGACCCAGCCGGACGAGATCTACAATCTCGCGGCGCAGAGCCACGTGGCGGTCAGCTTCGAGACACCGGAATATACCGCCAACGCCGATGCCATCGGCACCCTACGGCTGCTGGAAGCGATCCGATTGCTCAAGCTGATCGACAAGACCCGCTTCTATCAGGCGTCGACGTCCGAACTCTATGGACTGGTGCAGGAAGTACCCCAGTCGGAGAAGACACCCTTCTACCCCCGCAGCCCGTACGCCGCAGCCAAGCTCTACGCATATTGGATCGTGGTGAACTACCGCGAGGCCTATGGCGTGCACGCCTCCAACGGCATCCTGTTCAACCATGAGAGCCCACTGCGCGGCGAGACGTTCGTCACCCGAAAGATCACGCGCGCCGCGGCCGCGATCAAGCTGGGGCTCCAGGAAAAGCTTTACCTCGGCAATCTCGATGCGCGGCGGGATTGGGGCCATGCGCGCGAATATGTTCGCGGCATGTGGATGATGCTGCAGCAGGATTGGGCCGAGGATTATGTGCTGGCGACCGGCGAGGCCACGCTGGTGCGCGATTTCGTCGCCAAGGCGTTCGATCTGGTCGACCTCCCGCTCGAATGGCGCGGAACCGGGGTGACGGAAACCGGGGTCTGCGCGCGCAGCGGCCGCGTGCTGGTGGAAGTCGATCCGCGATACTTCCGGCCGACCGAGGTCGACCTGCTGATCGGCGATCCCAGGAAGGCGCGCGAGCAACTGGGCTGGCACCACGAGATCTGCTGGGAGGCGTTATGCGCCGAAATGGTGCGTGAGGACCTGATCGCCGTCGCTCGGGAGCAGCGTTGCTGTGCCGAGTGACCCCTTCCCTCTCGCCGGCAAGCGGGTGTGGATTGCCGGCGATCGCGGGATGGTCGGGTCCGCGCTGGTGCGACGGCTGGCCAGCGAAGGCTGCACGATCCTGACCGCGCCCCGTGCCGAACTGGACCTGCGCCGCCAGCACGCCGTCGAGGCGTGGACCGCAACGCACCGCCCGGACGTGATCTTTCTGGCCGCGGCCAAGGTCGGCGGCATCCTCGCCAACGAACGGTCGCCGGCTGACTTTCTCTACGACAACCTGCTCATCGAGGCCAACGTGGTCGAGGCCGCCCGCAGAAATGGGGTGGCCAAGCTGATGCTGTTGGGATCGAGTTGCATCTACCCGAGGCTGACGGAGCAGCCGATTGCAGAGGACGCGCTCCTGACCGGTGCGCTCGAGCCGACCAACCAATGGTACGCCGTCGCGAAGATCGCCGGCATCAAGCTGTGCCAGGCGTATCGGCGCCAGCATGGGTGCGACTTCATCGCGGTGATGCCCACCAACCTCTATGGTCCCGGCGACAATTTCGACCTGCAATCGAGCCATGTCCTGCCCGCGCTGATCCGCAAGGCTGACACAGCGAAGCGGGAAGGCGCCGCCGCGCTGGAGATCTGGGGAAGCGGCACGCCCAGGCGGGAGTTCCTGCACGTCGACGATCTCGCCGACGCCTGCGTGCACCTGATGAAGCATTATTCGCAGGAGCCGCATGTGAACATCGGTTCGGGCGAGGAGATCTCCATCCTCGACCTCGCTCGCATGGTCGCGGACGTCGTGGGCTTCGCCGGTGACATCGTCCACGACACCAGCAAGCCCGACGGCACGCCCCGCAAGCTGCTCGACAGCAGCCGCCTTCGCGCGACCGGCTGGCACCCGCGGATCGGCCTGCGCCAGGGCATCGCCCAAGTGTACGTCGATTATCGGCGACAGGTGCCGGCATGAGGATCCTCGTACTCGGGATCAATCATGCACCCGAACCCATTGGAATTGGTCCCTATACCGCGGGCGCCGTCGCGGCACTGGCGGCTGCGGGGCACGAGGTGCGGCTCGTCACCGCCAATCCCTATTATCCCGGCTGGGCCATCGATCCGGAGCTGCGCCCACGCTACCGGCGGGAGCACCATGCGGGCGTCGATGTGCGTCGCTGCCCGCTCTACGTGCCGCGCGACCCCACCGGTTTGCGCCGGGTGGTCCATCATCTGAGCTTCGCGCTCGCCGCCCTGCCCCTGATGCTTGCCGCAGCCATGCGCTTCCGCCCTCATCTGGTGCTGACGATCGCGCCCTCGCTGCTATCGGTGCCGGTCGCGAAGCTGGCAGCAGTGATGGCCCGGGCGCGGCTGTGGATCCATGTCCAGGATTTCGAGGTGGAGGCGGCGTTTGCGACGGGCCTGCTCGACGGCCGTGGCCCGCTTCCCCGGCTGGCGCGCGGGTTCGAGCGGGCGGTGCTGCGCTCCGGCGATGTGGTGAGCAGCATCTCGCCCCAGATGTGCCGGCGGCTCGAGCAGAAGGGGGTGGCGCCGGGACGGGTCGTGGAGTTTCGCAACTGGGCGGAGATCGACGGGATCACGCCCTTGGCGCCCGGCGCCTGTTATCGCGCGGAATGGGGCCTGGGGAACCGGCATGTCGCGCTTTATTCGGGAAACGTCGGGAACAAGCAGGGCATCGAGATCCTGATCGAGGCGGCGCGCCGGCTTGCCCCCCGCGACGACATCGTGTTCGTGATTTGCGGCGAAGGTCCGCACCGGGAGCAGTTGGAGACCCGCGCCGCCGGGCTGACCAATGTCCAGTTCCACCCGCTCCAGCCCGCGGAGCATATGGGGGCCCTGTTGGGCCTGGCCAGCGTGCACCTGCTGCCTCAGCTGGCGGGGGCGGCGGACCTGGTGCTTCCGTCGAAGCTGGCGAACATGCTGGCGAGTGGACGGCCGATCGTGGCGACCGCCGCGCCGGGCACCGGCATCGCGCGCGAGGTGGAAGGCTGCGGCCTCGTCACGCCCCCCGGCGACGCCTCTGCCATGGCCGAGGCGATCGTCGCCCTGATCGATGACGGCCAGCGCGCCGCCGCCATGGGCACTGCCGCCCGAGGGCGCGCCGAACGCTGCTGGAGCCGGCAGGCCATTCTCGACGGGTTCGTAAACCGGGTCGGGACGTGCGCAGCATGATGGGCCGCGCAGCGCACGCGGCGGGGGGTTTTGCTGCCAAGGGGCTTGGGCTCGCCGCGCAGGTGATGGCGCTCTTGCTGATCACCCAGGCGCTGGGCGCGCAGGAGTTCGGCCGCTACTCCCTGCTGCTATCGATCGCGAGCATCGCCGCGCAACTCGCTGATTTCGGGCTCGGACGCTACCAGTTTCGCCGCGCCCATCGCGGCAGCCCGGTGGCAACGCTGGTGATGTGGAGCCTTGCCTTTCGGCTGACGGCGACGGTGCTTTTGCTGCCGTTGCTGCTGTTCTACGCGGCGCGTTCCGGCCTGCCCGTCCCCGCGATCCTGCTGGCGTTTGCGGCCAACATCCTGTTCCAGCTCGCCAACCTCAACCGCTGCTTGCTGCTGCTGCGGGACCGCGTCGCGGGGGCGGTTCTGGTTGAGTCGGCGCCGGCGCTGATCTTTTGCGCGGGGGTGGCTCTCTGCGTTGCGGTACGGTTGCCGATGGGCGTCGACGCTGCGCTGTTGCTCTACCTTATCGCGACCCTGATGGGGTTCGCGCTGTCCGTCACGGGCGCCGGAACCGCGAAAAGCTGGCTGCGGGGCCTGGTGATGCTGCTGCGCGGCTCGGGGCGGCGCACGCTGGCAGGCGTTGTCCTTCTCGCACGGCGATCGAGCCTGGTCGGGATCGACATCTTTCTCGCGGCGGCGACCTTCAACGCGCCGATCCTGATCGTCTCTGCGCTTGGCGGGGATACGGCGACGCCGCAGGTCGCGCTCTACCAGCGTATCCTCGGACTCGAAGTGGCGCTGCTGTCCGTCACCGTCACCGCGCGGCTCAAGCGTTACTACGACGACGGCGGCCGGGGTGTGCTGGATCTGTCCCCGGCATTCGCCTCGGGTGCGATCGTCTTTGCGCTCAACCTCCTGGGCCTGGGTCTTCTGGGACCGGTCGCAGCGCTGCTGCCCGACGTGCACGGCTTCACCCTTGTCGGTCTCGTGCTCTCGCTGCGCCCGCATTCACTGCTGATCGCGAGCGTGACGGCCTGTGTTGCCGGCTATCTCCACTGCTCGATGGCCGCGCTGGGAGGCGACCAGTTATGGCAACGCTGCCTGAGCGCGGGCGCAGGGCTCGCGACAACGGTCGGTATGGCGGCCCTGTTTTACCAAGCGGAGGTGGAGCCGGTCCGCGCCGTGCTGCTGGCGTCGCTGCTTGGCCAGATCGTGGCGATCGCGGCGCTGCTGGCCGGCGTGGCACGCGACGGCGTTCGAATACGCCTGCCCCGCCTCCCCTCTGGTCCCGGCGGCCAGCCGGCGGCGGGCACGCCATGATCTCGGTCATCATTCCGACGCGCAATCGCGCGGACAAGCTCGAACGTGCGCTCGCGAGCGTCACCGCCCAGTCCGAGCGAACGATCGAAGTGATCGTGGCGGATGACGGCTCCTCCCCCGCCGAAGCCGAACGGATCGCGGCGCTGGTGGAACGCACGCCCGACGCGCGCCTGTTGCGCTGCGACCACGGGAGCGGTGCCGCCCGTGCCCGCAACCTGGGCGCAGAAGGAGCGAAGGGCGAGCTGATCGCCTTTCTGGATTCGGACGATTGGTGGGCGCCGCACCGGTTGGCGGCGCACCGCGCGGCATTCCACACCCCGGGCGTCGTGCTGTCGTACAATCGGGCGCAACGCGTCCGCTGCGGCGCGAGCGCGCCCGCAGGCCCGGCGACCCGCGCACGCGGGGTCGTCGGCCGGGCTCCCCCCGGGCGGTGGCCACTGTCGGTTGCGCTCGCCGGCTGGAACTTCGTGGGCAGCTGCTCCGCCGTGTGCGTTCGTACCGACGCCTTCCGTGCGGTGGGCGGGTTCGACCCCGACCTGCCGAGTTGCCAGGACTGGGAATTGTGGCTGCGGCTCAGCAAGCGGTGGCATCGCCTTCGTACCGGAGCCGCTTACCTTTCTGGACGTGGGGGACCACCCCCGCATCACCAACTCCGCCGGCGCGGTTGCGGCCGGACATGCGGCGGTTCATCGCCGGGCGTTGGAGACCCCGTCCAGTACGGCAGAGCGCCGCTATGTTGCAGCCGAACATCTTTGGACGCTGGCAGAAATCGAGAGCCGCTTCGGCCGGTCCGGACCTGCAGTTTCCTACATGGTGCGCTCGCTGCTGCGCCGTCCGACCGGGCGGGCACTGAAACGCGCGCCAGCCCTCGCTTTTCAGGCAATCTCCGATCTGGCCGGCGGGCGGCGCGGATGAAAACGCGATCGCCGTTGCGCATCCTGGCGCTGAACATCCGGGCGTCCCAGGGCGGCGCCGGGCGCATGGCCTATGATCTCCACCATCGGCTGCGCAGCGCCGGCCACCAACCGCGGCTGCTCTATGGTTATGGCTCCGGCATTGCCCCCGACCCGCAGGTCGCCGAGGCGCCCGATATCGCCATGATCGGGTCGCGGGGAGTCGTGCTCGCCAACCACGCCGCGCACCTGTTGCTGGGCCGCGAGGTGCTCACTGCCGGCCGCCGCACGCTGGAGGAAGCCGTAGAATGGGCAGACGTCATTCACCTCCATGCGGCGCATCACTGGTATCTGCGCTGGGCGACCATCATCCGGGTCCTGCGCGACAGCGGCAAGCCGGTGGTGATGACCGCGCACGACTGGTGGTTGCTTACCGGCCGCTGCGGCTTCGTGGGGGATTGTAGCGGTTGGAAACGGGTCTGCGGCGAATGCGGCAGCCGGCGGTTCGGGGATCTGCCTACGCTGTTCGACCGCTCCCGCACCGTCCGCCGCGACCGGCAGCAGGCACTGGGATCGCTGTCGGAACAACTCACGATCGTCTGCCCTTCCCGCCACCTCGCCCGGGACCATGCCAGCGTCCTTCCGGGCCTGAAAATCCTGTGCATTCCCAACGCGCTCGACCGGGAGTTTGAGGAGGTTCTGAACGAGGCTTCCGAGGCTTCGTCCCGGCACGGGCATCTGGTTTGCGCCTCCGATCTTGCGTCCCCTGGGAAGGTCGATCCCATGCTGGTGCGGGCGCTGGCGGCGGAGCCCGGGGTTTCCCTGGGCCTCATCGGGCGGAGCAATCCGTTCCGGGATATCGCGGCGGTCGATCATGGCGAAGTCCGATCCCGCGCCACCCTGGCGGCGCTCTACGGACAGGCGCGCGGGCTGTTGTTCACCTCCCGCATGGACAACGCGCCGCTGACCGTCATCGAGGCGTTGAGCGCGGGCTGCTATGTCCTCGCCTACCCGTCTGCGGCGGCACACGAGATGCTGGCGCAGGTCGGCGGACGTTGCGTGCAGTCGCCTGCCGAGGCGCTTGCACTGGTTCGCGCCGGCCGCGAAGCCACGCTCTATGGCGGGGCGACCCATGCAGAGGTCGCGCGCAGGGCACGGCGGATATGGTCGGGATCGGCGATGCTGGACGCCTATCTGCGGGTGTATGACGCGGCGCTGGGCGTCGCCAATGCGCGGGCGGCGGCATGACCGAAAAGGCCCCGCCGCGCTTCTCGATCGTCACGGTCGTGCGAAACGACCTGCCCGGCCTGGAGCGGACTCGCGCATCGCTCGCGGAACAGGCATTCCGCGGCTTCGAATGGATCGTGATCGATGGCGCATCTACCGACGCCACCCGCCCGGCCGTACAGGCGCTGCTGGCAGCCGGGACCGCACGCGGCGTCTCGGAGCCCGACGGCGGCATTTACGATGCGATGAACAAGGGTCTCCGGCTGGCGCTGGGTGAGCACCTGCTGTTCCTCAACGCGGGCGACCGGCTGCTGGCGCCGGACTCCCTGGCGCGGGCGACCCGGGCGATGACTGCGCGTGGAGATCCGGACATCGCGTTCTTCGGGTCGCTGATGGCGTTCGGCGGGCGCATGGTGACGCGCCATGTGAAGCCGCCATCCTATGTCTGGCACGGCCAGCCCGGGCTGCATCAGGCGACGTTCGTCCGGCGCACTCTTCACCTCGCCTACCACTTCGACCCAGGGTTTCGCGTGTGCGGGGACTATGACGCGCTCGCCCGAATGGTGTCGGCCGGTGCGCGGATGGAGAGCATTGCCGAGACCATCGGCATCAACGTCTTCGAGGCCGGGGCCATGTCCGCCAACAAGCGGCTGCTCATCCGCGAGGCCGCCGCGATCCAGCGCAGGGTGCTCGATCTCCCGATGTGGAAGGTCGCACTTAGTGTCGCGCGAAGATCGCTTCATTCCATGCTGTTCAAACTGCTGACGGCAGCACCACCGCGCGGGATGCCGCGGTGATGCGCGCGCCTGTTCGGGACGCAACGGCGTTTCATGGCTTGGCGGCGTTGAGCATCCTCGGCCTCTACGTCCGGTTGGTGCCGGTCGGCGGCTACGCCATCACCATCGGCGGCGTGGTCGCAGCGCTGGTGGTGCTGACGTCGCTGCGCCAGGTGCGGGTGCGGCTGCTTCCGTTGGTTGTCGCCGCAACCCTGTTGTTGTGGCCGCTGCTGGTGTTCCAGGGTGCGACGCTCCTGGACGCGAAGCTCCTGCCACCGGCCTCCGAATTCCTGCAATCCTACGCCTTGTGGTCGGGATCGGTCGTGCTGATCACGCTGGCATTCGTCAGCGAACGGCCGTTGCAGCTTACCGGCGCCTTCCCCCTGGCGCTCACGATCGTGGCGGTGGCCGCGGTACAATGGCTGCTGGCGGGCCTTGCCGGCAGCACCGCCGGGTTCGAGGCCATTGCGCCCTTCCTGGGGCTCGACCTGGCACATGGATATGTGCGGGTGACGCCGGGCTGGGGCGTGCGCGCAATCGGCTTGTACTACGAACCCTCGATGTGCGGACGGGTGCTGGGGACGCTGGCGTTCATCGACTTTCTGCAGCACCGACGCCCGGTCCGTGCGGTTGCCGTGCTGCTGGCGGCGGTCCTGCTGACGAAGTCGCTGGCCCTTCTGGTGCTGGCGGGGGCAATCGGGTTGCTGCTGCTCGGGCGCTCGATCCGGGAGTGCCTGGCGCTGGCCCTGCTTGGGCTTTCGGTAGTGGCGCTGCAGGGGACCGCAATCGGCGACCGCCTTCACAACGACAGCCGGGTCCGTTCGGAGTCATCCAGCTATCGGCGAACGCTGACACCGCTCGTGCCGCTCGCCGCGACGGTCGCTGCCAATCCGGCCGGCATCGCGATCGGGGCGAACGAACTGGTTGCGAAAGAGACCGGCTACGCCCTGGAAACCGGCGAGCCCAAGATCACCAACGGCGTTTATGAATTCCTGCTCTACTTCGGCGTGTTCGGCCTCGCGGCGTTGGCGGCGGGCCTTTGCGGGGTTGCAGCACTGGCCGCGGCAGGCGCGCGGGAAGCCGCGGCGGCGCTGATGTACCTGCTCCTTTCCACCGCACTGTCCGGCAGCTTCCTCGCAATCGAGTCCTCGCTGCTCACCTATTATTTCGCCGCCGCCTGCGTCGCGGCGCATCGACGCCGTTTTCGCGGACGCGCGCCCCGCCCTGGCGACGTCCGCCGGCTGACCTGGGGCCTGCCGGCGAACGCGCAGCGATTTGGCGACCGTGCCGCCTAGGCGAGAGCGGCCGCCACCGCCTGACCGATCCGCCGGCCGAGGTAGAGGTGCCCGGCGCCCGTGGGGTGCACATTGTCGGCGCCGGTATAGATGCCCCGGTTGCCGACGCCGACGAGGTTCTCGACGTCCACGAACGGGCTGCGGCCGGCGGCGGCAGCCTGCATCAACGCGGCCCGGATGCTGCCCAGCGCCGGCGTCGCGCCAAGCGGCGTCCACGGCCCCAGCGTCACGAGCGACGCCTCCGGCCAGGCGGCACGGATCGCCGCCACGGTCGCGTCGTAGCGCATCCGCAGGTTCGCCAGACCCGCCGCATCGGCTCCGCCATCATTGTACCCCAATGCGGTGACGACGATGTCGGGCGCGCGGGTGAGCGCGGCAATGCCCTTTGCCACCCGCGCCACCGGAGCGTTCGCGCCCGCGCTGTTCCAGCCGGCGCCGCCAACACCGTCGCTCCACGCGTCCATCTGCAACTGTCCCGCGGCGGCCGCCGCCCAGCTGCGCGCCACCGAAGGCGCGCCGGTGCCCTGGCTGTAGCTGTCACCCAGGAACGCGATCAGCCCGCGGCCGAGACGGTCGCCCGGAGCCCAGGCGCTGCCCGCGGAGTCGAGGAACAGCCCGCCGAACAGCAGGTTGGTACCCGTGATCCGGTAATGGCGCGGCCGGCGCGGATCCGGACCACCGCTCCAGTCGAGCTTGAGCAGGCGGCGATCGCCGGTGGCGGGGGTACTGAATGCGCCTTCCTGGATCAGGCGCCCGTCCACGAACAGGTCGAACAGGGCGTTGTGCTTCAGCACCAGCAGTTCCAGCTGCGCCGCGTCGCTCATCCACTCCCACTGGATCGGCCTGCCATAGCCGGTCCCCCCCGCCCCATCCGAGCCGCCCAGCGCCGACGGGTCCGCCACGACAGGGATGACCGGCGTGCCGGTAATGCGGAATGCGGCGCTGGTTGCGGTTACCCGAACGGCAGCGGCGATGGTGGTCGTAGCTGCGTCGGTGATGGTGAGGATCGGCAGTTCCGGACTGAGCGAGAACCCCGGCAGCGGCCCCTGCGGCGCGGCTGCAGCCGACCGGATCGCGCCGTGCCGCGCGCTGCGACGGGCAGCCGCGCGCGCCTGTACCCCAAGCCCACGGGCGAGCAGGTCCGCGCTCATTGTGCCACCCGATAGGCGATCGTGCCGCTGGCAAGCGCGAAGTCCAGATAATAGCCGGTGCCGGCCACGCTTTCCTCTGCAACCGGTTCATTGGCGTTAGCGGTGAAGATGCCCCAGGGGGCTCCGGCCAGCGTCAGCGGCTCTGCGGTGGCGCCGCCATCGACAGAGCGCAGCAGGGTGGCCCTGCCGCTCCATGTCCCCGAAAGCGTCAGGTGGATCGGTCGACCCGGCTCCGGAAGGAAGGGCCCGACCCGGATAGAGCTGGTTGCCGTGCCGGCCAGCGGCGCTGCCGCAGCCGCGTGCGTCAGCCGGACTGGAATCGGGTTCGCCGCGTCGACAAACACCGCCTCCGTCCCCGGGCGGCCGAACGAAAGCCCCACCGCCGGCACAAAGGTCGCGGGGACATCAATGGGTATGGATGACGACATGGGCACCTCCGAAGCTGAATGCCCGGAAGTTGTGAACCTAGTTTTCCCGATTAGGAAAGCGGAAACATACCTATTTGGTTAAAGTGGAGGACGCGCCTTCAATGGTTCCGCAGGATTGCCGGAGAAGAAGGTCCACGGCACCAGGTCCCGCATCGCTACCGCACGCGCCCCCAGCACTGCGCCGGTGCCGACACGAACGCCCGGGCCGACAAATGCTTCCGCCGCGATCCAGGCATGGTCCTCGATATGGATGGGCCGCAGGAGGAGGGGGAACAGCGGGTCGACGACGTCGTGCGTGCTCGCGCACAGGCTCGCGTCCTGGGAAATCACCACCGAGCGGCCGATCGAGATCCGCCCCTGATTGTAGCACCGCACCCGCGGCCCGAGCAGCGAACCCTCCCCCACCTGCAGATTGGCAGGATGCCAGATCCGCACGGAGGCATAGATCCGCGCATGGGCACCGATCTTCGCCCCCCACAGGCGCAGCAGCCAGCAGCGCCAGCCATGCATTGCCGGTGGCGTCCAGCGCGCGAGCAATAGCCAGCACAGGCCCCACGCGACGCGGGCGATCTTGTTTCGGACGGGGAAGCTGGCCTGGTGCCGTGTTCCGCGTCCCGGCGACGACACTGTGCCTGCCCGCTGCTCCATGATGCCCCCGCCCTACGGGATGGCCGCCCCCGGCTCCCCGAAGTCGATCATAGCCGCGTAGTGCCGATCTTCTACCGGAAATGCTGCCGTATCTTGTCGAGGCAAAGAACAGGCGTAATCACGCGGCCCAGGCGGCAACATCCTCCTGCTCGCCGATCAGCGCGAGACCATGGGCGATCGAGGTGAGTTCTCCGCCGGACGCGATCCGGTCCTCTCCGAACCGTTCGCTGAACAGCCGCCGGATGCGCGGCGTCAGCGAAGTGCCGCCGGTGAGGAACACGCGATCGATGGCGGCGGGTAGCACGCCCGCGGCCACGAGCGCCTGGTCCACCGCGGCTTCGATCCGCGCGACGTCTGGCGCGATCCACGCCTCAAACTGTTCGCGCGTCACCTCGGCCTCGATGCTGAGGCCGCCGCCCGCAAAGCGGAACTGGGCGGTCTCGGCTGCGGAGAGGTCGCGCTTTACCCGCGCGACGGCGTCATAGAGGCGGAAGCCCTGCTCCTCCTCGATCACCGCGATCATCCGCCCGATCGCATCGGGATCGAGCGCGCTGCGCCGCAGCTTGTCGAGTTCGGCGAGCGTGCGGCGATTCCGCATGAGTGCCAGCCGCGACCAGTCGGCAAAGTCGGCGAAATAGCCGCGCGGGATCTCCAGCACCTTGTCGAAGGAGCGATAGCTGCTTCCCTTGCCCAGCAGCGGCATGACCAGGTGGTTGAGGAGCCGATAGTCGAAGCGATCGCCGGCGATGCCGACGCCGGCATGGCCGAGCGGCTCGCACCGGCGCGCAGCGCCCGGCGCTGCCACCCGCACGACCGAAAAGTCGCTGGTGCCGCCGCCGAAGTCGGCGACCAGGATCGTGGCCGGCTCGGCAATCCGCGACGCATAGCTGAACGCCGCGCCGACCGGCTCATAGACATAATGGACTTCCGCCCCCAACGCCGCGAACATCGCGTCATAGCGGGTGCGGGCTAGCGCGACGTCCGGACGGGCGCCGGCATATTCGACCGGCCGGCCGACCACGACGCGGCCGATGCCGTCGAACGCCCCGCCGGCGCGGCTGGCGAGCTTTTCCAGGAACAGCTGCCCGAGCTCCTCGAATCGATAGCGCCGGTCGAACACGGTCGCATGTTCGAACGCAGTGCTGGCCGCGACCGACTTGAAGGATTGAAGGAAGCGGCTTCCTTCGGGATATTCGAGATATTCGGCAATCGCCCAAGGGCCCGCTTCCGACGCGACCGCGCCGCGGACTTCCTCGTCCTGCCAGAAGCATAATGCCGACCGGAACACGGCATCGCGGCCGCCGGGGGCATCGAGCATCACCAGTTCCGCCTCCTCGCCGCGTGCGACGGCCGCGACAGAGTTGGTGGTGCCGAAATCAAGGCCGAGAGCGGGGGGAGCAGCGTGCGACATGGGCGTGCGGCCCTACACGCTTCCCCGTCAGGCTCAACCCATGTCGGCCGCCGAACGCCCGGCTAGCAGCAGCGCCCGCCGTTCTTGCCGCCATAGCGGGCCTGCTGCCGATCGCGGAAGAACTCCGCCTCGCTCATCCTGGGCCGGTCGGGATGATGTTCGTCCATGTGCCGGCAATAGCCGTCGTAGGGCGGCATCCCGACCATCAGGTGCGCAGTCTCCCGCAATCGGCGGGCGATGGCGGTGAGGCGGCTCATCCCGCCACCTCGACCGGCGCGATCGCCGGCGGAATTTCGGTCACGCTCGGCCGCGGGTTCCGGCGCGCGTCCAGGCAGGAACGGACGCCGTAGAACAGGATCGAGAACACCACCGCCAGGAAGATCGCGCACAAGGCGGCGTCGATCCGGTCGTTGAACACGATCCGGCGCATCTCCTCCATCGACGCGGCCGGTGCGAGCACCTCGCCCCGGGCCATCGCCGTCGCATAGCCGGCGGCATGCGCCAGGAAGCCGACGCGCGGGTCTGCCGAGAACAGCTTGAGGAGCCCGGCGGTGCCCGTGCACACCAGCAGCCACGCCGCCGGCACCATCGTCACCCAGGCGAAGCGCTGCTGCTTCATGCGGAACAGCACCACCGTCGCCAGCACCAGCGCCACTGCGGCCAGCATCTGGTTGGAAATGCCGAACAGCGGCCACAGCGTGTTCACGCCGCCGAGCGGATCCGTCACGCCCTGGTAGAGGAAGAAGCCCCAGGCGGAGACGCACAGCGCGGTCGCGATCATGCCCGGGACGATGGCGGAAGAATCGCGGAATCCCGGCACGGCCAACCCGATCAGGTCCTGCAGCATGAAGCGTCCGGCGCGGGTGCCCGCGTCTACCGCGGTCAGGATGAACAGCGCCTCGAACAGGATGGCGAAGTGATACCAGAAGGCCATCATCGCCTGACCGCCGATGACGTGGCTGAAGATCTGCGCCATCGCCACTGCCAGCGTCGGCGCGCCACCGGTGCGTGAGACGATGGTCGTCTCCCCCACATCGTGCGCCGTCTGCGCCAACGTCTCGGCGGTGATAGGAAAGCCCATCGCGCTGACTGCGGACGCTGCCGAATGGATGTCGGGCCCCAGGACCGCAGCCGGGCTGTTCATCGCGAAATAGATGCCGGGGTCGAGGATCGAGGCACCCACCAGCGCCATGATCGCAACGAAGCTCTCCATCAGCATGGCGCCATAGCCGATGAAGGCGGCGTCGCCCTCGCTCGCGATCAGCTTGGGGGTCGTGCCGCTGGAGATCAGGGCGTGGAACCCTGAAACGGCGCCACAGGCAATGGTGATGAACAGGAACGGGAAGAGCCCGCCCGACCACACCGGGCCGCTGCCGTCCATGAACTGGGTGATGGCGGGCATGCGCAGCGGCGGCGCCATGATGGCAATGCCGATGGCGAGCGCGGCGATCGCCCCGATCTTGAGGAACGTGGACAGATAGTCGCGCGGCGCCAGCAACAGCCACACCGGCAGGACCGAGGCGACGGCACCATAGCCGATCAGGATCCAGCACAGCTGGGTCGCGGAGAAGGTGAACAGGGGCGCAAGGCTGGGCGAGGCCGCAACCTGCCCGCCATAGACGATCGCGAGGATCAGGCCGATGAAGCCCAGGATTGAGACTTCGCCGATCTTACCGGGCCGGAACCAGCGCGTGTAGATGCCCATCAGGATCGCCAGCGGCACGGTGGCGGCGACGGTGAACATTCCCCACGGGCTGTCCGCCAGCGCCCGGACGACGATCAGCGCCAGCACCGCCAGGATGATCACCATGATCATGAAGGCGCCGAACAGCGCGATGGTCCCCGGCACGGGCCCCATCTCCATCCGGATCAGTTCGCCCAGCGACTTGCCGTCGCGGCGCATCGAGATGACCAGGATCATGAAATCCTGCACCGCCCCGGCGAGCACCACGCCCGCCAGGATCCACAATGTTCCAGGCAAATAGCCCATTTGCGCCGCAAGCACCGGCCCTACCAGCGGCCCGGCCCCCGCGATGGCTGCGAAATGGTGGCCGAACAGGACGTTGCGATTGGTCTGGACATAATCCAGCCCATCCGCGCGCCGGACTGCGGGGGTCTTGCGGGCGGTATCCAGCCGCAGGACGTGGCGCGCGATGTAGAGCGCGTAGAAGCGATAGGCGATCAGGTAGATCGCCACCGCCGCCACCACGATCCACAGCGCATTGACCGACTCGCCGCGGGCAAAGGCGACGACGCCCAGTGCCACCGCCGCGAGCAGCGCGAGCGCTGCCCAGCCCACCTTGGAGATCGCTGACACCTTGCGTTCCTTCCTCGCTGCGCCGGCCCACGCCGGCGGCGCGACCGCACCACGCGGAGTGCGGCATATCCTGTCGCGGTCCAGCTTCTACCAAAATCGCGGAAGGCGCGACAGGCACTCAGCGGATCAGGCGGCGATTTCCGACGAAGCCTCGGCAGTGCCCGCCTGCAGCGTCAGGACGGCCCGCGCGCCCCGCCCTGGACCTTCGCTCTCAAGGCGAAGGGCGCCGCCCATCGCCATCATCGACGTCGCGCACCAGTGCAGCCCCAAGCCGCCCGAACGGCTCTTGCGGGTCGAGAAGCCGCGCTGGAAGAGGCGGGGTGCATCGGCCGGGTCGAAGCCCTCGCCATTGTCGCGGATCGCCACCTCAACCTGCCCTTCCCGCTCGGCGATCGAGACGCGGATGGTGCCGCCGGAGTTCTGGGATGCCGCGATGGACTCTGCGGCATTGGAGAACAAGTTGCCGATCACCTGGCTCAGGATCACGCGATTGGCCCGCACCAGGCAGACGCGCGAAGGGAATACGGTGGCGATCGATAGCTCGCGCGAATAGCGCGCGATCGCGCCGTTGCGCGCTATCAACTGGGTCACGTCGCAAACCTCCAGCGGCGCGCGATCCTGGGTCCGCTGCGAGCGGCTGCCAATGATTTCCAGGACGTTCTGCAACGCGTCGCGCCCCATCTCCAGCTGTGAGAGCCGCTCGGCACGCGCGCTGCGCTCGGCCGCAAGCGCTGCACGGAGGAATGCTGCGAGCCGGTCACGCCGTTCCGGATCGGTGTCGACAGCCCCCAGCTCCTCCAGTGCCCGGTCAACGATCGCGGGCTCGACAGGCAGAACTTGCCCGAGCCCCTTGGACAGGATGGTGCTGATCGGATTGAGCGCGTTCCGCACGTTGTGCATCGCCGCTTCGGCGCTTTCGATCTGGCCAAGGCGGAATGACTGGACCTCGACCTGCTCGCGCAGGCTGGCGAGTTGCCCCAGCATCGCGTTGAAACTCTGCACCAACGCGCCGATCTCGTCCTCGGTAACCGGGTCCGGCAAGGTCGTCATCGCCCCGGAATCACCGACCTCGCGCATATGCCGCTCGAGCAGATGCAAGCGCCGCAGCACCAGCCGGTGGAAGATGCCCCGCAGGATGATCAGCAAAAGGAGCACGAGTGCGGTGACGCCGGCCGCCGCGTATATCAGCAGTTTTCCGCCAAGCGCCCAGAGGCTGCGGTCGATCGGGAACGCAATTGCCGCAGCCGGACGACCGTCCCAGCCGAGGAGCGGCACCCGCAGATCGAGCTCGCTGCCGGATCGCCTTACGCTTGGCATATCCGCATTCATCGGAAGCAACCGTGTTTCTCGCTGAAGCCGCTGGCGGATCTGCGCCTCGCCCAGCGGTTGAGAGACGGCGACATAGTTGGCTGCCCCCACGGCACGGGAGGTCACTCGCGCGATCCCCACGGCGCTCAGAATCCCCTCTCTCCACCGGAAGAAGCTGCCAGCGTCTGCGCCTCGCAGGACAGCTTCCGGGTCGATGTCGGCCAGCGCATCCGCCGTGCGATCGGTCCCGGGGGCCAAGCGGGTCCCCTCTTGCCAGAGTTGCCGCTTCGCGATCGCCGCCGCCTCCGCCTGCAGCCGCAGGGTGTCGAGAGCGGTAGCGGCGCGATCGACTTCACGGTTGATCGCCTGCTCCTCCAGCTGCCGAAAGCCGGGTGTGAGGACAAGGGTCAGCATGAGCGCGATGCCAAGCGTCCCCGCCATGCCGATCCCGGTCAGGATCCACACCAGCTTGGCAGACAGCGACGCCGCCCCGCCCCAGGGCAAGCGATGCCGCCACCGGTGCGCGCGCCGGGGGCGCGCCATCAGACGGAGGCGCCGGTACCCGGCATCGGGCCGTCCGGCGAGCAGGGGGGCTGCGGCTCGTCGACATCACCCCCAAGGGCCAGGACCACCGCATCATCCAGAACCAAGGGGGGCGAGAGATGATCGCCCTGGATCTGGGAGCATCCCGCCAGCTGAAGTGCCCGCAAGCGGGTTTCCGTGTCGATCCCTACGGCCACGACTTCCAGCTCCAGCGAACGGCCGAGTTGGATGATGGAGTCGACGATCGCAGCCGACTCCCGCTCGCGCCCCATCCCGTCCACGAAACTCTTGTCGACCTTGAGGGTATCGACGGGAAAAATCCGGATGTTGTAGAGGCTGGAATAGCCGGTGCCGAAATTATCGATGGCAACGCGAAAGCCCATCTGGCGCAGCCGATAGAGTGTCTCCGCCGCGCGTTCGACATCGCCGGTCAGCGCGGTCTCGGGGATCTCGATCTGCAGCTGGGTGGGAGAGACTCCGGCCCGCTGGACCTGCGCCAGCAGATGCGGCACGAAATTCGGCCGCCGGAACTGCCGCGGCGAGAAGTTCACGGAGACGAACTGGCGTGGCCAGCGCTTCACCGCCTGCAATGCCTCTTCCAAGACCCAGTCACCGAGCGCGTGGATCAGCCCACTCTCCTCGGCAATCGGGATGAACATCTTTGGCGAGATCATGCCATGCTTCGGGCTGCACCAGCGCAGCAGCGCTTCGAAGGCCACCACATCCCGTCCGCGGCGCGCGTAGATCGGCTGGTAGACCAGGGTCAGTTCGCCATCGTCCATCGCCTGCTCAAGGCCGGTCTCAACCTGGCGGCGAAAGCGCTCCGATTCATCCATGTTTTCGTCAAACACGCGCACAACGCCACGGCCGGACTGCTTGGCCCGATTAAGGGCGAGGTCGCTGCGGCGCATCAGGTCTACGGGGTCGTGGACATGCTCGGCATCGGCAACCGTGACCCCGATCGAGGCGCCGTTCTGCACGGGCTGTCCAAGGATGCTGAATGCGCCCGTGCAGCCGCGCAGCAGCAGTTCGCAGCGCATGACGGCCTCGTCCTCGCCCGAGACAGACATCAGCAACCCGAATTCATCGCCGCCCAACCGGGCGACCATCCCGGCGTCGCCGAGCTGTTCGGTCAGGCGCTCGCACACGATGCGGATCACCTCGTCACCCACGAAATGGCCGAAGGTGTCGTTGATGAGCTTGAACCGATCCAGGTCCAGCATTGCCACCGCGAAGCAACCCGGCTTGCCGACGCGCTCGCTAAGCGCCCGCAGGAACGCGAACCGGTTGGGCGCGTCGGTCAAAGGGTCGTGGCTGGCGACATGCGCGGCCTTGCTCTCGTTTGCCGCCACTTCGAGCGCTTGGGCTTCCAGCTGAACAACCTTTTCGGCGAGCGCGGCGCGCGTCTCGGCCAGCTCGCGGTCCAGTTGCCATCGCCGGGCGAGTGCGGTCGCGGTCTGGACGACCTCTACTGCCTCAAATGGCTTTGCGATGTAGAAGATCTTGTCTGCAGGGCCCGCCGCGCGAAAGATGTCGGACGGGTTGAAGTCCGAAAAGCCGGTTACGATCACCAGGTTGACGTCGGGATCGAGCGCGCGGATGCGGGCGGCCGTTTCCTTCCCGTCGATACCGGGCGGCATGCGGACATCGATGAAGGCAACGGCAAACCCGTCCCCTGCGTTGACCGCCTCCTCAACTGCCGTAACCGCGTCGAGCCCTTGGGTGACGTGAACGAACTCCAGCGCGGCCGCGGCTTCATCCGATCCAAGGCCTTCACGGGGGCCGTCGAACAGCTCTGCTGCCATGGTCGACAAGATCTGATTGTCCGCAGGCCGGCTAAATGCCTGCCGGTAGGATTCATGCAACGCCGGTTCATCGTCTACAATCAGTACGCGCACCGCGGCCGGTCTCCCCCCTCAAAAACAGCCCAGCCGCCGATACCACCTGCCGCGTTACGGCCAAGTAAACGTTCCAGCCTTCTCCTCTTTTCTACTGCACCGCGTGCCTATTCGACTGTCACCGACTTCGCGAGGTTGCGAGGCTGATCCACGTCGGTGCCCTTCGCAACCGCGACATGATAGGCGAGCAGCTGGACGGGTACGGAATAGACGAGCGGCGCGATCAGCGGGTGCACCTTGGGCATCTCGATGGTCGCGATCGCATCCTCTCCGGCGAGCGCCAGGCCCTCTGCGTCGGAGATCAGCACCACCTGGGCGCCGCGCGCCTGGGCTTCCTGCATGTTCGACACCGTTTTTTCGAACAGCGGCCCGGACGGCGCGAGGACGATCAGCGGCACATGCTCGTCGATCAGCGCGATCGGCCCGTGCTTCATCTCACCAGAGGCATAGCCTTCTGCATGGATGTAGCTGATTTCCTTGAGCTTGAGCGCCCCTTCGAGCGCGAGGGGATAGTCGGGCCCGCGACCGAGGTAGAGCACGTCGCGGGCGCCCGCGATGGTCCCGGCCATGCGCTGGATCTCCGCGTCGTGGCCCAGCGCGGCATTGATCGCCGCCGGCGCCTCGACGAGGTGGCGAACGATCTCGCGCTCTTGCTCTTCCGAGAGCTTGCCCTTGGCAGAGGCGAGATTGACCGCGAGGGCAGCCATCACCGCCAGCTGGCAGGTGAACGCCTTGGTCGACGCGACGCCAATTTCGGGTCCGGCATGGGTCGACAAGAGCAGGTCGACCTCACGCGCCATCGAGCTCGTCGGCACGTTGATAATGCCCGCGGTGGTGACGCCGTTCGCCTTCATGTGGCGCAGTGCTGCCAGCGTGTCGGCGGTTTCGCCCGACTGCGACACGACGATGCCGAGCGTGTTGGGCAGCAGCACCGGGTCGCGGTAGCGGAACTCAGACGCGACATCGACTTCGACCGGGAGACGCGCGAACTTCTCGATCCAGTATTTGCCGATCATGCCGACGTAAGAAGCCGTGCCGCAGGCAACGATCACGACTCGCTCGATGCTGGACAGGTCGAAGTCGAGATCGGGAAGCGCGACCTTCTCCTCCACAGGGCGGAGGTAGGACTGCAGCGTCTGCGCGACGACCACCGGCTGCTCGTAGATCTCCTTGAGCATGAAGTGGCGGTGGTTTCCCTTGTCGATCAGCGCGCCGGTGACGCCGCTGATCGTGATCGGGCGCTCAACGGGATGATTGTCCTTGTCATAGACCTGCGCGCCCTCGCGGTTGAGCACGACCCAGTCGCCTTCCTCCAGATAGGAGATGCGCTGGGTAAGCGGCGCGAGCGCGAGCGCGTCGGAGCCGAGGTAGGTCTCGCCCTCGCCATAGCCCACGACCAGCGGAGACCCCAGTCGCGCCCCGATCAGCAGGTCTGGATGCTGGCGGAACAGGATCGCGAGCGCAAAGGCGCCGTGGAGTTGCGGCAGCACCGCCTTCACCGCATCCTGAGGGCTCTCGCCGGCTTCGACCCGCTCGCTGATGAGGTGGGCGACCACCTCGCTGTCGGTCTGGCTGTGAAACTCGCGCCCGCGCGCCATCAATGCGTCGCGCAGCGGCTTGAAGTTTTCGATGATGCCGTTGTGGACCAGCGCGACTTCGCCAGTCGCATGCGGATGCGCGTTGGCCGTCGTCGGAGCGCCGTGCGTGGCCCAGCGGGTATGCGCGATGCCGGTCGTGCCCGGCAGCGGCGCGTCGCGCAGTTCCTGGACCAGGTTGACGAGCTTGCCCTCGGCCCGACGGCGGTCGAGGTCTCCATTGTTGATGGTGCAGACCCCGGCCGAGTCATAACCGCGATATTCCAGCCGTCGCAGACCGTCGACCAGGTTGTCGACAACGTCGTGGCTGCTGATGATTCCAACGATACCGCACATTTTAGCGCTTCCCCCCAGCGGCTTTTACTGCCGCCATTTTTTCCCGGAACCGTGGCGCCCAGCCGGCACGCGTCTCCTGGACGCCGCGGGCCACCACCAATGCATCGGGCTCCACGTTCGCGGTGATGACCGATCCGGCGGCAACGATTGCCCCGGCACCGATCGTGACCGGCGCGACCAGGGCGCTGTTCGAACCGACGAACGCACCCTCCCCGATGTGCGTACGGCTCTTCAAGAAGCCGTTGTAGTTGCACGTAATCGTCCCGGCGCCAATGTTGGCGCCAGCACCGACATCGGCATCGCCCAGATAGGTCAGGTGATTGGCCTTTGCGCCGCGACCGAGCACGGCGTTCTTGATCTCCACGAAGTTCCCGACCTTCGCCTGTGCCTCCAGCACGGTGCCCGGCCGCAACCGTGCGTAGGGGCCGACCTCAGCCCCCGCGCCCACGGTTGCACCCTCAAGGTGACTGAACGCCCGGATCGACACGCCATCGGCAACCCGGACCCCGGGACCAAAGACGACGTTCGGCTCGATCACGACGTCGCGGCCGATCTTGGTGTCATGCGAGAACCAGACGGTCTCGGGCGCAATCAGAGTCGCTCCCTCGGCCATGGCGCGTTCCCGGCGTACCTTCTGCCAGGCAGCCTCGAGCCGGGCGAGCTCGGCGCGGCTGTTGACCCCTGCGACCTCCTCGGCGTCCGTCTCGATCACCGCCGACGCGCGACCGGCAGCGTCGGCCAGCATCACCACGTCGGGCAGATAATATTCGCCCGCGGCATTGTCGTTGCCCACCTGCGCGAGGAGCGCGAACAGGTCCGCCGCGCGCACCGCCATCAGGCCGGAGTTGCACAGGGTTTCCGCGCGCTCGTCCGGGCTCGCGTCCTTGAACTCCACCATCTTCGCGATCCGGCCACCCTGCGCGATGATCCGCCCATAGGCGCCCGGGTCCGACGGCCGAAAGCCGAGAACGACGGTCGCCGGCGCGTCTGCCTCGTGCAGCCGGTCGAGCATCCGCCGCATCGTCGTGCTGGAGACCAGCGGCACGTCGCCGTACAGGATCAGAACGTCGCCATCGAAGCCTTCGAGCGCCGCCTCGGCCTGCGCCACCGCATGGCCGGTGCCGAGTTGCTCCGCCTGATGCGCGGTCGCGATGCCCAGCGGCGCAACCGCCGCCTCCACCTGCTCACGACCTGCACCAACTACCACCACGGTACGATCGGGCCCGAGCGCCGCGACGCTGTCGACGAGGTGCAGCAGCATGGACCGCCCGGCCACCGGGTGGAGCACCTTGTGCAGGTCTGATTGCATACGGGTACCCTTGCCCGCGGCAAGGATGATCGCGGCGATAGGTCGAGGGGTCATGAAGGTCTCCAAGGCGAGCGAGCCCTGCCACGACAATCTGGTCTTTGCCAGTGTCTTACTTGTCTTTCGCCGCCTCTTGGCGGCATGAGCCCTGGATGACTGCATTTCCCTTCGACATCGTCGGCTTCGACCTGGACGGTACGCTGGTCGATACCAGCGGCGACCTTGCCAACGCTCTCAACCATGCACTTGCCGACGCCGGCCGGCCGCCGCTTCCGCGCGAGCGGGTGCGCACGATGATCGGCGGCGGGGCGCGGCATATGCTGATGCAGGGAATGGCGAGCACCGGCGGCTATTCGGAGGCCGAACTCGACCGGCTCTACCGGCTGCTGCTCGACCATTATGAGAGCCATATCGCCGTCGAAAGCGCCCCCTTTCCCGGCGCCCTGGACGCCATCGACGCGCTGGAAGCGCGCGGCGTGAAGGTGGCGGTCGTCACCAACAAGCTGGAGGGGCTGGCCGAACGGCTGCTGGGCGAAATGGGAATCCGCGACCGCTTCGCTTGCCTGATCGGTGGCGATACGATGGGACCGGGCCTCGGCAAGCCGCACCGCGCGCCGATCGACGAGATGATCCTGCGCTGCGGCGGCGGGCGCGCGGCATTCGTGGGCGATTCGATCTACGACACGGGCGCGGCGCGCAATGCCGGCATTCCCTCGATCGCATGCAGTTTCGGTTTCCTGATGCAGGCTGTCGAGGAGCTGGAGGGGGACGCAGTGATCGATCATTACGACGAACTGCTGCCGGCGCTGGAGCAGCTGGGCGCCGCAGTGCGTTAAGGCGACCATGAGCAATCCCACCCGCCCCACCGCGCTCGTCACCGGCGCATCCGCCGGCATCGGCAAGAGCTTCGCCACCCACCTCGCCCGCACCGGGCACGACCTCGTCCTAGTGGCCCGGCGCGCGGACCGGCTGGAGGCGATCGCCGGAGAATTGTGCGAAGCGCATGACGTCGTGGTGGAAGTGCTGACCGCCGACCTTGCGGCGCCGGAGGGCGTGGCAGTGGTAGAAGCCCGCCTTGCCGAGGGCGACCCGATCGACCTGTTCGTGAACAATGCCGGGTTCGCCGCGCGTGGCGCCGTCGGCGACCTCGACCTAGACGCGCTGGAGTCGATGATCCGCGTCAACGTGCTGGCGTTCAGCCGCCTCGCCAATGCCGCGGCGGCGCGGATGCGCAAGGAAGGTCGCGGCACGATCATCAACGTCGGGTCCGGCACGTTGTTCATGCAGTTCGCGGGGAATGCCGGCTACGGCGCGACCAAGGCGTTCGTCGCCTATTTCACCCGCAGCATGCAGCTCGACCTGGCAGACAGCGGCGTGCGCGTGCAGCTGCTGATCCCCGGCGTGATCGCGACCGAGTTCCACCAGATCGCGGGCAACCCGATCGAGAACTTCCCGCCGGAGCGCGTGATGCAGGCCGACGATCTCGTCGTCGCCTCGCTCCGCGCGCTGGAGATGGAGGAGCCGGTCTGCATTCCGTCCCTGCCCGACATCAGCGACTGGGACGCCTATGTCGCAGCCGAGGCAAAGATCGCGCCGAACAGTTCACGGGACCGGATCGCGGACCGATATCACTAGGATCGCACAAATGGCGGGAAGCGAGCATCGCTACAGGGTTTCGGTGGAGTGGACCGGCAACGCCGGCGTCGGCACCCTGGGCTATACCCAGTACCGCCGCGACCATGTCCTGACCGCCTACGGCAAGCCCCCGATTCCCGGCTCATCCGACCCGCATTTCCGGGGCGATCCGGAGCGTTGGAACCCGGAGGAGCTGCTGGTGGGATCCCTCTCTGCCTGCCACCAGCTCTGGTACCTGCACCTGTGCGCAGCGGCGGGCATCCGCGTGCTCGCCTATCGCGACGACGCATCTGGGATGATGATGGAGAATGCCGAGGGCTCGGGCGCGTTCACGTCCGTGACGCTCCGCCCTGAGGTCACCATTGCCGCAGGAGATGACGCGGACAGGGCGCGGGCACTGCACGGCGAGGCGTCGCGGATGTGCTTCATCGCGCGGTCGATGGCTTTTCCCGTCCACCACGAACCGGTGATCGTCACCGGCTGAGGCGATGCCCGTTGCGCCACTTGGTCCAGAGATGTCGCGCGAGCATGGCAGGCGGCATCCGCAGCCAGTGCGAGCGAAGATAAAAAGCGGCTTGAGACACCGGACGGGTCGATCGGCCCCAGCCGTCGCGCGCGAGCAGGCGACGAACATAGAATCTGTCCGCGAGGCTCAGCACTGCACCATTCCCATAGAGATGGTCGCGCAAGCGTAGCGCCCGCTCCAGATGCAGGCCGAGTTGGTGGCGCTGGCTCCGTTTCCGGAGTTCCGCGAGCGCGTGGGGCGTGTCGAACGCGTCGAGCAGGCAATGGATGTCCCACAGGTTGCGCAGGCCGCCCGCGAGTTCCCCATCTGCGAACAGGTGCGCGACGGCATGGCACACCATGTCCTCTGCCGACAGGACCCGCAGCCCGTTGGCGAGCGGAACGCTGTCCGCGAGCAACGCCGCCGCATCCGGTTTCGGGCGTGCGGTCGGGGGCAGGATCGTGTGGTGCACGTCGATCATCCGATCGCGCTCGCGATGGATCAGCGGCGGCAGCTCGTGCATCCATTGCCGGTAATAGGCGTCATCATAGGCGTCGGCCTTCACCCACTCCCAGCCTGCTTCGAGCAACGCCGCCTCAACGGCAGGCAGTGCCTCGCGCGGCACCAAAATGTCGAGGTCGCCGATGTTGCGCCCCTGCCCCGCTGCCAGGCCAGCTGCCACATAGGCCGTTCCCTTCAGCAGCACGACCGGGATGCCCAGCGGCAGCAGCGCCCGCCCTGCCATTTCCGCCTCCCACAGCGCCAGCGTGCGCCCCTGTTCGGCGGACGCCCTGGCATCCGCCAGGATGCGCTCGGCCGAGGCGGGCTTGGACAGGCCGTGCAGCCGGTGCGCGAGGGTCCCCACGATCTGTTCGGCACGCGCCGCCGCGATCAGGCTGGTCCAGCCTGCGGCGTCCAACGCTGCGGTCGAGGCCGGATCGCGCAGTGCGCGCACGAGCAGCGCGCCGCTCATGCCGATTGCTCCCACAGCCGCTCGACCATCTCGATGGCGGCTTCGGTATCCGGATAGTCGATCGCGTGCGCGGGAACTCCGGTCACCAGCCGCGTCAGCGCATGGAAGCCTCGCTCTCTCAACGCGACATAGTTGGTCGAGGCCTGGGTCAGCCGGACGAAGGTCTCGGCGGGCGGCACCGGCCGCAGGTCCGGCGCATGGCCGAAGCTGGGAAACAGGATCGCGACCGCGCGGGCCGGAACATCCATTGCGGCGATCGACGCGGCGTCCGGCTTCAGGTGGCGGATATGCCCCTTTGGCGTATCCGGCTGCAGCGGACCGAACCGGGCACCGGGCGCAGCACGCTCCACGACCTCGATCGCCTGGTTCTTCAGGCTCACCAGGCGGGGAAAGCCATGCACGAGCCCGGTTTCCGGGTCGACCAGCGCGAACTCGTCGCCCATCAGGCGCCAGCCGCGCGCCATCAGCAGGGCAGCGAGCGTCGACTTGCCCGCTCCCGACACGCCGGTCATCAGCAGCGCCCGCCCGTCCCGCTCCACCGAAGCGGCGTGCAGCAGCAGATAGCGGCGCTGGCCGAGCGCCATTTGCAGGTTCATGCCCATCTCGGCCGCGAGCAGCCCCAGCCGCAGCGGCAACGGAGCGGCATCCGGCAGCTCATAGTCGCCGCCGATCATCACCGACGGTCGCAACACGCGCCGCCACGGACGCTCCGCGAACAGCCGCACGTTGAAGTCGGGGATGCCGTCGAACGGCTTTGGGTAATCGTCGTACAGCGCCGCAAGCGCGTCGACGGGGCCGCGCCAGTCCGATCCCACGCGGAAGCCGACCGGGCCGATCCTGAGCTGGAAGACATGCTTCACCGGCGCTGCACCAGCCCCAGCGTCTCCAGCTCGGCGAGCCGCGCGGCAAGCGCCTCCGGATCGGGATCGGCGAGGTCGTAGCGCTCTGCCAACCGGGCAAGCAGGACATCCAGGGTCGCCGGAGCGGCCTCCAGCGCCGCCAATATCTCCGGCACGGGCGCGGCGACCAGATGCGTCTGCCCCGAGGTGCGGTGATAGACCGCGGTCAGTTCATCGAGCGGGACCATGCGGAGCACCCCCGGGGGTGGCGCATAATATCGGGGCTGCGCGGTCGCAGCCACGCGAACGGGCGTGCCCGGGATCAGCCGCGCGGCATCTGCAGCGAGGCGAAGCAGGTGAACCCGCTCGTGCCCGACTGCAGCCGGCGGATGTAGTTGGTGTAGGCTCGCGACTGGTCGCTGGTCGTGCCGGGCAGGTTGACGCCGGTGTTGAGCGTGCGCTTCACATCAGCCGCCTGGAACGGCCGCCGCGCGGCAGGATAGGCACCGCGCGTGCCGGCAGGGACCAGATCGCCATTGCTCGCGATATAGCTGCCCGCCCGACCCGGATCGGGCACGGGGATCTCGCACATCGACACCGAGGCTGCGGTGTTCGCGAGCGCCGGGCGGATCGACACGACCGAGGAAGCGCTCGCCGCGCCCAGCAGAAGCGTCCGGCGGCCAAGGCCGGGGCGGGCGGCATCGCCCGGCGGTGTCTGATCGTCGCTCACGGCGGCCTGTGTGTTGGAAGCGGCGGGAATGCGCAATCCCCAAGCCGGGCCGGCTGTTGATGTCCCGTATCGCTGCGGGACGTTCCCGCCCCGCGAACCCTCGCCTATAGAGGCGCCATGGCCGCTGCTTCAGGGATTCGCACGCTTGTCGCCGCCGGAGTGGCGATTGGAGGAGCCCTTGCCGGCTTCCTGCTGGGCGCAGACATCAACGCCGTAGTGGTTGCGGCCGTCGCCGGGCTTGCCGCGGTCCTGATTGCGGCCGCGTGCGAGGCCCCGGAGAGCCTGCCC
>NZ_JASNVZ010000034.1:0-33661 GCF_049311085.1 Sphingomonas sp. 3-13AW | reverse complement strand
TCGGCAGATGCGGCTCGATCGCCGCCCATGCCTCATCAGACAACCAGAACAGCGCCATCACGCACCTCCCTTGATCCACACCACCGGTGAATCAGGAAAGTCTCACTCCTTCAAGCCGCTGATTGGGGTTGGACCCTAGGCCCTAGGCGCGCGGGTGGGCGTGTCGATAGACGTCGAGCAGGTGCGCGGCGTCGACGGCGGTATAGACCTGGGTCGAGCTGAGACTTGCGTGCCCCAGCAGCTCCTGCAGCGCGCGCAGGTCGGCTCCCCGGCCGAGCAGATGAGTCGCAAAGCTGTGCCGCAGCACGTGTGGCGTCGTGCGGTCGCCCAGCCCGAGCCGGACGCGGGCGGCGCGAACCGACCGACGCACCACCCCGGCCGCCAAGGGACCGCCCTTCGCCCCGCGGAAGAGCTCGGCATCGCGAGCGGTGCCCCAGGGATTGAGGCGGACATAGGCGTCGATCGCATCCCGCACCGGCGGCAGCAGCGGCACCATCCGGGTCTTGGCGCGCTTGCCGGTGACGGCGATCGCTTCCCCCAGCGGCAGCACGGCACCGGTCAGCCCCAGCGCCTCCCCGATGCGCAGGCCCGCGCCGTAGAGCAGCAGCAGCACCGCCCAGTCGCGGGCCGCGATCCAGGGCTCGGCCGCGTCCTCGGCCACATCCTCCGCGAGCGCCACCGCCTCGTCCGGGGAGATCGGGCGCGGCACGCCCTTTTTCACGCGCGGGCCCTTCACGCGCGGCAGTGCGGCCCCCTCTCCACCCACGAAGGCGAGGAATCCGCGAACCGCCGATAGCTCGCGCGCGGCAGAGGCATTGCCCAGCCCCTCGCCGCGCCGATGCGCCAGGAAGGCGCGCAGGTCGGATGCCGACAGCGCCTTCAACTCCGCCTCGCCGACCGGGCCGCCGTGGTGGCGGCGAAGGAAGGCGAGCAGCCGTTCGGCGGTCGCCTGATAGGCCCGCACCGTGTGCTCGGATCGACGGCGGTCCCGCGCGAGATGGCGGCCGTAGAGCATCGGCAACGGCAGCGGCTCCGTTCGCGCGTCCGCTTCTTCCCCCACGTCCACCGCCAAGCTCCGAATCCCTTGCAACAACACCGCGAGCAGGACCGCCGCAGATGCCGCGCCACCCTACAAGGACGCGGACGAATCCGCGACCGCCTCGGCACGCCGGACGCACGGCGATTCCAAAACCGCGCGCACATCCCTATCTAGCGGTGCTTCATGACCTCTTCCCGCGTCCGTGTCCTCGTCCTCAACGCCGCCCTCGGGCCCCTCGACTATCGCGTGCCGCACGGCATGACGGTCGAGCCGGGCTCGATCGTGATCGCGCCGCTGGGGCCGCGCCAGTTGCTGGGCGTCGTGTGGGAGCCGGAACGGCTGCCGTGCGAGGAAGTGGGGGACAACCGCCTGCGGCCGCTGCTGGGCGTGGTCGATGCGCCGCCGATCCCGGCGCCGCTCCGCCGCCTGATCGAGTGGACCGCCGACTATTATCTGGCGGCGCCCGCCTCGGTGCTGCGGATGGCGCTGTCCTCCACCTCCGCATTGGAAGGTGCCAAGCTCGCCACCGAATATCGCGCGACCGGCCATGTCCCCGACCGCCTGACTCCGCAGCGTGAGCAGGCGCTGGAACGGATCGGCGACCGCCAGGGGCTGGTGCGCGAACTCGCGACCATGGCGGATGTGTCGGAGGCGGTGGTGCGCGGGCTTGTAAAGGCAGGCGCGATCGAGGCGGTGAGCGTCGACATCGACGCGCCGTATGCGGTGCCCGACCCAGCCTTTGCGGCGCCGGTGCTGTCCGAACAGCAGGCCGAGGTGGCAGCCGTGCTGTGCGACGCGGTCCAGAACCAGCCGTTCCAGCCCTTCCTGCTCGACGGGGTCACCGGCTCGGGCAAGACCGAGGTCTATTTCGAGGCGATCGCCGCCGCCATCGCGCGCGGGCAGCAGAGCCTGGTGCTGCTCCCGGAAATCGCGCTGACCGAGCCGTTCCTGAAGCGATTCCATGCGCGCTTCGGCTGCGAGCCGGTGGCGTGGCATTCCGATCTGCGCTCCACCCAGCGTCGTCGTGCCTGGCGCGCGATCGCCACCGGCCAGGCACTGGTGACGGTGGGCGCGCGCTCGGCACTGTTCCTTCCCTATGCGAACCTGGGACTGATCGTCGTCGACGAGGCGCACGAGACCAGCTTCAAGCAGGAGGAAGGCGTCCACTACCACGCGCGCGACGTCGCGGTGATGCGGGGGCTGTTCGAGCGCTGCCCGGTGGTGCTCGCCTCTGCAACGCCGGCGATCGAGACCCGGCACCAGGTAACTCTTGGCCGCTACACCGAGCTCAAGCTGCCGGGCCGCTATGGCGTCGCGCAATTGCCGGCGATCGAACCGATCGACCTGATTGCCGAGCCCCCGATCCGCGGCCGCTGGATCGCGCCGAAGCTGGTGAACGCGCTGGAGGCGACGCTGGCGCGCGGCGAGCAGGCGCTCTTGTTCCTCAACCGGCGCGGCTATGCGCCGCTGACACTGTGCCGGACGTGCGGGCACCGCTTCCAATGCCCGAACTGCACCGCCTGGATGGTCGAGCACCGGCTGATCCACCGACTGTCCTGCCACCATTGCGGCCACATGATCCCTACTCCGCGCAAATGCCCGGAGTGCGATGCCGAGGATTCGCTGGTCGCCTGCGGCCCCGGTGTCGAACGCATCGCCGACGAGGCGGCGGCGCTGTTCCCCGAAGCGCGCATCGCCATCGTCACGTCGGATACGCTCTGGTCGCCGGCCAAGGCCGCAGAGTTCGTCAACCGGATGGAAGCGGGCGAGATCGACCTGGTGGTCGGCACCCAGCTGGTGACCAAGGGCTATCACTTCCCGAACCTGACGCTGGTCGGCGTGATCGACGCGGACCTGGGGCTCGCCGGCGGAGACCTGCGCGCGGCCGAGCGCACCTTCCAGCAGATCATGCAGGTCGCCGGGCGCGCGGGCCGCGGCGAGAAGCCGGGTCACGTCTTCATTCAGACGACCGCCCCCGATGCCGCGGTGATGCGGGCGCTGGTCTCAGGCGATGCCGAAAGCTTCTACGCTGCCGAGACCGAGGCACGGCAGGAGGCCGAGGTGCCGCCGTTCGGCCGGTACGCGGCAATCATCGTCTCGTCCGAAGACAAGGAAGCCGCCAACGACGCCGCCCGCCGCATCGGCCGTGCCGCGCCCGAGGTGGAGGGGATGCATGTCTTCGGTCCCGCCCCTGCGCCCCTTTCGATGCTGCGCGGCCGCCACCGCTTCCGCCTGCTGGTCCATGCGCGGCGGCAGCTCGACGTGCAGGACGTCATCCGCGACTGGCTGGGCAGCGTCGAATGGTCCGCCAAGGTGCGCGTGGCCGTGGACGTCGACCCCTATAACTTCCTGTAGCAGGCCGTCGCAGCCCGCCTTGTGCGCCGCCGCACTTTGCTGGAAACAGACGCCGGTTACTTGGGGGGCATGGCGCGTGGCGCGACTGCTGTTGATGCTGGGCTTTCTGGTCGCGTGGGCGGTGCCTGCGCACGCCGACGACATTTCCGCGGCCGGGCGCGGCGTCGTGCGGGTCGTCACCGTCGCGGTGGTCGATGACGAGGTCGTCGGCTTTGGCCATGGCAGCGGCTTTGCGGTCGCCCCCGACCGGATCGTCACCAACGCGCATGTCGTGGAGCTCGCCGGCCGCTATGCCGGCAATGTCGTGATCGGCATCGTCCCTTCCGAAGGGGACAAGTCCTACCAGGGGCGGCTGATCGCTCTGGACGAGGAGCGCGACCTGGCGCTGATCGAGGTGCAGGGGCTCAAGCTGCCGCCGCTCGCACTCTATAATGGGCCCATCGGCGAAGGCGAGGCAACGATCGCGCTCGGCTATCCCGGCAACGTCGACCTGGCGACCGCGCAATCGGCCTCCGACTATATCCTCCCGTTGTCGCCGGTTCGGTCGGAGGGCGTCTTCTCCGGCTTGCGGCGGCTCGGCACTACCGGCGTGCTGCTCCACACCGCCAGCATCGCGCGCGGCAATTCGGGTGGCCCACTGCTCGACCGTTGCGGGCGGGTGCTGGGGGTGAACTCCGCGCTGACCCGTGGCGACGATGGCGACGCGAGCTTCGGCTTTGCGATCGCGGGTAGCGAGTTGTCGGGCTTCCTGCGGGCGGCAGGGCAGCAGCCGACCATGATCGGCAACAACTGTATCAGCATGGAGGAGCTGCTGGCGCAGGACCGCGCCGCCGCCGCCGATGCCGCGCAGCAGGACGCCGCCCGCGCCCGCGTGGCCGCCGAGCGTGCCGCCGCCGACCGGGCGATCGCACTGGAGGGCGCGCGCGAACGCAACGAGGCGACTCGCGAGAATTATATGGCCGGTGCCGCGCTGCTGCTCGTTCTCGCCGGACTTGCCGCCGGGGGCGCCGGGCTGATGGCGACGCGGGGCAAGCGTCGCGAGGCGATCTGGGCCGGCGCCGGGGGCGGCGTGCTGCTGGTGGGTGCCGTCGTGCTGTTCCTGGTGCGCCCGTCCTTCGATCCGGCCTCGGTTCCGGAGGCGAGCAAGCCCGCCAGCACCGCCAACGGCCTGACCGGCAAGCTCCTGTGCACGCTGGTGCCGGAGCGCAGCCGCGTCACCGTCTCTGCCACGCCCGAAGTGGCGATGGACTGGCAGCCCAACGGCTGCATGAACGGGCGCACCCAATATGCCGAGGCGCCGGGCCGGGCCTGGGAGCGGATCCTGGTGCCGGACGAGGAGCAAACGGTGTCCGTGCTCCGCTACGAGCCCGCGACCGGCACCTATATCAACACACGCTATATGCTGGGTGCCGAGCGCATGGCGGAGGCGCGGCGCCTGCGCGAAGGAGTAGCGCTCAAGCAGTGCGCCGGCGAAAGCGCGGGTCGCGCCAACCTGGCGACGCAGCAGGCGTTGATCCGCGCCTCGCTGCCGCCGCTTCCGAACGAGCGGCTGGTGTATCACTGCCAGCCGGCACGCGGGACGAACTGATGCCGCGGCCGGGGACGCTGGCGACTGCCCTGCTGATCGCGAGCAGGGCGCGTGCCGCCCGCTGATGGGATCCGCTTCGAGGAGGGCGGGCTCGACCGCGCCGACGTGCGCGCGCTCCTCGCCGAGCATCTCGCGGCCATGCACGTCCATTCGCCGCCGGAATCGGTTCACGCCCTCCCCGTGGAGCGATTGCAGCAAGCCGGGGTGACCTTCTTCTCCGCACGCGAGGCGGAAGGCCGGCTGCTCGGGATCGGCGCGCTGCGCGAGCTCGACCCCGCCCATGGCGAGATCAAGTCGATGCGCACCGCCGCGGACGCGCTGGGCCGCGGCGTCGGCACGGCGATGCTGCGCCACCTGCTCGCCGTCGCGCGCACGCGCGGATATGGGCGTGTCAGCCTGGAGACCGGCACGCCGGAAGCGTTCGCAGCGGCCCGCCGACTTTATGAACGGCATGGCTTTTCCTACTGCGCGCCCTTTGCGGACTACCGGGTCGACCCGTTCAGCTGCTGCATGACGCTTGCGCTGGACGGCACCTGATCCTCAGCCGCCGTTGGCGCGGAACAGTTCAAGCGTCCGCTCGCGGGCGAGCTTCGCCGCCTCCGGCGCATAATCGTCCCGCCGGTCGGAGTTGAAGCCGTGGCCGGCATCATAGATATAGATGGTCGTGTTCGCAGGCTCGGCCGCGACCAGCGCCTCGACACCCTCGATGGGGATACCGTGGTCGTTCCGGCCGAAGTGCGCGATCGTCGGCACCCGGGGCACTTCCCGCGACTCCGGCACCAGGCGCCCGTAATAGCTCGACACCGCCGACAGGCCCTCGACGCGCGCGGCCGCCAGCCAGGCGACCGAGCCGCCATAGCAATAGCCGACGGCGAACACCGGCCCCTTGTCCTTCAGCGCGTCGACGCAGGCCTGCACGTCGGCGACCGAAGTCTCGATCGGGTGGATGTCGCGCGACAGGGCGATGCCGCGCTGCAGCCCCTCGCCCCCATAAGGTGCCTCGAACCCGGGCTCTTCCCGATCGAACAGCGCCGGCGCCAGCACTTCATAGCCGTCGGCCGCGAATCCGTCACAGAGCTCGCGAATGTGGTCGGTGATGCCGAAGATTTCCTGCACCAGCACCAGACCGCCCCGCCGAGCCCCCTGGGGATCTGCGTGGTAAACCCCGATCTCGGCTCCGTCGGACATCGTCATGCGGATCATGTGGCCGTTCATCGCTCGTCTTCCTTGGCTGGGATGGTGGTGCAACGCGTTTCCTGCCGGCGCGGCTCCAAGGGTCTGCTGCTGCTGAAAGATTGGGCAAAGCAGCAACCAAAACGGGCGCGCGGCTTGCATCCTGAGCCCCCCTTTGCTAACCGCGCGCCAGCCATTCAGGGGGGCGTTTATCCGGCACTGCCCTGTTCCCCATGGTATAAGCGCCTTCTTGGACAAGTTGGGATAGGGATCGCGTGGAGACTTCCGGCGGCAATATAAGCGGTGGCATCCAGGCGAGCCTGGCAGGTCGCTATGCGACCGCGCTCTTCGAACTGGCGCGCGACGAACAGTCGATCGCGACGGTCGAGCAGAGCCTGGTCGGGGTGCGTCGCGCACTCGACGAATCGGACGAGTTTCGCGCACTGGTCGCGAGCCCGCTGATCGCGCGCGATGCGGCGATCAAGGCGGTGGAGGCGGTTGCCGATCTGATCGGCACCGATCCCACCACCAAGCGGCTGCTCGGCGTGCTGGCGCAGAACCGGCGTCTGAAGGAACTGCCGGCGGTGATCCGCGCCTTCCGCGCGCTCGCCGCCCATCATCGTGGCGAGGTGACCGCAGAGGTTGCGTCTGCCCACGCCCTTACCGACAGCCAGGTCGACGAGCTGAAGCAGCAGCTTCGCGCCCGTGTCGGCCGGGACGTCTCCGTCGACCTGAAGGTCGACCCCTCACTTCTGGGCGGGCTGGTCGTCAAGATCGGCAGCCTGATGATCGACAGTTCGATCAAGACCCGTCTGAACACTCTCGCGCACGCGATGAAAGGCTGAACATGGATATCCGCGCCGCAGAAATCTCGAAGGTCATCCGCGACCAGATCGCGTCGTTCGGCACCGAGGCCCAGGTCTCCGAGACCGGCCAGGTGCTGTCCGTCGGCGACGGCATCGCGCGCATCTATGGCCTGGACAATGTCCAGGCGGGTGAGATGGTCGAGTTCGCCAACGGCATCCAGGGCATGGCGCTCAACCTCGAGGCCGACAACGTCGGCGTCGTGATCTTCGGCTCCGACGCCGAGATCAAGGAAGGCGACACCGTCCGCCGCACCGGCACCATCGTCGACGTCCCCGTCGGCAAGGGCCTGCTCGGCCGCGTGGTGGACGGCCTCGGCAACCCGATCGACGGCAAGGGCCCGATCGTCGCCGAGAAGCGCAGCCGCGTCGAGGTAAAGGCACCGGGCATCATCCCGCGCCAGTCCGTGTTCGAGCCGATGCAGACCGGCCTGAAGGCGATCGACGCCCTCGTTCCCGTCGGCCGTGGCCAGCGCGAGCTGATCATCGGCGATCGCCAGACCGGCAAGTCGGCCGTCGCGATCGACGCCTTCATCAACCAGAAGGCCGTGAACGCCGGCGACGACGAGTCGAAGAAGCTGTATTGCGTCTATGTCGCGGTCGGCCAGAAGCGCTCGACCGTCGCCCAGCTCGTCAAGACGCTCGAAGAGAATGGCGCGATGGAATATTCCATCGTCGTCGCCGCTACCGCTTCCGAGCCGGCGCCGCTCCAGTTCCTCGCGCCCTACACCGGCACCGCGATGGGCGAGTATTTCCGTGACAACGGCATGCACGCCCTGATCGTGTTCGACGATCTGTCGAAGCAGGCCGTCGCCTATCGCCAGATGTCGCTGCTGCTGCGCCGTCCGCCGGGCCGCGAAGCCTATCCGGGCGACGTGTTCTACCTGCACAGCCGCCTGCTCGAGCGTGCGGCCAAGATGTCGGACGCGATGGGTGGCGGTTCGCTGACCGCGCTGCCGATCATCGAGACGCAGGCGGGCGACGTGTCGGCCTATATCCCGACCAACGTGATCTCGATCACCGACGGCCAGATCTTCCTGGAAACCGACCTGTTCTTCGCCGGCATCCGCCCGGCGATCAACGTCGGCCTCTCGGTCAGCCGCGTCGGTTCCGCCGCGCAGACCAAGGCGATGAAGAAGGTCGCAGGCTCGATCAAGCTGGAGCTGGCGCAGTATCGCGAGATGGCGGCGTTCGCACAGTTCGGTTCGGACCTCGACGCGTCGACCCAGAAGCTGCTCAACCGCGGTGCGCGCCTGACGGAGCTGCTCAAGCAGTCCCAGTTCTCGCCGATGCCGTTCGAGGAGCAGGTCGCGTCGATCTTCGCCGGTACCCAGGGCTACCTCGACAACGTCGCGGTCGGCGACATCGTCCGCTTCGAGCAGGCGATGCTGTCGGACCTGCGCACCAACCATGCAGGCGTTCTCGCCAAGATCCGCGAAACCAAGGATCTGGGCGACGAGGCGAAGTCGGGCCTGAAGGCAGCGCTCGACAGCTTTGCCAAGACGTTCGCCTGATCCGATCCGGTGCTCCTGCGTGATCGCAGGGGCACGGAGCCGCAGGCGGCTCGCTGAATAACCCTGGGCCCCTGCCCCGCGCAGGAGCACGAGAAGGTAGAAGATGGCGTCACTCAAGGCCCTCAAGATCCGCATCGGCTCGGTGAAGTCGACGCAGAAGATCACCAAGGCGATGAAGATGGTCGCCGCCGCAAAGCTGCGCCGTGCGCAGGATGCGGCGGAGGCCGGCCGCCCGTACGCCGAGCGGCTGGAGGCAGTGGTGTCCAGCCTCGCCTCGCGCGTCGCGATCGGCGAGGGCAGCCCCAAGCTGCTCGCCGGCACCGGCCGCGACCAGGTGCACCTGTTCGTCGTCGCCACCTCCGACAAGGGGCTGGCCGGCGCGTTCAACAGCAACATCGCTCGCTTTGCCCGTCGCCGCGCCCTGGAGCTCCAGGCCGAGGGCAAGACGGTCAAGTTCTACACCATCGGCCGCAAGGGCCGCGCGGTGCTGGCTCGCCAGTTCCGCGACGGCTTCATCCATTCGGTCGAGCCGGGCGATCTCGGCAAGCTCGGCTTTGGCGATGCGCGCGGCTATGCCGACGACCTCATCGCCCGCTATGAAGCCGGCGAGTTCGATGTCGCGCACCTGTTCTACGCCACCTTCAAGACGGTGCTGACGCAGGAGCCGACCGAGCAGCAGCTGATCCCGGTCGCGATCCCCGCGGCTCCGGAAGCAACCGGCGCTGCCGACGCAGTGGTCGAGTATGAGCCGGACGAGGAGCAGATCCTCGCCGACCTGCTTCCCTCCAACGTCGCCGTGCAGATCTTCCGCGCGCTGCGTGAGAATGCCGCGTCGGAGCAGGGCTCCAAGATGACTGCGATGGACAATGCGACGCGCAATGCGGGCGATCTGATCAATCGCCTGACCATCGAGTACAACCGCACCCGCCAGGCCGCGATCACGACCGAGCTGGTGGAAATCATTTCCGGCGCGGAAGCGCTCTAAGTTCCGAAGGCAAGGAAGCAGACGATGGCAACCGCCGCAGATACCATCGCCCCCGTGGCGACCACCAACAACGTCGGCCGCATCAGCCAGGTGATCGGCGCGGTCGTCGACGTGACCTTCGACGGCGCGCTGCCGGCGATTCTCTCCGCGCTCGAGACGGACAACAACGGCAACCGCCTGGTGCTCGAAGTAGCGCAGCACCTGGGTGAGAACACCGTCCGTACGATCGCGATGGACGCGACCGACGGCCTGACCCGTGGCCAGACCGTGACCGACACCGGCTCGCAGATCCGCGTGCCCGTCGGCCCCAAGACGCTGGGCCGCATCCTGAACGTCATCGGCGAGCCGATCGACGAGCGTGGCCCGGTCAATGCCGAGATCACCGCCCCGATCCACGCCAAGGCGCCGGAGTTCGTCGAGCAGTCGACCGAGAGCGCGATCCTGGTCACCGGCATCAAGGTCATCGACCTTCTCGCCCCTTACGCAAAGGGCGGCAAGATCGGCCTGTTCGGCGGCGCCGGCGTGGGCAAGACCGTGCTCATCCAGGAGCTGATCAACAACATCGCCAAGGGCCATGGTGGCACCTCGGTGTTCGCGGGCGTCGGCGAGCGTACGCGTGAGGGCAACGACCTTTACCACGAGTTCCTGGACGCAGGCGTCATCGCCAAGGACGCGGACGGCAACCCGATCTCTGAAGGTTCGAAGGTCGCCCTGGTCTATGGCCAGATGAACGAGCCGCCGGGCGCCCGTGCGCGCGTCGCCCTCTCGGGCCTGACCATCGCGGAATATTTCCGCGACCAGGAAGGCCAGGACGTGCTGTTCTTCGTCGACAACATCTTCCGCTTCACCCAGGCGGGCGCGGAAGTGTCGGCACTGCTGGGCCGCATTCCGTCGGCAGTGGGCTATCAGCCGACCCTGTCGACCGACATGGGCGCGCTGCAGGAGCGCATCACCTCGACCAACAAGGGTTCGATCACCTCGGTCCAGGCCGTGTACGTGCCCGCCGACGATCTGACCGATCCGGCACCGGCAACCTCGTTCGCCCACCTGGACGCAACGACCGTGCTCAACCGCGCGATCTCCGAGCTGGGCATCTACCCGGCGGTGGATCCGCTGGATTCGACCAGCCGCGTGCTCGAGCCGCGCATCGTCGGCCAGGAGCATTACGAGACCGCACGCGCCGTCCAGGCGATCCTGCAGAAGTACAAGTCGCTGCAGGACATCATCGCCATCCTGGGCATGGACGAGCTTTCCGAAGAGGATAAGCTGACCGTCAGCCGCGCGCGCAAGATCCAGCGCTTCCTGTCGCAGCCGTTCCACGTCGCCGAGGTGTTCACGGGCATCCCGGGTGCGTTCGTGCAGATCGAGGACACGATTCGCTCGTTCAAGGCGGTCGTGAACGGCGAGTATGATCACCTGCCGGAAGCAGCCTTCTACATGGTCGGCGGCATCGACCAGGCGGTCGCCAAGGCCGAGAAGATGGCGCAGGACGCGTAATTGAATAACCAGCCCGTCCCCCACGGGAGGGGCATAGGATTATGACCATGCTGCACTTCGAACTCGTCACCCCCGAAAAGCTCGTCCGTTCGGAGGACGTCCACATGGTGGTGGTGCCCGGCACCGAAGGCGACTTCGGCGTGCTGGAGGGCCATGCCCCCTTCATGTCCACGATCCGCGAGGGCGCGCTGCAGATCTTCCGTACCGCCGGTGGCGAGCCGGAGACGCTGGCGATCCACGGCGGCTTTGCCGAGGTCAACGACCGCGGCCTGACCGTGCTGGCCGAACGCGCCGGCTGATCCGTTCGCCGTTGCCGGACCTAAGCCGGCCCGCCCCACCCCCGCACCGCGGGCGGCAGGGCGGGCCGGTTTCGTTTCGGCCGGACGCATTGCCCGGGCGGCCGATTAGGCAATTATCAAAGCTTGCGCGTTAGAGACGTCCTGCCCGGAGGTTTCCGGGCCTTGAGGGCTTTGCAAGTGAGTGCATTCGGTCGGCGCAATCATCTCGGCAGTCCCGTCGGGCGCCCACAATTCGGCGTCGCCCGCCCCATGCAGGGAAGCACGGTTGCCCGGCCCGCCGACACCCAGGGCGGTGGCCAGTTCCCGCCCGTTGCCGACATCCCCCTGCCCGCCGGCGACACCACGCCGCTTTCCGCGCCGTCGGTGGACATGCCCGCCGTCCATTCCAGCGCGATGCAGCGCCTGGCAGATCGCCAAGCGGCATCCGGCGAGGCCGGCAGCAGCCGCGTCGAAGGCTTTGAGTCCTCGATCCACCGCATCAAGGAACAGGTGCTGCCGCGCCTGCTCGAGCGCGTCGATCCGGAAGCGGCAGCGACCCTCACCAAGGACGAGCTGGCGGAGGAATTCCGCCCGATCATCGGCGAGGTGCTCGCCGAGCTGAAGCTGACCCTCAATCGGCGCGAGCAGTTCGCGCTGGAAAAAGTGCTGGTCGACGAGCTGCTGGGCCTGGGCCCGCTCGAGGAGCTGCTGGCCGACCCGGCGATCAGCGACATCATGGTCAACGGCCCAGACCAGACGTTCGTGGAGCGCAAGGGCAAGCTGGAGCTCGCCAACATCAGTTTCCGCGACGAGGAGCATCTGTTCCAGATCGCCCAGCGGATCTGCAACTCGGTCGGCCGCCGGGTCGACCAGACCACCCCGCTCGCCGACGCCCGCCTGAAGGACGGCAGCCGCGTCAACGTCATCGTGCCGCCGCTCTCCCTCAAGGGCACGGCGATCTCGATCCGCAAATTCTCCGCCAAGCCGATCACGCTCGACATGATGGCGGGCTTTGGCTCGATGAGCCCCAAGATGGCCACCGCGCTCAAGATCGCGGGCGCGAGCCGCTTCAACATCGTCATCTCCGGCGGCACCGGCTCTGGCAAGACGACGATGCTGAACGCGCTGTCGAAGATGATCGACCCCGGCGAGCGGGTGCTGACGATCGAGGACGCGGCGGAGCTTCGCCTGCAGCAGCCACACTGGCTGCCGCTGGAAACGCGCCCGCCGAACCTGGAGGGTCAGGGCGAGATCACGATCCGCGACCTGGTGAAGAACGCGCTACGGATGCGTCCGGACCGGATCATCCTGGGCGAGATCCGTGGCTCCGAATGCTTCGATCTGCTCTCCGCGATGAACACCGGCCACGACGGCTCGATGGCGACGCTCCACTCCAACTCCCCGCGCGAGTGCCTGGCGCGCATGGAGAACATGGTGATGATGTCCGACATCAAGGTGCCCAAGGAAGCGATCAGCCGGCAGATCGCCGACTCGGTCGACCTGATCGTCCAGGTGAAGCGCCTGCGCGATGGCTCCCGCCGGGTCACCAACATCACCGAGGTGATCGGCATGGAAGGGCCGGTGATCGTGACGCAGGAACTGTTCAAGTTCGAATATCTCGACGAGTCGGCGGACGGGAAGATCATCGGCGAGTATCGTTCGATGGGCCTGCGCCCGTACACGCTCGACAAGGCCAGGCAATATGGCTTTGACCAGGCGCTGCTGGAGGCCTGCCTCTAGCGACGGGCCCCGCGTCCGCCGCCGGCCTTTCGATGACGGATGTGACGTGCTGCGGGCTGGCGCGACTCGAACCCGGCACCTAGGCTGCTGCCATGCGCATCGCGCTCGCCCTCTTCGCGGCGGCCCTGGCCGTATCGCCGCTCGCCGCAAGCCAGGCGCCGCGTTCCGCCGTGGAGACGCTGGCCAGGGATAGTGCCGAACGCTGGGTCCCGTTCCAACTGACCCCCGCCAACCACATCCGCTTCGCAATGAAGATCGAGGGGCGTCCTGCGAGCGCCCTGCTCGACACGGGTGTCAGCCATTCGATCGTCAGCACGGCCTTCGCCCGCGCCGCCCGGTTGAAGCCCCAGCGGCGTGGGACCGCATCGGCACTGGGCGGAGACATGGCAATCGGCTGGACTCGAGTCGAGCGCCTGTCGATCGCGGGGCTGCGCAGCACCGGACGGGCCATGGCGATGCTGGACCTGTCGGAAGCCCAGACGGGAGACGGCCTGCCCGTCGATGCGCTGATCGGCGCCGACCTGCTCCTCCCCTATGCGCTGGACATCGATTTCGAACAGCGCCGCTTCCGCCTGCTGCCGAGCGGCGCCCAGCCGTTTGCGGGCGCGCATGCGCCGCTATCGCGCAATCCGGACGGCCTTTATGTCACCGAGGCACGGCTCGGCCGCCAGTCGCTGCGCCCGGTGATGGTCGATACCGGGGACGGGACCAGCGTCAGCGTCACCACCGACCAGTGGCGCACCGCCCGCTTGCCGCGGCGCCCGCTCACCTCCACCGTCTCCTACGGCCTCGCCGGCCCGGTGGAAGCCGACCTCACGGTGACGGACGCAGTGCGCGTGGGCGACACGGCTGCGCCCGAGGTCGAGCTGCGGATCGAGGGCAAGGACTTCGTCGATCGCACCGGCATCCCGAGCCGGATCGGCGTCGGCTTCCTGCAGCGGTTCCGCGTGCTGCTCGATCCGGGCGCGGGCCGGCTCCTCCTGGCGCGTGCCGGGGGAGAGGCCAGCGCGCCACCGCGTTCGACCAGCGGGCTCCTGCTCGGCTATGAGCACAACCGGCTCAGCGTGCTCCACGTCATGCGCGGGAGCCCCGCCGCCCGCGCCGGCTGGCGCCCGGGGGAAGAGATCTGCCAGATCGACGGCGCCCCGGTGCGGGAGACCGCCGCCGGTGCTGCCGACCTCAGCTGGTCCGCGGATTTGCCAGGGCGAAAGGTTCGCCTGGGCCTGTGCGACGGCACCGACCGCACGCTGACGCTCGCGAAGTTCTACTAGGTCACCCCGTGAGGGCGAGCGCGCCCAGGATCACGGCGCACAGGATCGCCGCCATCTGAATGCCAGGCCAGGGCATCACCCCCACCCGGTCGAGGTCGTGCCGGCGCGCGCGTCGCGCGTCGGCAACCCCGCTTGCCACCGCCACTGCCGCCAATGCGGCCGCGCCGCTCCAAAGTCCCGCTTGCATCCGTCCCACTTAGCCGCACAACATCGCTTCGTCACCTTTGGAGGACCCGATGCGCCCGATGCTCCCGATCCTTGCCGTCACTGTTGCCGCGGCCCCCTTTGCAGCAGGCGCGCTCGCGCGTCCCGAAACGCCGCGCCAGGCGACGGCCGCCGCGATCGCCTCGCCCGCCCGCACGCCCACCAACGTGGCGCGCGACCGCTATCGGCATCCGGCCGAGACGCTCGCCTTCTTCGGGGTGAAGCCAAGCGACACGGTGGTGGAGGTTTGGCCCGGCGGCGGCTGGTACACCGAGATCCTCGCACCCTATCTGTCGCGCACCGGCGCCTATTACGCGGCCGCCCCGCTGCCGAACGGCGCGAAGGGCGTGCAGGCGCTCCAGGCAAAGGACGCCGCCCGGTACGGCAAGGTGCGGATCGCCGGCTTCCCGGCAAAGCCGGGTGACGCGACCGTTCCGGATGGCAGCGCCGACGTCGTGCTGACCTTCCGCAACGTCCACAACTGGCGCTTCGGCGGCGCGGATCAGGCACAGGCCATGTTCGACGCGATGTTCCGCATGCTCAAGCCGGGCGGCACGCTGGGCGTTGTCGAGCACCGGCTGCCCGAGCGGCGCGATGCCGCGGCCGAGGAGAAGAGCGGCTATATGAAGGAAAGCTCGGTCATCGGCTTTGCGACGAAGGCCGGGTTCAAGCTTGCGGGCAAGTCGCAGGTCAATGCCAACCCGCGCGACACCGCCGATTGGCCGCAGGGGGTGTGGACGCTGCCGCCGACCTACCGGCTGGGGGATACCGACCGCGCGAAATATGCCGCGATCGGGGAGAGCGACCGGATGACGCTCCGCTTCGTCAAGCCGCGCTGAGTGGCGGCGGGGCGTGATGCGCCCCGCCCCCTTTTACTTCGCGAGCTTGTCGACCTTTTCCTGCAGGCGGGCGAGTTCGGCACGCAAGGCATGCATCTCGCTCTCGCTTCCTTCTGCCTGCACCGGGGCGGCGCTGTCGTTAGCGGCGCCCGCCTTGAACGCCGCGGTTGCGGCCTCGAACATCGCCATGTTGCGCTTGGCGATCTCGGCAAAGGGCGAGTTGGCGAACGGCGAGTTGGCAAAGGCGCCCTCGACCGCCGACTTGAACTGTTCCTGGTTGCGGCGGAAGCTGTCCATCGACGCTTCCAGATAGCCGGGCACCATCGCCTGCATCGAGTCGCCGTAGAGCGCGATCAACTGGCGCAGGAAGCTGACCGGCAGCATCGTCTGCCCGCGGCTTTCCTCTTCCATGATGATCTGGGTCAGCACGTTGTGCGTGATGTCGTCGTCGCTCTTGGCGTCCACAACCTTGAAATCACGTCCCTCGCGCGTCATCGCCGCAAGATGCTCAAGCGTGATGTAGGACGAAGTCTCGGTATTGTAGAGCCGACGATTCGCGTATTTCTTGATGATGACGGGTCCGCCATCCGGCACGGTCTTTTTCATGCAGAACCCCTGAATGTCTGAACCTACGTTATCATCCTTTTCTACCGCGCTGCAACGCGGACCTCGTCCGTTGCCGCTCTTCCTGGAGATGCTGCAGACCGAGACTGCGGATGCACCCGAGCGCCGCGCCGCAGCACTGGCGGGGCTGCGTGCCTATCAGGCGGCGCCGCGACCGCCGCGGCCGCCGCTCCCCGATCCAATTGCACGCAGCGGCCGGGCGACGTTGCACGCCTATGCCGCAACCGGCCGGCCGGTGGTGTTCGTCCCCTCCCTCATCAACCCGCCTTTCGTGCTGGACCTCGCCCCCGACAATTCGCTGCTGCGCTGGCTGGCGCGGCAGGGGATGCGGCCGATGCTGGTGGACTGGGGCACGCCGGAGCCAGGGGATCGGGATCAGGACATCGACGCCCATGTCACCCAATTGCTGCTGCCGCTGCTGGACGCGGTGCCGGAGCCGCCGATCTTGGTCGGCTATTGCCTGGGCGGCACGATCGCGGTGGCTGCGGCAACGCTGCGCCCGGTGGCCGGTCTCACGCTGATCGCGGCCCCCTGGCACTTCGCCGGCTTCGGGGATGAAGCACGGGCGCGCATCGCGGCGCTGTGGGAAAGAGCCGGCCCGACCTGCGCCGCCTTGGGGCTGGTGCCAATGGAGGTGCTGCAAAGCGGGTTCTGGCGGATGGACCCCGCCCGCACCGTCACCAAGTTCGAGCGGTTCGGCGAACTCGCGCCCGATAGTCCCCGCGCCCAGGCCTTTGTGGCGCTGGAGGATTGGGCCAATTCCGGCGCCCCCCTCACCTATGCGGCCGGACGCCAGCTGTTGGAATGCTTCTTTGCTGCCGACCTGCCCGGCAGCGGCGGCTGGCGCATCGACGGCCGCACGATCTCCCCCGACGCCCTCGCCTGCCCGTCCATTGATTTCGTGGCGCAGGGAGACCGCATCGTGCCGGCCGCCAGCGCTGTCGGCTTGCGCGCGCACCATCCGGTGGCGGCAGGGCACGTCGGGATGGTGGTCGGCAGCCGCGCGCCGGCGCTGCTGTGGCAGCCACTCGCCGACTGGATAAGCGGGGTTCCCGCGGCTAGATAGCCCTCAGGGCCGCACCTTGCGGCATGGTTGAGAGGAAACTGCTGCATGACCGAGATCGTGATCGCCGCCGCCAAGCGAACCCCGGTCGGCAGTTTCCTCGGTGCCTTTGCGACCACCCCTGCCCATGAACTCGGCCGGCAGGTCATCGCAGCCGCGCTGGAGCAGGCCGGCGTCGCCCCGGAAGATGTTTCGGAAGTGATCCTGGGTCAGGTCCTGACTGCGGCCCAGGGCCAGAACCCGGCGCGCCAGGCGTCCATGGCCGCCGGCGTGCCCAAGGAAGTGCCGGCCTGGGGCGTGAACCAGGTCTGCGGCTCGGGCCTGCGGACGGTTGCGCTTGCCTATCAGGCGATCCTGACGGGCGACGCGTCGATCGTCGTCGCGGGCGGGCAGGAGAGCATGTCGCTGTCCGCCCACGCCCAGGCGCTGCGCGCAGGCTCCAAGATGGGCGACGTCGCGCTGGTCGACACCATGATCAAGGACGGCCTGACCGACGTCTTCAACGGCTATCACATGGGCATCACTGCCGAGAATCTGGCGGAACAATATCAGGTGACCCGGCCGGAGCAGGACGCATTCGCGGTCCGCTCGCAGAACCTGGCGGAAAAGGCGCGTAGCGAAGGCCGCTTCAAGGATGAGATCGCGCCGATCACGGTGACGGGCCGCAAGGGCGACACCATCGTCACCGACGACGAATATATCCGTGCCGGTGCGACGCTGGAGGCGGTGTCGGGCCTGCGCCCCGCGTTCAAGAAGGACGGCACCGTGACCGCCGGCAACGCCAGCGGCATCAACGACGGCGCCGCCGCGCTGGTCGTGATGTCGGCAGAGGAAGCGGCGCGTCGCGGCATCCAGCCGCTGGCGACGATCCGCAGCTGGGCCTCCGCCGGCGTCGATCCCTCGATCATGGGCATCGGCCCTGTTCCCGCATCCCGCCGGGCCCTGGAAAAGGCGGGTTGGACCGTCGACGACCTAGATCTGATTGAGGCGAACGAGGCGTTCGCAGCGCAGGCACTCGCCGTGGGCAAGGAAATGGGCTGGGCAGCGGGCAAGGTGAACGTCAACGGCGGCGCGATTGCGCTGGGTCACCCGATTGGCGCGTCCGGCGCCCGCGTGCTCACCACGCTGCTGTACGAGATGCAGCGCCGGGACGCGAAAAAGGGACTCGCCACGCTTTGCATCGGCGGCGGCATGGGAATCGCCATGTGTGTCGAGCGGCTATAACACTAATCGGATATATCATCTCAGGGCGGAAAAGAGACACAAAATTGCGTTAATGTTGCAGTAACGTCACACGTTACAATCGCAATAATCTCGCCCCGCCCTGTAACCCTTGCCAAGCCGGCCCGGGTTCCCTTTTGCTCCTAACCGTCTGGCGCATTCTGCCAGAGGGTATGGGGCACATCATGAATCTCTCAAGACTTCTCTCGGCCACCGCGCTTGCCACTTGGAGCATCGCGGTACCGGGTGTTGCTTTGGCGCAAGACTCGACCGACACGACCGCGGGCATCGCCGGCCCCAGCGAGGGAGCTCAGGAAGAGGCTCCTGCGGAAGGTCAGCAGATCGTCGTCACCGGCTCACGCATCGCGTCGCCGAACCTCCAGTCCGTCACGCCGATCCTGAGCGTGACCGGCGAAGAACTCCGCCAGTCCGGCCAGGTCTCGATCGGCGACGCGCTGAACGACCTGCCCGCGCTCAACAGCACCTTCAGCCAGTCGAACTCGACCCGCTTCCTGGGCACCGCAGGCCTGAACCTGCTCGATCTTCGTGGCCTGGGCACCGTCCGCACGCTGACGCTGGTCAACGGCCGCCGTCACGTCGGCAGCGATATCCTGAGCAACGCCACGTCCGTCGACGTCAACACCATCCCGGTCGACCTGATCGACCGTGTTGATACGGTGACGGGCGGTAACTCCGCCATCTACGGCTCGGACGCGATCGCGGGCGTCGTAAACTTCGTCCTGAAGAACAACTACGAAGGCCTGGGTCTCCGCGCGCAGGGCGGCATCAGCGAGCACGGCGACGCCGGCGCTTATTCCGCAAGCCTGGTCGCCGGCAAGAACTTCGCAGAGGGCCGCGGCAACATCGCCGTCAACCTCGAATACGCGCGTCAGAACGACTTCTATGCGTCGGATCGCAAGTCCTATCGCCAGAACAACGCCTTCGTCGTCGTGGATACCGATGGCGCAGGCTCGATCAACGGCAGCGACGGCATTCCCGATCGCGTGCTGTTCCGCGACGTGCGCTCGACCGCCGTCTCCAGCGGCGGCCTGATCCTCTTCGGCCCGGGCGGCAACAATCGCTGCGGCACCGACCCGCTGGGCGCAGCCTATACCTGCTCCTACTTCTTCCAGCCCGATGGCAGCCTGGTCCCGCAGACCGGCGGCCGCATCGGCCTGGCACCGAACGGCTCCTTCGTCGGCGGCAACGGGGAAACCCTGCGCGAGGGCAAGCTGATCCAGCTTCTACCGCAGCTCGATCGCTACGCCGCGAACATGATCGGCCACTTCGACGTGTCCGAAGCGTTCGTCCCGTTCTTCGAAGCGAAGTATGTTCGCACGAACGTGGTCGGCACCGGCACGAGCGGTCCTGCTTTCTACCAGGGCCAGACGTTGGACGGCTTCTACGAGCGTCCGCGCCTCGACAACCCGTTCCTTTCGGCGGCAGCACGCGGGACGATCACCGAACAGCTTCTGCTGGGCGGTACCAACCCGTACACCCGGGCCCCCCTCAGTCAGGCAGAGCGCGCCGCGATCGCGGACGGCTCTTTCCGCTTCGCCGTTCGTCGCAACCTGCTCGACCTCGGCAACCGCACCGAAGAGTCGCGTCGTGAGACCTACCGCTTTGTCGGCGGCTTCCGTGGCACGTTCAACGACGACTGGAACTACGAAGTCTCGGCCAACTACGGCGAGTTCCGCGAGCGCACCCGTGTTCTGGGCAACCTGAACGTCCAGCGCATGCTGCTCGGCATGGACGCGGTACGCGACCCTGCGACCGGGAACATCGTGTGCGGCTCGCAGCTCAATCCGAGCCGCGCGTATGACGATTTCGGCGGCAATGCGGCTACGCTGGCAGCCGACATCGCAGCCTGTCAGCCGGTCAATCCGTTCGGCGCCGGCAACATCTCCCAGGCAGCGCGCGACTATGTGCTCTCCGACACCACTTCTGTCGGCAAGATCACCCAGTTCGTGGGTTCGGCATTCGTTGGGGGTAACTCGGCCAAGTGGTTCGAACTGCCGGGCGGCCCGATCGCCTTCGCGGTAGGTGCCGAATATCGTCGCGAGACGGCGAGCTTCCGCGCGGATCCGCTCGTCCAGGCAGGCTACACCTTCTACAACGCGCTCGAGCCGTACGAATTCCCCGACTACGAAGTGAAGGAAGCATATGGTGAGCTTCGCCTGCCGCTTCTGAAGGACCTGCCGTTCGTTCGCAATCTGTCGATCTCGGCATCGGGTCGCGTCAGCGACTACAGCCGCGGCTCGGCGAGCACGGTGTTCGCGTACAGCGTGGGCGGCGAATGGTCGCCGGTCGACGATGTGCGCTTCCGTGCGAACTATTCGCGTTCGGTTCGCGCACCGAACCTGACGGAGCTGTATTCGTCGATCGGCCAGAACTTCGCCCCTGGCTTCGTCGATCCCTGCTCGGCTCGCAATATCGCAACCGGTTCCGAGAACCGCGTCGCGAACTGCGCCGCAGCGGGCCGTCCGGCCAACTATGACTATGTCTATCAGTCCTCGCTCGACTTCCTGAGCGGTGGCAACCCGAACCTGAAGGAAGAAACTTCCGACAGCTACACCTATGGCATGGTCGTTACGCCGTCCTTCGCACCTGGCCTGCTGATCTCGGCAGACTATTACAACATCCGGGTGAAGGACGTGATCACGTCGCCGTCGGCGCAGCAGATCGTTAACGCCTGCTACGACGCGTCGGATCTGGACAACCAGTTCTGCAACCTGATCCAGCGTGCGGGTCCGGCCGGGGGTCCCAACGGGGAAATCCCGTTCCAGATCCTCGAAGGGACGCTGCAGGCAACCCTGCTGAACTACGCTGCCCTGAAGGTTCGCGGGATCGACTCGCAGATCAGCTACCGGACTCGTTTCGGCGAGAACAACTCGGTCGCCGCGAAGTTCGTGTGGACGCACCAGTTCGAGAACAGCGAATTCTTGGATCCGACCAATCCTGGTCGTGCAAACCGTCTGATGAGCGAGCTTGGCTATCCGAAGGATGCGTTCAACTTCGACCTCGACTTCACGTTCGACAAGTTCTTCGTCAACTATCAGGCGCGTTACCTGGGGAAGATGACCTTCGGCGCGTACGAGGACACGAACTCGCTGCAGGGCCGTCCGCCGCAGAACGCGGACTATGCCACGGTGATCAACTATCCGGATGTCGTCTACATGGACGCGCGTCTGGGCTTCAACGTGACGCGTGACTCGATGTTCTATCTGGGTGTCGACAACTTCACGGATCGCCTGCCGCCGCTCTATGCGACCGGCACTGCCGCTGGCAGCGGCATCTACAACAACCGCGGCCGCTATTTCTACGCGGGCGTGTCGGCACGGTTCTAATCGTCCAAAACGTGAAATGCGGGGAGCCGGTAGGAAACTACCGGCTCCTTTGCTATCGGCGCCCCCATGACGGACGGCGCATCTCAACCGGGGAAAATCGACCGCTTGCTCGAACGGGGCCAAGCCAGGGAAGCGATCGCAATCGCGACCCAGGAAGCCGCCGCGGGCAATGCCGAGGCCCTGTACCGCCTCGCGATCTGGCGGCTGGCCGGCGACCTTCTCCCCCGTGACCTGAGCGAAGCGCGCAAGCTTTTGCGCAAGGCGAGCGAAGCCCGGCACGTCGCGGCCGCACATCTGGAAATTGCGCTTACCGTCACCGGATCCGGCGCACCCGCGGACTGGCCCCTGGGCTATGCGCTGCTGAAGACACTCGCCGAAGTCGATGCCGCGGCCGCCGAACAGGTGAAGCTCTTGGCCGCGATGCAGCTGGACGGCTCGGGCGCCCCTTTATCGATCCCGCAGCCCGAGGTTCTTTCGCGGCAGCCGCAGGTCAGCCTGTTCCGCAATTTCCTCACCGAAGCGGAATGCGCCCATATTGCCGCGACGAGCGCGCCGCTCCTGGAGCCTTCGCTCGTCGTCGACCCACGATCGGGGCAGTTGGTGCCGCACCCGATCCGCACCTCGGACGGTGCCTTGATCGGCCCGACCCGCGAGGATCCCGTCATCCGCGCGATCGACCTGCGGATTGCCGCCATCAGCGGCACGAACGTTGCCCAGGGGGAAGCGCTGACGATCCTGCGGTACCGGCCGGGGCAACAGTATCGACCGCATCTCGACACCCTGCCCAATGTCCGCAACCAGCGCGTGCGCACGGTGCTGATCTATCTGAACGGCGGATTTGCGGGGGGCGAGACCCAGTTTCCCAAGATCGGTGTTACCGTCGCGCCGCGTGGGGGCGATGCGCTGATGTTCGACAATGTCACCGCCGATGGCCGGCCGGACCCTGCGTCCATCCACGCCGGCCTGCCAGTGCGCGCGGGCGCGAAGTGGCTCGCGACCCGCTGGATCCGCGCGCGTCCGTTCGATCCGTGGCGCGGGCCCGAAGCCCCGCTATAGCCACTCGCGCGTGTAGCGTTTGCCCATGCCTGTCAGCAGTTCGTACTGAGATCGGCCCGACGCCGTCGCCGCACGCTTGAGATCATAGTCGATCGTCAGCCAGTCGCCTTCCGCTACATCGGCGGCCGAGACGTCGACGATCAGCAGGTCCATCGAAACGCGCCCGCGCACCGGGCACGGAATGTCGTCGGCGAACACCGTCCCGGTATCGGAGAATCCCCGGCCATAGCCGTCGGCATAGCCGATGTTGAGCACTGCCAGTTCTTGGTCGGAGGGCGCCGTATAGGTCGCGTTGTAGCCGGCGGTCTCCCCCGCCCGCATGCGGCGCCGCTGGAGCACCTGCGCCTGGGGACGGACCACCTGCCGGATCACGCCCTCCGCCGCCGGACAAGGAATGCCGCCGTAGAGTGCCAGGCCCGGCCGGGTGAGATCGAAGCGATAGCCATCCCCCAGGAAGATGCCGGCACTGTTGGCGAGGCTGTACCGCCTTGCCGGCACCCGTGAAGCGATGATGGCAAAGCGGGCGCGCTGCTCGGCGTTCATCGCATGCGCTTCGTCCGCGCAGGCGAGATGGCTGATGAGGGTATCGATCTCAAGGCCCGAGAACAGCTCGATCGGTGCGTCGTGGGCCATGCCCAGCCGGTTCATGCCGGTATCGACCATCACGTCGCAGGGGCCGCCGCCGCTGTCCCGCCAACGCGCAATCTGGAGCGGGGTGTTGAGGACCGGCCGGACATGCCGCCACTGGCGGGCGCGCGGAAGATCCTCTTCGCGCAGGCCGTGCAGCACCGACACTGCCGGTGCGATATCGGCGATCGCCTCTGCCTCTGCCCAATTGGCCACGAAGAAGTCACGGCAGCCCGCGTCCGCAAGCCGACGCACGACTTCGCGCGCGCCCAGGCCATAGGCATCGGCCTTTACCGCGGCACCGCAGGCGGCGGGGCTGCTCAGTTCGGCAAGGGCGTTCCAGTTGTGGACGAGCGCCGCGCCGTCGAGGCGCAGGCGAAGGGGGGCATCAGTCACGCCACGCGGCCTAGCGCGTGAGGACGCGGGCGTCGAGGGTGGCAGCGGCCGCTTGCGTTTTCCCGAAGTGGCGTTGCTGTCGCTGCGCTTGCGCTGCAGTGCAGCATCACCCATCTGCGCGACGATGGCCTCCCCCTCCCCCGTTTCCGCGCGCAACGTCGCGCTGGTGCACCTTGCCCTTGCCACCGGCGGCTTTGCGATCGGCACGACCGAGTTCGCGGCCATGAGCCTGGTGCCCCTGTTCGCGCCCGGCCTCGGCATCTCGGAGCCGGTCGCCGGGCACGTCATCAGCGCCTATGCGCTGGGCGTGGTCGTCGGCGCGCCGTTGATCGCAGTGCTGGGCGCCCGGATGTCGCGGTTTTCGCTGCTGATCGGCCTGATGGGGCTGTTCGCGCTGTTCAACGGGCTGAGCGCGCTTGCGCCGACCTATGGCTGGATGCTGGTGTTCCGCTTCCTGAGCGGCCTTCCTCATGGCGCCTATTTCGGTGTCGCATCCCTGGTCGCCGCCTCCCTCGTCCCGTCGGAGAAGCGAACCCAGGCGGTCGGGCGGGTGATGCTGGGGCTGACGGTCGCAACCATCCTGGGCGTGCCCGCAGCAAACGCGCTCGGGCAGACGATCGGCTGGCGCTGGGGCTTTGGCGTCGTAGCCGTGCTGGCGATCGGGACGGTCGCACTGCTGGTCGCGCTCGCGCCGCGCGACAAGGCGGACCGAACCGCCAGCCCGCTCGCCGAGCTCGCGGCGCTACGCCGAGCACAGGTGTGGCTGACGCTCGGCATCGGCGCAGTGGGTTTTGGGGGCATGTTCTGCGTCTACACCTATGTCGCCTCCACCCTGCTGGAGGTAACGCGCGTGTCACCGGCGATGGTGCCGGTGGTGCTCGCCGTCTTCGGCACCGGCATGACCGTCGGCAATCTCGTGGTGCCGCGCTTTGCGGATCGGGCGCTGATGCCCACGGTTGCCTTCACGCTGCTGTGGAGCGCGGCGATGCTGGCGCTCTACACCTTTGCCGCCGCGTCGCTGTGGACGATCGTGCCGTGCGTGTTCCTGATCGGTCTGGGCGGTGCGCTCGGCACCGTGCTCCAGACACGACTGATGGACGTCGCGGGAGAGGCCCAGAGCCTTGCCGCCGCGCTCAACCATTCGGCGCTGAACCTCGCCAATGCGATCGGCCCCTGGGTCGGCGGCATGGCGATCGCCGCCGGCTGGGGCTGGGAATCGACCGGCGCCATCGGCGCGGGCCTGGCGCTCGCCGGCCTGCCGATCTGGGCGATGTCGGTGGCGCTGGAGCGCAAGCGGGCCGCGGTATTGCAGCCCGCCTGACAGTTCAGATCAGTCGAGGTTCGGGCGCAACCAGCGTTCCGCCTGCTCCACGCTGACGCCGCGGCGGCGGGCATAGTCCTCCAGCTGGTCGCGGCCTATGCGCGCGACACCGAAATACTGGCTGTCGGGATGGCCGAAGTAGAAGCCGGACACGGCCGCCGTCGGCAGCATCGCAAAGCTTTCGGTCAGCACCAGCCCGGCCCGCTCACTTGCGCCCAGCATGTCGAACAGCATCGGCTTCAGGCTGTGTTCCGGGCAGGCGGGATAGCCCGGCGCCGGACGGATGCCGCGATACTGCTCGCGCACAAGAGCCTCGTTGGTGAGCTGCTCGTCGGGCGCATAGGCCCACAGCGTCGTGCGGACGTGCTGGTGCAGCCGCTCGGCGAAGGCTTCCGCAAGACGATCGGCGAGCGCCTTCAGCAGGATGTCGTTATAGTCGTCGTTGTCGGCCTTGAAGCGAGCGATGTGGGCGTCGATGCCGTGGATGCCGACGGCAAAGCCGCCGATCCAGTCGCCGGCGGGGTCGATGAAGTCCGCCAGACACATGTTTGCCCGCCCTTCGCGCTTCGCGATCTGCTGGCGCAGCATCGGCAGGCGCACGCTGGCCTCGTTGGCGCGGTCCAGGTCTGGCGTGCGCAGGTCGTCCGGGAAGTGGGCGCCGTCGGGGCTCACCCGATCCTCGCTATGGCGGGTGCGGACGATGATGTCGTCGCCATCGCGGTGGCACGGCCACAGCCCGGCAACGCCGCGCGCCGTCAGCCACTTCTCGGCGATGATCGTGTCGAGCATCTTCTGCGCGTCTTCGTAGAGGCCGCGCGCGCTCTCCCCGACCACGTCGTCGTCGAGGATCGCGGGGAAGTTCCCCGCCAGCTCCCAGGCGCGGAAGAACGGCGTCCAGTCGATATAGTCGCGCAGGTCCGCGAGATCCCAGTCGTCATATTGGTGGATGCCGGGCTGCGCGGGCGCTGGCGGCTTGTGCGAAAAGTCGGCGACGAAGCCTGCGGCGCGGGCATCGGCGATCGGCAGCAGCGCGCTCTGCCCCTTGCCCTCACGCGCGGCGCGAACGGCGGCATAATCGGCCGCGACCTTCTCGACATAATCGTCGCGCTGGGTGTCGCTGACCAATGTCGTCGCGACGCCCACCGCCCGGCTGGCGTCGAGCACATGCACCACCGGCCCGTCATAGGCCGGCGCGATGCGCAGCGCGGTGTGCACCTTGGACGTGGTGGCGCCCCCGATCAGCAGCGGCATCACCATCTTTGCGCGCTTCATCTCCTCGGCCACCGTCACCATCTCGTCGAGCGAAGGGGTGATGAGGCCGGAGAGGCCGATCATGTCGGCGTCGTTCTCGTTCGCAGCCTCCAGGATCTTCGACCAGGGGACCATCACGCCCAGGTCGACCACTTCGAAGCCGTTGCACTGGAGGACAACGCCGACGATGTTCTTGCCGATGTCGTGCACGTCGCCCTTGACGGTCGCCATGATGATCTTGCCCTTGCCCTTGGCGCCGGGCTCCTTGGCGGCTTCGATGAAGGGCAAGAGGTGCGCCACCGCCTTCTTCATCACGCGCGCCGACTTCACCACCTGCGGCAGGAACATCTTGCCCGATCCGAACAGGTCGCCAACGACGTTCATGCCGTCCATCAGCGGGCCCTCGATCACCTCGATCGGGCGGGCGAACAGCTGGCGCGCCTCCTCGGTATCGTCGACGACATGGGCATCGATGCCCTTGACCAGCGCATGCTCGAGCCGCTTGGCGACCCCCCAGCTGCGCCACTCGGCCGCCTGCTTTTCGGCGACCGCGTCGGTGCCGCGATACCGCTCCGCCAGCGCCACCAGCCGGTCGCCGGCCTCGGGATCGCGGTTGAGGATCACATCCTCGCAGGCGATGCGAAGCTCCGGATCGATCGTGTCGTAGACGTCGAGCTGGCCGGCATTGACGATCGCCATGTCCAGCCCGGCGGGGATGGCATGGTAGAGGAATACCGAGTGCATCGCCCGGCGCACCGGCTCGTTGCCGCGGAACGAGAAGGACAGGTTCGACAGCCCGCCCGAGATATGGACGTGCGGGCAGCGTGCCTTGATCTCGCGGCACGCCTCGATGAAGTCGACGCCGTAGTTGTTGTGCTCCTCGATCCCTGTCGCCACCGCAAAGATGTTGGGGTCGAAGATGATGTCCTCGGGCGGGAAGCCGATCCCCATCAGCAGGTCATAGGCGCGGGCGCAGATCTCGACCTTGCGCTCCTTGGTGTCGGCCTGGCCGACTTCGTCGAACGCCATCACCACCACGGCCGCGCCATAGGCCATGCACTTGCGGGCATGGTGGAGGAATTGCTCCTCGCCCTCCTTCATGCTGATCGAGTTGACGATCGGCTTGCCGGACACGCACTTCAGGCCCGCCTCGATCACGTCCCACTTGGAGCTATCGACCATCACCGGGATGCGGGCGATGTCGGGCTCTGCCTGGATCAGCTTCAGGAAGGTCGTCATGGCGTGGTGCGCGTCGAGCAGCCCCTCGTCCATGTTGACGTCCAGCACCTGCGCGCCTGCCTCCACCTGCTGGAGCGCAACCTCGATCGCGGCGGCATAGTCGCCGTTCATGATCAGCTTCTTGAAGCGGGCCGATCCGGTGACGTTGGTGCGCTCGCCGATGTTGACGAAGTTCGCGGTGGATTGGGTCATCTACACTGTCATCCCGACGGACGCCGGGACCAGGATCCTGGGCGGCACCGCTTGTGGTTCTGGACCCGCGAACGACGCCGCGGGCTAAATAGGTCGGAGCGGCTTCAGGCCGCCATGGTGAACGGCTCGAGCCCCGCCAGGCGCGTGCGCACCGGCGGCGTCGGGATCGCGCGCGGGGTCAACCCGCGCACCGAGTCCGCAATCGCCTTGATGTGCGCGGGCGTCGAGCCGCAGCAGCCGCCGAGCACGTTGACCTGGCCGTTCTCGGCCCAGTCGCGCACCAGCCCCGCCGTCGTCTCCGGCGCCTCGTCATAGGCGCCCAGTTCGTTGGGAAGACCCGCGTTGGGATAGACCATGATCAGCGTGTCGCAGATCGCCGACAGCGTCTTCACATGCGGGCGCAACTGCTCGGCACCGAACGAGCAGTTGAGCCCGATGGTGAGCGGATTGGCGTGGCGCACCGCGTGCCAGAACGCCTCGACCGTATGGCCCGACAGGTTGCGTCCCGAAAGATCGGTCAGCGTCATCGACAGCATGATCGGCAGGTCGCGGCCGAGCGCATCGCCCGCCTCGATCGCGGCCATGATCCCCGCCTTGGCATTCAGCGTGTCGAACACGGTTTCGATCAGCACGAAATCCGCACCGCCCTCTACCAGCGCATCGATCTGCTCGCGGTAGACGTCCTTGAGATGATCGAAGTCGATCTCGCGGAAGCCGGGGTCGTTGACGTCCGGGCTCAGCGACAGCGTCTTGTTGGTCGGACCGATCGCACCCGCGACAAAGCGGGGGCGGCCGTCCTTCGCCTGGAACTCGTCGGCGATCCGCCGCGCGAGCTTCGCGCTCTCGACGTTAATGTCCCGCACCAGATGCTCGGCGCCATAGTCGGCCTGGCTGATGCGATTGGCGGAAAAGGTATTGGTCTCGGCAATGTCGGCCCCGGCCTCAAAATAGGCGCGGTGAATCGACTCCGGCACATCGGGCCGGGTCAGCGCGAGGATGTCGTTGTTGCCCTTCTGGTCATGGCTGAGGCCAAGGCTGCCGGCATAATCCGCTTCCGACAGCTTCCAGTTCTGGATCTCGGTCCCGAAGGCGCCATCGGTGATCAGCACGCGCCTGGCAGCTTCGGCGAGCAGGGTTTCGCGAGGAGTCATGGTCAGCCTTTCGTCGCCCGAAGGCATCACGCCGCTGCCGCCCCCGCCACCGGCCTGGGCCGCAGCCCCAGCAGGTGACAGATGGCGTAGCTCAGCTCGGCGCGGTTGAGCGTGTAGAAATGGAAATGGCGCACGTCGCCGGCATAGAGGCGACGGCACATCTCTGCCGCGATCGTCGCCGCCACCAGCTGGCGCGAGGCCGGGTGGTCGTCCAGCCCCTCGAACAGCCGGTCCATCCAGTCCGGGATCGCGGCACCGCACATGCCCGCGAACTTGCGCGTCTGGGCGACGTTGGAAACGGGCAGGATGCCGGGCACGATCTCGGCCGAGATTCCGGCCGCGGTCGCGGCGTCGCGGAAGCGGAAGAACGCTTCCGGCGTGAAGAAGAACTGCGTGATCGCGCGGGTGGCGCCGGCGTCGAGCTTGCGCTTGAGGTTGTCCAGGTCCGCCGCCTTGGTGCCCGAATCCGGGTGGCATTCGGGATAGGCCGCGACCGAGATTTCGAACGGGTGCAGCTTCTTGAGGCCGGCGACCAGTTCGGCGGCATTGGCGTAACCATCGGGATGCGCCTGGAATTTCTGGCCGATGACGGGCGGATCGCCGCGCAGGGCGACGATGTGCCGCACGCCCGCGGCCCAATATTCCTCCGCCACCTGGTCGATCTCGGCGCGGCTCGCTTCGACGCAGGTCAGGTGGGCAGCCGCGGCAAGGCTGGTCTCCCGCTGGATGCGCGCGACCGTCGCGTGGGTGCGCTCGCGGGTCGAGCCGCCGGCGCCGTAGGTGACGGACACAAAGCGCGGGGCGAGCGGCTCCAGCGTGCGAACGGCCTCCCACAGGGTTTCCTCCATCTTCGCCGATTTCGGCGGGAAGAACTCGAACGACACCGCGGCGTCGCCCCCCACGTCCGCGAACAGCGGCGCATCGAGCGCGCGGCGCGCCTCCTCGAGCTGGTTCACCGAAATCGTCATGCCGCCTGCCTCTCCACCCGGGCGGCGCCAGTCTTGCGCGCCAGCCACAGCTTCACCGTGAGTTCGCCGCCCTCGAGCGTTTCCGTCTGCACGGGCGCGAGCCCGGCCGCGGCGAACCAGCCGAGCATCTGCTCGTCCGAAAATCCAAGTCGCGCATGCGCGTCCCGCGTGCGCAGGTCCTCCCGCTCGTGCGGCGCAAAGTCGACGATCAGCAGCCGCCCGCCCGCTGAAAGCACCCGCGCGGCTTCCGCAATCACGGCGCCGGGGTGCTGCGCAAAGTGCAGGACGTGATGGAGGATCGCCGCATCCGCCTCGTCATCCGACAGCGGCAGGCGATAAAAGTCGGCCTGGCGCAGTTCCGCCTTGTCGAGGCCCTGCTCCGAAAGCTTGGCACGGGCGAGCCGCAGCATCTCCGAACTGCGGTCGATGCCGAGTGCATAGGTCGCCTGGGGCGCGAACAGCTCCAGCATGCGGCCGGTGCCGGTACCGATATCCACCAGCGTGCCGATTGGCTGTGCGCCGAGCGCGCGGGCGCAGGCTGCCTCGACCTCGCTCTCGGCGACATGGAGCGAGCGGATCGCGTCCCATTCGCCGGCATGCGCCTCGAACCACGCAGCGGCGGCCTGAGCGCGATCGGAGCGAACGGCGGCAAGCCGGGCGGTGTCGGCAACGCCCCACGGGTCCTCACCTGTCGGCGTCCATGCGTCGATCGCGGCGAGCACCGGCGCGACCCGCGCCTCTTCGCCCAGCGCCACGAACACCCAGCTGCCTTCCTTGCGCCGTTCGGCCAAGCCGGCGTCGACAAGAATTTTCACATGGCGCGACACACGCGGCTGGCTCTGCCCCAGCACCTGCGCGAGCTCACCCACCGACAGCTCCATCGAGCGCAACAATGCTACAATCCGCAGCCGGGTCGCATCCGCAAGGGCGCGAAATATATCGAGTGCAGGAGCCATGATGAGCGATATAAAGATTTCTTTATATGCGGTCAACGCTCTGGCGCGACATGGCCAGTGCCGTTGCGGCAGGGAAACAACCACGTTCCGGTGCGTTCGGCCCCGGACGATCTCGGTCAATGAAGAAGGAACCTCCCATGAAGAAGGTCATACTGCTCCCGATCGCGGCCGCCGCCTTTGCGCTTTCCGCGTGCAGCGACAAGGCACAAAACGAGACCGGCGAAGCAGCCGACGCCGTAGCGGCTGACGTGAACTCGACCATGGGCGAAGCCGTGGACGATGTCGACACCGCCAGCGAGCGTGCCTTTGACGATGCCGAGAACGGTCTCGACCGCGCCGGCCGTGCCATCGAGAACACCGCCGACGACGCCGGCCGCGCGATCGATCGCGGCGCCGACGACGCGGGTCGTGCAATCGACCGCGGCGCCGATGACGCCAAGCGCGACACGGGTCGCGAGCTGGAACGCGTAGGCAACGACCTGCAGCGTTAACCTGATGCGCCGGGTTGCTCTTCTTCTCGCGCCGCTGGTCCTTGCGGGCTGCGGCGGGGAGAAGGGCAACCCCGGCGCCGTCACGCCCGACGAAGCCCGTGCCCTCAACGAAGCGGCCGAGATGCTTGCCCCGAACAGCGTGAGCGTAAATGCGCTTGCGGCCGAAAACCGCCTGGAAACACCATGACCCCTCGCCCCCTTGGCGCCACCGATCTTGAGACCCCGCCCCTGGTGCTGGGCGGCAACGTGTTCGGCTGGACAGCGGACAAGGAGACGAGCTTCCAGGTGCTCGACGCATTCGTGGAGCGCGGCGGACGGATGATCGACACCGCCGACGTCTATTCGGCATGGATCGACGGCCACTTCGGCGGGGAGTCCGAGGCGGTAATCGGCGAGTGGCTGAGGGCGTCGGGCAAGCGCGATCAGGTGCTGATCGCCACCAAGGTCGGGATGCTGCCGGGCGAAGGCGGCGAGAAGCTCGCCCCCACGCGCATTGCCGCCGCATTGGAAGCGTCGCTGCAGCGGCTCGGCACCGACTATATCGACGTCTATTTCGCGCATCAGGACGATGACGCCGTCCGCCAGGAGGATTATCTCGCCGCCTTCGCACGGCTGGTGGAGGCCGGCAAAGTCCGCGTGATCGGCGCATCCAACTTCCACGCAGCGCGGCTGAAGTCTGCGATCGAGATCGCCACCCGCGAAGCGCTCCCGCAGATCCACGTCTTCCAGCCCGAGTATAATCTCGTCAGCCGCCATAAGTTCGAAGGTGAGCTGCAGAACCTGTGCATCACGCACAACATCGCCGTGACCCCGTATTTCGGGCTCGCAGGAGGCTTCCTGACCGGCAAGTATCGCAGCCGCGACGACCTGTCGAAGAGCGTGCGCGGCCGCGGCATGGCCGACCTGCTGGAGGGCAAGGGCGCGGCGGTGCTCGCGGCGATGGATGTGGTCGCGGCAGAGACCGGCGCCAGCCTTCCCCAGATCGCGCTCGCCTGGCTCGCCGCCCAGCCCGGCGTGACCGCACCGATCGCGAGCGCCACCAGTGTCGAGCAGGTGGAGGAACTGACCGGTTCCTGGGACCTGGAGCTCAGCAAGGACCAGCTGGAGCGGCTGACCAACGCCGGCGCGTAAGCCCTGGCTCAGCCCAAAACCGGCTGCGGCAGCGCCTCGAACGCCGGCCTTGCCAGCAAATAGCCCTGCACCAGCTCGATGCCGAGCGCGCGCACCGCAGCGAGTTCGCCGGGTGTTTCGATCCCTTCGGCGACCAGGGTGACGCCGAGCCTGCGGCACAGGCCGACCATGCTCTCCACGATCAGGCGGCGCGGCTCGCTCTCGTCGATCCCGCGCAGCAGGGCCATGTCCAGCTTGATCACGTCCGGCTGGAAGCGCGCCAGCAGGGTGAGGCCGGCATGGCCCGCGCCGAAATCGTCAAGTGCGGTCGCAAAGCCCATCTCCCGATAGCTTTCGACGATGTCGAGAACATGGTCGGGATCGGCCATTTCCTCGTTCTCGGTGAACTCGAACATCAGCCGGTCGGTCGGCAGGCCGGTGGCCTGCGCCGTCTGAAGCGTCAGCTGGATGCACGCCTTGGGCGAGTAGACGGCATTGGGCAGGAAGTTGATCGACAGCCGCGCGTCCGTCTGCAGCAGCCCTGCCGCAACCGCCCGCTCGATCGCGACCACCCGGCAGCGCTGGTCGAAGGCATAGCGGTTCTCGGGCGTCACCTGCGCCAGCACGCTTGCCGCCGCCTCCCCCTCGGTGCCACGGACCAGCGCCTCATAGGCCCAGGGGCGGCCGGTACGCAGGTCGACGATCGGCTGAAAAGCCATGGAAATGCGGAACTCGAGCGCCTGTCCATCGCGACAGCCGCTGCATCCACCGGGAAGCGATCGGGTCATGCCTCGCTATGCGCTGAGAAGTCTTAGCAACCCGTGCATCAATCGCCGGCAAAGGCGAACGGCGTCACCCCGCCCTCGCGCTCGTTGACCAGCAGCGCGTGGCCGGCAGGGGGCGCCGAGCGCTGGCCGCAGTCGCGCCGCGTGCACGCGCGACAGCCAAGGCCGATGCCCACGGCCTCACCGCCAAACTCCGTGCCGCGTGCCGCCGCCCATCCGCGTGCCTGGTCGGCCGCCAGCAGCAGGGCGATCGCATAGCGGGCGCGGACCCCGGAGACCTCGCCGACGGCCGGGTGGACTACATGCGACCAGCTGAACCAGCGACTGCCGTCTTCCAGCTCGATCAGCTGGGTCACCGCGGCATCGGTACGCGCAAACGCCTCGAACGCGCTCCACAGCGGACACAGGCCGGGAGCGTCCGCGATCGGCGACGCGCTCATCCCGGCAAACCGTTTCGACACCTGGCCCGCGCGGTCGATCCTGAGCAGGCAAAAGGCCAGCCCGCGCGCCCCCACCC
>NZ_JASNVZ010000033.1:0-34079 GCF_049311085.1 Sphingomonas sp. 3-13AW | reverse complement strand
CCAGCCTGCCAGCAGTGCGCCAGGCCATCCTTGACCGCCTGTTCCGCTCACCGCCGCACCACTGCCCTCACTGTGGATGCAGCCTCAACAGACCTCCCCACGCTCTTCTGCCAAAGTAGTGCTAGGTTGGATGCTTGGACCGCGAGAGAGAGCAAAACAATTTTACGTCAGCTTTTGGTCCCGACGCCGATTGTCACCTTCGTCGTCATGACCAGCCGGCCGTTCGCGGACCTTCTGTCCACCGCTTCGAGAATGGCCTCGTCAAGCTTCCGGCGAAGGTCAGGGCCGAGCTGCGCGTAGGGGCCCATGAACGGGTGAAAGTCGCGGAGCTCCTCAAGATAGGCGGTACCCGAAGGCCCTTCCCACACCGCCTCGATCTCCTCGACAGAGGTATCCATGAGACCGGAAGCGACAAGCGCGGCGTCCATCGCGTCGGGGTCGGCAAGCGCCAGAAACCCGGACGGAGGGGGCGGCGGGGGCTGATCCGGAAAGGTCGCTCGCAGGGCCTCCGCCATGATTACGAACGGGCCACCGCCGGGCAAATGGCGCCATGTCGCCAGCACCGCTTTCCCGCCCGGTCGCAGCACCCTCACTTGTTCGGAGAGTCCCTGGCGCCAGTTCGGGAACAGGCTGACCCCAAAGATCGAAACTGCCGCGTCGAAGCTCCCGTCGGCAAATTCGAGCGCCTGCCCATCCATTACCGATGCCTGCGCCTGCGGGAATGGGCGAAGCCTCTCACCGAGCAGTGCGACCATGCCCGGAGCGACATCGATCGCCGTGACGGCAGCGCCGTGATGTGCCGCGGGAACGCTGAACGCTCCGGTCCCCGCAGCGATATCGATGATGCGGGTAGCCCTGCCGATGGGGCCGAGCCGATCGAGTGCAGCGCAGGAAACCGGGCCCGTAATTCGGGTCGCCGCCTGCTCGTAGGCGCTTGCAAATGCATGGCTCATGTGAGGATGGGGCTCTTGCCCGGCCTTCGGCATCCAGCCTGGAGCCGGATCCACATCTTGTAACGCCACTGTGCCGTCTCCCTCAGCAATCGACCGGCAATCCCGGAAGTCGGTGCTTTCGGGCGGCCTGGCTCCGGAGCGCTTCTACGGGCCGGGGCGCCTCGGACCCCAACAGCTTCTGGTTATCCCTGTAACGATCGCGATGCGTGAAGTGCTGCCTGCGCTGTCTCTCGCTAGGCGCCAGCAACACAGCAGACACACATTTCGTCGATTACTGCTGGCATCTAAAAGCTGCTCTGCGCAAAGGCCGGGTTTCTATCCCCGCGAACAAGAAAGCCCCATGGTGGTTACGGTCCTGAAATGCCTCACGGTTGGCTCCGTCATCGCACTGGCGGCGCTCATGCTATGGGCGGGCACGCCCGGGGAACTTCGGTGGTGGGGCATGGCGATCCCGTTCGGGATCTGGATTATCGGGCCGAGCGTGGTCCCGTACCTGATCGCCCGCCGGCAGAAAGCGCCCCCCGAGATTGCCGGGGTGATGGCAGCCTATCTGATCCTGTCGAACGGCGTCGCCGGAGCAGTCTATTACCAAGCCTTCTTTGTCTCGCATGCCTCGACAGCCGGCCTCGCGATGGTCTTCGCGCCGTTGTACCAGTGGATCGCTTTGGCCGTCGTAGCCCTTTCGGCCAGCATCGGCCTTGCTTGGTGGGAGCGAAAGAGGTTGTAACTCCGCGCGCGCCTCCCGGTCAGGCGCGCGACCAAGAGAGACCTTGCCAGTCCGCAGAATGCGATCCGTTATGGCAGATCGATGATCAGGATCTCGGCATCGGTGTCCGCTTCAATCATCAGCATCTCTTCGGCCTCTATCGCCGCACCGTCGCCCTCCCGCATCTCGGTCCCGTTCAGTCCGATGATCCCTGCGACGAGCTGCACCCAGTAGCCGCGCTCCGGTGACAGCGAACGTTCAAGCGTGGTGCCACCGTCGAGACGCGCGATGTCCATGCGTGCGTCCTGCCGAATTATCAGCGACCCATCGATGCCGCTGCCGCTGGCGATCGATACCCACTGGTTGCGCCGCTCGTTTGAACCGTCCCGGGTCTGCCGGAGGCCACGGGTTGTGAGTTACCTGCCATATCGATGGTGTCCGCGGCAGCATAATATTGCTCTTCGGCTTCGGCAGGCGGGATGTTGCCGATGGATTCGAGGAGCCGGCGATGGTTGAACCAGTCGACCCATTCCAGCGTGGCATATTCGACGGCTTCGAAGCTGCGCCATGGTCCACGCCGGTGGATCACCTCCGCCTTGTAGAGGCCGTTGATGGTTTCGGCCAAAGCGTTGTCATAGCTGTCACCGACGCTGCCGACTGACGGCTCGTCCCGGCTTCGGCGAGGCGCTCTGTGTATTTGATAGAGACGTATTGGGCGGACTCAACCGGTCGTTGCAACGCTTCGAAAATGGAGGCATAGCATGGACAGTAAAAAGCGGCGTTCGGATCGGTGCACGCGGCCGCCATTGCGGTCTCCCGGTCGGCCACCGGTGGCAACGCGAAGCGAGCAGCAGCTGTCTGGACGTTGATCGCGACAGGGGTCAGCAGCGAGGCGGCTGCGTTAAAGGCCGGAGTGTCGCAACCTGTAGGAACCAGATGGTTCCGGAAGGCGGGCGGTATGCCACCAGCGATGTTCAAGTCCGCGGCGAAGCCGCTGTCGGGCAGATACCTGTCATTGGCCGAGCGCGAGGACATCTCGCTGTTGCTCGTACAGGGTCATAGCCTGCAGGAGATCGGACGTCGGCTCGGTCGTTGCGCCTCGACGATATCGCGTGAAGTCCGCCGCAACGCGACCACCCGGGGCGGCGCCCTGGATTATCGCGCGACCGTCGCCCAGTGGCACGCCGAACGATCTGCCCGTCGTCCCAAGAAGACGAAGCTTGCCGGGAACGCAGCGTTGCGCTCCTATGTGGAAGAGAGGCTCGCCGGTGTTGTGCGCACCGGTTATGGCCACCCGGTCCCGCGACCAGCGGTGTCGTGGAAGGGGCGCCGGCACGGCCCGCGGCAGGATCGGCGATGGGCGTGGGCCTGGAGCCCGGAACAGATCGCCAGGCGTCTGGCCGTGGACTTCCCGGATGACGAGACGATGCGCATTAGCCACGAGGCCATCTACCAAGCGCTCTTCGTCCAGGGCCGCGGTGCCTTGCGACGCGAATTGACCGCCTGCCTGCGGACGGGACGCACCTTGCGAACGCCACGAGCGCGCGTCGGCCTGCGGGGCAAGACCTTCGTCTCGAGCGACATCATGATCTCCCAGCGCCCTGCCGAAGCCGATGACCGAGCGGTGCCGGGTCACTGGGAAGGCGACCTGATCCTGGGGCTGGGCAGCTCGGCGATCGGCACGCTGGTCGAGCGCACGACACGCTTCACGATGCTACTGCACCTGCCGCGTATGGAAGGGCATGGCGCTGGACCGAGCACCAAGAACGGGCCAGCGCTGGCGGGACACGGTGCCGAGGCGGTGCGCAACGCGATCGCGCGTACCATCACCACCTTGCCGCAGGAGCTGCGTCGGTCGCTCACTTGGGACCAAGGAGCCGAGATGGCGCAGCATGCCCGCCTCAAGGTTGATACCGGCGTCCAGGTCTACTTCTGCGATCCGCAAAGCCCCTGGCAGCGCGGCAGCAACGAGAACACCAATGGGCTCCTGCGGCAGTACTTCCCCAAGGGCATCGACCTGAGCGCCCACAGCCCCGATGCTATCGCTGCCGTCGCAGCCACCCTTAACGCTCGCCCCCGCAAGACGCTGGGCTGGAAGACACCCGCAGAGGCCCTTGACGAGTGCCTCTCAGAGATCAACAAACACCGCGTTGCGACGACCGGTCGAGTCCGCCTTGCGACCCGCGGTCGCTATGATGGATGAGGCCGCCCGATGGGTCGGCCGGCGATCGTGAAGTGCCTGTTCCAAAGCATCAAGGACAAAGCTGGCATGCGCCGTCCTGCTGGCTCGCCAGCCGACGATCCGCCTGGCATAGGTGTCAATGACGAAGGCGACATAGACGAACCCCGCCCAGGTCGCGACGTAGGTGAAGTCTGACACCCACAGCATGTTCGGCGCTGGCGCGTAGAACTTCTGGTTGACGTGATCGCGGGGGCATGGCGCCGTTTTGTCGCTGATGGTCGTGCGCACCGGCTTACCACGGATTACCCCTGCCAAACCCATCTGGCATCAGCCGCTCGATGGTGCAGCGGGCGACCGGGAAACCTTCCCGCATCATCTGCCGCCAAACCTTGCGGACGCCATAGACCGCAAAGTTCTCGGCGAACACGCGAGCGACCTCGGGCTTGAGAGTCTGATCCCGGTGCGCCCGCGCCGACAGGCATTGGATCCTTTCGCTGCGCGACACGCTCGAAATACGTCGATGGGGCGATCGCAGGACACGGCAGATCGGCTCGACCCCCATAGACATCGCGGTGATCGTCGATGAACGCGATCATCTCCGGAACGGGCGGTCGAGCTCCGCCTGGGCAAAATACGCAGAAGCCTTACGAAGGATCTCGTTGGCTTGCCGCAGCTCGCGAACCTCGCGTTCCAGCGCCATCAGCTTGTCAGCGACCTCGGCCGGGACACCGGCACGCTTGCCGCTGTCGACCTCGGCCTTCTTCACCCACTCATGCAGCGTCTGCGGCACGCAGCCGATCTTCTCCGCAACCGACACCACCGTCGCCCATCGCGATGGGCGATCGCGCTCGTGATCGAACACCATCCGTACCGCTCGCTCCCGGATCTCGGGCGCAAACTTGTTCGTCGTCTTGCTCATACAGGCTCCACCTTCTCACGAGTTGGAGCCTCCGACAAACCCGGCGCGGTTCAGGGATAATCCTGGTCGATTGCCAAATAGGCGGCATCAGAAGGCGTGTTGCTGCGGGTCGTGCCTAGCGCTGATAACGCCATTCACGTTCCACCAAACGGCGTCGGTGGGAAGGTGCGCAAAATCGGCGACGACGTTCCGCTGCTTGGGATGTGGTGCAATCGGACGACGGGTGAGGGCAACCACGTGGTCGATCCGCTTGTCAGCAAGCGCGAGAGCTAGAGCATGGCGGCCAACAAGTCCGGTGGCGCCCGCGATGAGCAGTGTGCTCATACCTCGTCTACGCTTCTCACGCCGGAGACGCCTTTGGGAAATGCGGTTTGAGGCTGGCCGCCAAAATACGGTCGAGCACTCGATCCGATACGAGCTTCGTCATCTTGACGATCATCCCGGCCCCCCGGCCGACTGTGTACCTAGTCCGAGGATGCCGGCTGGTGATTGCGTCCGTGATGATACGGGCGGCCTCTTCCGGCGGTGCTCCGCCTGCAACTGATGCCTCAGCTTGGCCAACTACAGCGTGCATGAGGTTCGCGTAACGGTCGCGTTGAGCGCTAGTCATCGCGTCTATGACCTTCTGGCCCCTGCCGCCTACCTCTCGAAGCATGCCGGTGGTGATCGCTCCTGGTTCGATCACGATGACCTTGACCCCAAACGACGCAACTTCTCGGCGTAAGGAGTCACTGATCGCCTCCAGCGCGAACTTTGTGCCTGCGTACGGGCCGTAGGTCGGCATGGCGATCCTACCGCCAACCGACGATATGTTGACGATCGTTCCCTGGCTCTTGATCAACGCCGGCATCAACGCCTGCATCATCGCGACGTGGCCAAAGAGGTTCACCTCAAACAGGTGACGCCAATCATCCATTTTGTAGGTTTCCAAAGGCGCATTGACGGCCATGCCTGCGTTGTTCACCAGCGCGCTAAGTGGCCGACGATTGGGATCGGCATCAATGCGTTGAACGAGCCTAGCTATGGCTGCCTCGTCCGTGATGTCGAGGATGATGGGCTCGAGATTCGACGCTTGAAGAGCGCCTGAGTCTTCGCTGCGGCGGACCCCCGCCAATACGTAGTAACCTTCTGCCGCAAGTCGACGCGCTGTGGCGGCGCCGATACCGCTCGATGCGCCAGTGACCACTGCTAGGCGTTGCTGCTGTACTGGTTGATCTTTGCCAGCCATACGATCCCTCCGCTTTTTGGGGTTAGGTGATTGCGCGCCACATGGCGTCGAACCCGATCGCCGCGTGCCGTTCAGCGGCGGCTGGATCGTCAGCGATGCTGTTAATCGTGGCATCGGCCATCGCCATCACGAGCGCCCCGACAAACGTTAAGGACGCATTATGCATCGGTCCGCCGATGCGGCACCGATCGAGCAATGCCTCCACGTGAGCGAACGGTTCACTTGCGATGTTACGGCTTGGATCGGTGAGGTCTTTTGAGACGCTCAGTTGGGCTAGCGCTTGGCGCTCCAAGCGCTGCTCGTCAGCCCACCTTAGAAGTCCGTACCAGACGTGCTGCAACTGCTCTCGTGGATCACCCTCAGGAAGGTCTACCGTCGTCATCGCAGCCATCCGGTGTTTCAGCTCGACATATAGCTGGTTGAGCAGATCGGCCTTGGTCTCGAAGTAGGTGAACAGGGCACCGTTCGAGACACCCGCCGCCTTCCCAATTGAGGCCGTGGACGCGCCTAGGCCCTGTTGAGCGATGATCCTGATCGCCGCTGCCATGATCTCGCTGCGTTTGGAGTCGCTTCTAGGTCTTGCCATAACGACGAGCTATGGGAGAGCGCCTAGTCTGTCAACTAAGGTCACTAGTCCTCTACGAGAGGTTCAGCGTCAAGGAATCTCGAGATTGAGGCACTCGACCGTTCAACTTCCACGCGCAGAAGCGCTTTCCCGCAAAAGGAACCGGTAGCGAGAAAGCCGCATTGCCGATCGCGCCTGTAGGCGTCTGGGGCATCCGCTTTCCTAAAATCTGTTCCGATTGCTCCTTCCGAATTCCACTCGGAGATGGAGAAACGGGGATGATCGCGGTGAACCCATAACTACTTTCGGGGGAATACCGATTGCGCACCTGAGTGTCCGAGTTGAGGCGTTTCCTGCCGTCGCCGTTCGGGGGTACTGCGGGGGTTCCGATCGGCGCCGAAGGCTCTTGATCCTAGGTTTTCTGCGGTGTCTGCTAAAGTAGGCGGAGGGCGTCTCCGCCATGAGCGCGCGCGAACATCATCAGCCCGGCGAAACAATCCTCCAAGTCCCACGTTGGTTTTGCTCCTCAGGTCGTCGAGTTAGGTGGCGGGTGAATCCATGCGAAATCTCGTAACTCTCGCGGTAGCGGGTTTGCTCGCCTCCGGCTGCGCGACGACAGCAACGAGCGACTCCGGCGCGCTGACCGGGAGCGAATGGCGAATTACGCAAATCGGCGGCGTCGACGTGACGCCGAACTCCCATGCGGCGATCGGCTTCGGCGCCGATGGTCGCTTCTATGGTAATGCTAGTTGCAACCGCATGTCTGGCACCTATCGAGTTGACGGTTCGGCTCTGTCGCTGAACAGTGCGGGCCTGACGAGAATGCTCTGCGACCCGGCTGAAATGGAGCAAGAAAGGGAGCTCGTTGAGCTTCTGGGCCAAGTGAGCTCCTACCAGATTGGCCCGGGTGGATCACTGGTCCTCACAACCCGATCAGGCGCCCACATCGTAGCGAGCCGTTAGAAGAAGATTTAGCTCAGGACTGCTCGAGTCCTCGGGAATCGCGAGGCGCCGGGTGCGGCTGCCGAGCGCGCTTGGCGGCGGCGGGCGGTAAGCTGCCCTTCACTCAGCCGCGGGTAATCGGCAGCTGAGGCCCAGTCGCCATCAGATAACTCTCCAGTGTTTCCGGAAGCGGACGTTCTTTCACGCGAGGCTCGCCTTGCGTGACGTCCACTACCTGCAGCCGGGGGCCGCGGCCCCCGGCCGACCCGACCCGTCATGGCAATGCCTTCCTGCCTGACTGACACGTTGCGAGATCAAGCCGCAGAACTTCAGGAACTGACAATGATGGTTAAAGCGGCGCAGATCACCGGCCTCGGCCAGGATGGTCAGCGCGTTGATTGGACTGATGCCTGGAATGTTGCGCAGCAGCTGGTAATCGACGTGATCGGCGAGCCGCGCATGGGCCAGCTGCTCGATCTCGTCGCGCTGGTGGATGAGGTTGCGGCCCTGCGCGATGACCATGCGGAACATGGTGATGGCGGCTGAGGCTTCCGGCACCGGCAGTGCCGTCGAGGCGGACGCCGTCTCGTAGATGTCGTTGATGAGCCGTGCCTTGGAAACTTTGCGGCCGATGAGCGGCCACGCCGCGGCCGAGAACGCCTCCCGGTCCAGCGCTGTGATGCTGGCTGGCGTCGGGAACCGCTCGAGGAGCGCCAAGAACCAGTCGGAGCGGCTATTGCCTGCGAAGCGGGCGATCTCGGGGAAGTACATCGGCAGGTAGTGGGTCAGGATGCGATGCCAGGTCTGCGTCTTCATCCTGGAGATCGTCTCGCGGGTCTTCGAGAGCTCCTGCAGGTCATTGATGCCTGCGGTGAGCGGGTCGACGTAGCGCTGCGTCGCGCCGATCCGCAGCATGTGCAGGATGACCTGCGCGTCCTTGGGGTCGTTCTTGTCCCAGCCGTTGTGCAGCGCCTCACGCGTTCGGGCGAGGGCGACCGATGAGATGAGCCGCAGCTCGAACCCCGCCGTCAGCAGCCGGTGCGCCAGCGTGCAATGGTAATTACCTGTCGCCTCGAACCCGACGATGATGGGGCGCCCGATGGCAGCGAGTTGCTCGGCAAAGCCGTCATAGTCCTGCCTGGTCGCCATGACGGTCATCCGCCGGCGCCGGCCGCCTTCCGGTCGCTCGATGAGGACCTCCTGCCGGTTCTTGGACATATCGATGGCTACCAGCGCGGCGCCGGCAGGCGTAGAGGTGAGCTTGGTCATGGTCGGTCGGCCTCCAAAGTGTTGTCTCGACAACCTCACTTTAGATACCCTGCTGACCGGCCATGGCTTGCCCTGATGAAGCCTGCGGCCGCTACGCGGCCTTGTCTTCATCAGGGCCATAGCGGCTCCCGACCCAGCGCTCCCAATGTGCTATGGTCCTGAGTTCATCTCGAAGGCGCTCGATCGCTGGGCGTATGAGAACGGCGTCACGCTTGACTTCAGCCGTCCGGGCAAGCCGACGGAAATTGCGTTCGCGGAATCGTTCAATGGCCGGCTGCGCGACGAGTGCCTCAACACGCATTGGTTTTTATCGCTGGAAGACGCCCGAGCCAAGATCTACGCCTGGCGGCGGGATTATAACGAGAGCCGTCCTCACACATCGCTTGGCTGGCTAACGCCAATCGAATATGGTGCTGCCGCGGCCAAAATCGCTGCCGAATGAACGCCGGAAACTCACCTTCGAACTGGATGAGAAACCGGGGGACCCTCACTGATGGGCGGACTCTAGCTCCACATGGAGGAAAAGACGGGGGTCACGTCACCCGACCTCCACGTCTTCCGGAAGGTTTGCTTGGACCTCACCGATCAGCTTCGAATAATCGGTGAAATCTGAAACGCAGCACTCGAGTTTAGAGCCGGCCCCAATAAGCTCAATCGAGGGCGCGATCTTGAACTCAGCACCGCAACTCCAGCCATCGACCGAGGCAACTCGGGCTGTGTCTCTCACCACGCGCATATAGGTAACGATACCGAATTTACCGGCTTGAACGCTACGATGAACCACGTTGGATTGCAGATTTGAATGGCCGCATTTGGAAAGCTCGATCGGGAGCTTGAACGTCTGGCATGTCGGCCAGGGCAGAGGGTCATCATTTGCGCGTGTTGCTAGACCTTGAGGTCGGCTTCATAGACCGATCTGATCCAGTCAGGTAGGCGGGGCAATGCGAAGACCAGACGCCCGCTTGCAAAGGTCAGGCAATGGCTTGGCGGTTGGTTAAGACGGGAATTGTCAAAGACCATGCCGCGATCTCCTTTGAGGATCGCTTCGCGGATGAGGGGTGCACCGCGAGCGTAGCGTGCACGAATCTTGTCCTCGGGAACGATATGCCCCCCTTCCTCGACGCGCGTGCCGACACGCGCGACGGAGAGGTCCGGCGTATCGACGCCGACATGCATAACAATGACCGTGAATCCTCGGTTGTGCGCTTCGTCGATCAATGCAAGCTTGGACGGGTGCGAGAACACGGTCTCGGTCACAAAATCCCGCCCCCGCGCGAGATAGTCGGTCCGGCGTGAAGACGCGATCTCGGCCGCTTCGTAAGATGCGGCGGGGGAGGGGGCGCGTAGTTCGTCGCGCTGGATGATGTCGGCGTTGATGAATGGCCCTGCAAAGCTCGGCGCAATGCGGGTCTCGTAGAGTGTGGACTTGCCCGCACCGTTCGGTCCAGCAAGCACGATCATCGTTGGCTTCATGCCTTGCGTGCAGCCTTCTCACGCACGAGGTTACCGGCCTCGTTGAGACCGACACCCTGGCCGAGCTTCCGTCGCCGGGCAAAGAAGGCGTTCTCATCAGGGCCGGGCTGTGCCATCTTCTCGACAAAGCTGTCGAGCCAGACGTCCTTTTCCTCCTCTGAGAGGTCGGTTGTTTCGATATCGCCAGCTAGGGTGGCGGTGATGCGTGCGTGATCGAAATTGCCCGATTTTTCGATAGCGCGACCGATGCGGACCCAATGCGCGATCTGGCCGGCAATCGAGCGGCTCTGCAACTCGGACTCCCGACGCACGATCTTCATGATGTCGTCGCCAAGCTTGATGGACTGGGCCATAGGTCACCTCTAATTTCAGAGGTAGCATCTTGCTACCTCCCTTTCAATGCCAACCTTTAGGTCTTCGCCCGGATGGCTAGACGGAAGCGCCGGATTGGTAGACGTTGCCGACCATGCCGATCGCACCAGCGGCGAAGTTGCGCCCGCCCCGGAACGTGCTGGCAGCCGGCGCCAGCGCCACTAGCGCGGTGGCGGTCACGGGGCCGACGCGAGGAACCGACATCAGCCGCTTCGCCACGGGATCAGCCTTGGCCCGGCTTGCTATCTCGCGGTTGAGAACGGCGATCTGCGCCTGTAGCGCTTGCAGGCCCTGCGCGACGACGGCCAGCACTGGCCGCGCCTCGGCCGGCACATCGGATGCAGGATCAGCAACGATCTCGGCGAGCTTGCCGACGTGCCCGACACCCTGTCGCACGATGTAGCCGAACTCGTTCAGGTGCCCGCGCAGGGCGTTGATCAGCTGCGTTCGCTGACGCACGCGCAGATCGCGCGTTCGGAACACAACCGCCGAGGTCTACGCCTGAGCGCTCTTGGACGAACCGCATTGTTGGGCGCTGCGCCGCCTCGCAGGTCGCCTCTGCGTCGGCCATGTCGTTCTTCTGCCGCTTCACGAACCGCTTCACGTGTGCCGGCGGACGCCTCCTGCAGTGGTGTTTCAACACCTCCACTTTGGCACATCGATGCCGTCGGGGGGCGTCGACCCCAACGTTTTCCGTCGAGACTCAATGGGTCTGAACGAGTGACTTTGGGGCTTCGTGCCGTTGCTGCACCCGGGGGGTACCCTGGCGTATTGCTCGGCGGGAGCGGCTCCCGAACCTAGGTTTTATGCGGTGTCTGCGGAACCGGGGGCGGAGGGTGTCTCCGTCGAACCACAGGGCAAAGAACAGCCTTGCAGTGGCTAACGGTCTGCTCGCAGTGCAAGCGAGGCGGCAGCCAGATCCGGCGGTGCGGGCCCAGTTCGAAACGGCCGAGGAGCGACTGCACGCGATGGCCAAGGTTCACGACTTGCTGAGCAAGTCGGAGTCGGGCCAACGGGTCGATCTCGCCACCTATCTGGTGCAGCTGTGCGACGCCCTTGGCGGCATTGCGGACCGGGCCCGCGTTTGCGTCCGCGCGGAGGCCGACACCGGGATATTGCTCGACGCCGACACGGCTTTCCCGGCGGGGATCATTCTCACCGAACTAATCACGAATGCTCCGAAATATGCCTTCCCGACGGCCGGAGCGGGATCGTCCTTGCGCAGGCCCAGCAGACCGGGGGCGGGACGGTAGAACTGTTGGTTCGAGACGACGGAGTAGGAGTGGGACAGCTTCGGGAAGGACCGCTCGGCTACGGCCTGGTCCGTTCAGTTGTGAACCAGCTCCGGGGCGACATCGACATTGGGGGAGGCGCAGGCGTTGCGGTCCGGATCACCTTCGAGAATCCCACTGCGTGAACCTTCCTAGAGCTGAGGTCGGCTGCGCCGGCCGGGGGCAACCGACCCAACCTTAAGTTCTCTAAGGTCTCCGCTGCTAATTTCCGAAAGTGGGTGATGGGGTGGACGCCCCCCGACGGCATCGATGTGCCAGAGTGGCGGTGTTGAAGCACCACTGAGGGAGGCGTCTGTGTCAGAGGTTACCACAATCGGTCTGGATATCGCCAAGCATGTCTTCCATGCGCATGGATGTGATGCTTCTGGTCGAACGATGTTCAGTCGTCGGCTCACGCGCAGCAAGCTGCTCGACTTCTTTGCAGGTCATCCTCGATGCCTGGTGGCGCTGGAGGCATGCCCACTTTGGCGAAAGGGTGAGCAGCGCTGTTGCCCTGTGGCACCAAAACCAAAGCTTGATAGCGGTTTGATAGAGGAGCAAAAACTTCCGCTCCGCCGAATCTCCGCCGGTAAGCAGATCGGAACCCCGATATACGTGCGGTTATCCAACGATCCCGGCGTGGAATGTGGTGGATCTGAGCTTCAACCGCCGTTTCAAGGCGGCGACCGCGGAAGTCCCGGCCTTCCTTTCGGTCGAAAGTCTTTTCGATCGGAAGCCGGACCTGTTTAGGGTAGCTCGGGATCCCCGGGGCTCGCCTATCCGGCGTCGGCCGATCAGGATGTCGTGGGCCGGTTTCTTACCGCAGGGATGCGTGCCAGGTTCTGAGCGCGTCGGGAACCCGGGAGCGCGACCACGAAGGAGCAAGCTGTGATTAGCAGATCTATGATCCTAGCCGCCGTGCTGACGACCACATGGATGGTCGCCGCATCGCCTGCGGCGGCGCAGCTAACGTCAGAGCAGGACCGGCGGCAGATGATGGAACGGCTCGGTATCACGTCGTTGCGCCCGGGCCCCAGCGGCGACGAAACGGCGCCTGATCACGCCAACTACGATCCCTCCAGGGCCGATCCGTTCCCCGACTATCCGGATCCGCTCCGGATGGTGGACGGAACGCCGGTGACGAACGTCCCGCAGTGGTGGTCCAAGCGACGTCCGGAGATCGTCGAGGCGTTTGAGCGTGAGGTCTATGGTCGCATCCCGGCGAATGTTCCGCAGGTGACATGGTCCGAAGTCGCATCCGAGAACGAGATCTTCGTCCTCGCCGGTGGGTTCAAGGGCGTGAAGGCCACAAAGGTCGTGGGACATGTCGATTCGGTAGCGCCAGATATCGACGTGAACCTCCGGGCGATGTTGATCCTGCCGCAGGGCGCCAAGAACGTCCCGGTGCTGGTGATGTTCGGCCCGGCCGACTTTCCTGCGCCCACCGGTCCCCAGGGGGCCGACCTGGAGCGGGTCAACAAGGCCTTGCGCGAGGCAATGATCGCGCGCGACCCGGGATTGAAGCCGATCCTCGACCGGCACCCGGGGTATATGGTGGCCCGTTCAACCGGAATATTGCCGGCACCGCCCGAGTCCCGCTTGCAGGATCTGCTCGCCGCGGGTTGGGGCGTCATGCTGCTCGATCCGGCGAGCATCCAGCCGGACGACGGCGCCATGCTCAGGCAGGGGATCATCGGCCTGACCAACAAGGGCGCGCCGCGTAAGCCGACCGACTGGGGCGTCTTGCGTGCCTGGGGGTGGGGTGCAAGCAAGGGGCTCGAATACCTTCAGACTCGCCCGGAGGTCGATCCGACGCGGATCGGCGTTGAAGGGGTCTCCCGCTACGGCAAGGCCGCACTGGTTGCCGCGGCCTTCGACCCTCGGTTTGCAGCGGTATTAGTCGGCTCCTCCGGCAAGGGCGGCGTGACGCCCTTCCGCCGCAATTGGGGCGAGGCGGTCGAAAACCTGACCGGATCGGGTTCCTATCATTGGATGGCGGGCAACTTCCTCAAATATGGCGGCCCTAAGAACGCTGGCGATCTTCCTGTCGATTCTCCCGAACTTCTGGCCTTGGTAGCACCCCGTCTCGCCTTCATCTCCTATGGGGTGCCCGCTCAGGGGGATGCCCGATGGCTGGATCAGCAGGGCAGCTATATGGCGACGGTGGGGGCCGGCCGGGTCTGGAAACTGCTGGGCGCGAAGGATCTGGGCGTCGGCAATGACTATAAGACAGCGAAGATGCCGCCGCCGCTCACCAGCCTCACCGATGGTCAGCTTTCATGGCGACAGCATGAAGGAGGCCATACTGACGCCCCCAACATGAACGCGTTCATTCAATGGGCAGTACGGAATATGCAGCGCGGTCCCGCGTCCAAATAGCTCCCGCTTCGCCATCGGTATCCCGAGCGGGGCTGCGTCCAACCGACGTGGCAGCCATAGGCGCGGCCGATGTCACCCTAAAGCGGGCGCTCCATTCGCCGTCATCACGTACGCCGCGCCGGCCACATCGACGGTGTGACCGGTAGGAGCCAGCAAGCCATCGTTCCCGATTGCGAATGCCACGAGATTGCCGGCCTCCTCATTCACAAGGACGAGACGGCCGATATCCTCATCCAGCAGAAAGAAACGCGGCGATGCGCCGCCGCTCGCGACGTGTTGCACCAGATCGAGCGTGGCTCCGTCGGGATCGAGGACGAACGTCGCTATGCTGTCGTGTCCCCGGTTCGTGACGTAGACACGGCTTCCGGCCCTGTTGAGACCGATGTGACCGCCGAGATTCTCACCAGTGAACGCGGGCGGCACCGTTGAGCATCGCGCGCGAAACGCCAGTGCGTTCGCGATCGCATCGAACAAGGTCAGCGTGCTGGCGAGTTCGCTGACGAGCAACGCCAGCGGATGGGCCGGATGGAACAGCAAATGGCGCGGACCGGACCCTGGAGGCGCCTGCCAGGCCACCTCAGGCGCATCCAGACTGACGGGATCGCGGAGTTCGAAGCGAAGCAGCTGATCGGTCCCGAGATCAACTGCATAGAGCGATTTCCCATCATCACCGAAGTTGACACAATGGATATGCGGCCCTTCCTGCCGCTCGGCATTGGGCCCGACGCCGTTGTTCGCCCATATTGCCACTTCCCCGCTGGGGAAACCATCCGCCGTCAGATCGAACAACGCCAGGCTGCCGCTCGCGTAGTTTGCGACTGCGACGCGCCGCTCGTCTGACGAGAGCGCGACGTAACAGGGGTCGCTGCCTTCACTCGACAGGGTGGCCAACCGCTTCCAGCCATCTTGCTCACAGCGGTAGACACCCAGCATGCCATGCGCCTGCTCTTGGACCAGATAATGCAGCCCGTGCCGCGCCGAACAGGCGCCGTAAGAGGCGTTCGTGGCAGCGCCGTCGGCGGGGTGCGTGACGAAGCCGGCGTTCGGATCGTAATCCACGCGGTGCAATCCTTGGCCACCGGCCCCGGCGTAAGTGCCGACGTGGAGCGTGATCGTCATCAGGTCTCGATCGCCACAAAAACGGCACCGGTGTTCGTCTTGTCACGCGCCGTTCCGAATGCCTCGTTGATACGGTCGAGGGGAAAGCGGTGCGTGATGAGCTTGCTGACCGGCAGTTTGCCCGCGGAAATCAGCTCGACCACCTGACCCTGTTCCGCATAGATGTCGTGATACGCGAAGCTGGCCGACGGGATCAGCTGGATTTCCGACATCTGGATGCGCTGCCATTCCAGCGGTATTGCGGTCTCGCCCGCGTCGAAGCCACCGATGATCACGACCTTACCGCCGCGCCGCACCATCTTGGTCGCTTGCGGGAGCGTCATGGGCATCGCCTCGCCCCCGGCGCATTCGAACACGATATCGGCGCCGCGCCCGTCGGTCCATTCGAGTACCGCGGATTGCCAGTCGTCCCGATGCGTGTTGACCGTCCGGTCTGCGCCGAGCGACCTCGCCAGGTCGAGCGCGCTGTCCACGATATCGGTAATCATCACGTCGGCACCCGACGCCTTGGCCAGCATGGTCTGGCCAAGACCGATACAGCCTGCGCCAATGATCACGACCTTGTTGTTGATCGACAGGCCGGACAGATGCTGGCCGTGAAGACACACCGATAGGGTGTCCACCAGCGCTGCTTCCTCAAAGCTCACGTGATCCGGCAACCTGTAGAACTTTTGCGAAGGGCCCGCGACATATTCGGCATAGGCGCGCGACACGAATTGAGTGCGGACGTCGTAGAGATGCTCGCAGATATTGTAGCGCTGAACCTTGCAATAAGGGCAGACCCCGTCGCCCATGACGGTTTCGATCACGACGCGGTCGCCGGGCTTCACGTTGAACACGTCGGGTCCCACCTCGACCACTTCGCCGGCCAGTTCGTGCCCCATGATATGGCATTCGAGCGACGGATCCTCGACTTTCCAGTGGCGTAGGTCAGTGCCGCAGATGCCGGCGACGCGCACGCGTGCCAGCACAAAGTTGCTATCGCGCAGCGTCGGCCGCTCGACATCGGCGATCTCGAAGGTTCCGTCGCGCTTCTTAAGGGCGGCTTTCATGAAAGGCTTCCGGGTGATCAGGCGGTCATTTGAAGTCGCGGTTCGATGCGCATCGACACGACGTCGCAGCGCGCCGATCGCGTGAGCGCGAACAGGATGGCTTCGCCGATCTCATCGGCCTGTAGCATCTCGTGGCGCGCGATCGCTTCGGCTTGTTCCTCCTGGCTGCACGGCTGCATGTCTGTGCCGACCGAACCCGGCTCGATCACGCTGACCTTGATATTCTGTTCGGCGATCTCCTTGCGCAGCGTCTCGGCGAAAGCGTTGATGCCGCCCTTGGTCGCGGCGTAGACGCTTTCGCCCGGCGCCTTGATATGCACGCTGATCGAACTGACGAACAATAGATGGCCGCCGCCGGCCGTGCGCATCCGCGGTATCGCCTGATGTGCACAGGCGAGATAGCCGGTGAGATTGGTGTCGATGACGCGCCGCCAGTCTGGGTCCGCCATTTCGTGCAAGGGCTGCGCGCCCAACGCCGCGTTGGCGACGAGTATGTCGAGCCCGCCCAACCGTTGATCCACCGCCGCGAATACGGCGTCAACGCCCGCGGGCGTGCCGGCATCGGCGGTCAGCCCGGACACGCTGCCGGAGCCGGAGGGTACGTCGGAGAGCGCATCGTCTAAGGTTTGTTGGTGTCGGCCGAAGGTCAGCACATGGGCACCCGCCGCGACGAGCTGATGCACGGTTGCCCGACCGATGCCAGTCGTGCCGCCGGTTACGAGCACACGCTTGCCTGAGAGCGTCATAGCCTCGAATCCTTTTATCTCAATCCCATGTCAGGATCAGCCGACCATTGGCCGGCACATGAAAGTCGATGCGATCTTCCGACGCGCGGCGCGCGCGTAGCGCGTCGCCGTCATCTGTGGAAACTGCCACCTTGCCCAACCTGCGTCGAGGCAGCCGCACGAGGCTCACGAGCGCGGTGCAGGTGTTGCCGCCGTTCAGCTGGATCGACAGCGCGCGATCTCCGGTGCGCTCCATCGATTGAACGAAGTTATCGCAGAACAACCGGAACGGGGCGCCCTCGATCGTGTGAAACGATCGTGTGGCGAACACGAATGCCGATCCGGCGCCGTAGATCTCCTGCCCGATCTGACCAGGCGACTGGCCGTCGCCATAGAGGTCTTCAAGCGGGAACGAGAGCGTGGGATCGAGCTTTCCGCTCTGCTGCTCTCCGTTCTTGTGCAGTATCTCGCGCGGCAGCATGTCCGGGAAGTAGAATTCAGCGCGATGCAGCGCATAGCGGCAATATTCGCTGATCAGCATGCGCGCCGCAGGGTCGAGATCAGGGCCAGACTGGGCGAGATATTCCTCGAACCCCGCGAAGCATTCGAAACACTCGTACATCGCCATGTACGGTGCATCGTGCAGGCAGGTCGCGCCCAGAAAGTTGGAATAATGCCGTGCGTGGCCGATCTGCGATTCCCAAATCTCACAATTGTGGAACAGCCCCGCGAGATAGACATAACTCTGTTCGAGCCAGTCGCGATCATCGGTGATCCGCCACAACCGGATGCAGGCGACGGCCCCCCACACGGTAAGGTTAGCCTGATACATGAGGTCGAACCGCAACCCCTTGATCGCTTCGAGCGCTGCCTTTGCCTCGTCCAGGAAGCGCTGTTCACTCGTCAGCTGATACAGTTGAAGCATCAGATAAGCGTAGATGCCGTTGACGTCGGTTTCGCCGAACCGCTCATCACCGCGCGTTTTTGTGATCACCGAAAAGTCGTCGATTTTGTAGAGGATCGGCCACTTGTACTTGAAGTGATGTGCCGACCGGATGCCATAGCCGACTGATTTGAGCAGCAACCGTCGCGCCCTTGTATCGCCATCCAGCGCCAGGCGAGCGAGATTGATCATGGGGTGGAACAGATACCAGGAATCGACGGCGTCGGGATCCTTGTCGTCGACGAACTTCATGACGTTGGGCAGGTAACGGCGCAGCGTCCCGGCCTTGGGATCATAGAATTTGGCCATCCCGCGCATCAGCCCGGTTTCGAGGGGCAGGGGCTCACCGCGCCATTTTCCATAGTCGTGCAGCGCAGAGACCAACGTCATTTGCACCATCGCATCGGGCACTTCGCCCTCGACGTAAGGCATCACATAGCGGTGTCCGTAATGACGGACGGTCGCGATAGGGGAAGCCTCGAGATCGCCAAGCGTTTTCTCGGCGCGCGCGATCCAGTCACGATATTCGACGTCGGGCAATTCGATTGCCCGATAGGCGGCGCCCAGCATCTGGATGAACTGCCGCGCCATTTCCTGCTCATTGTCCCCGGCCCAATCGCGAAACACCAGCACGGCGCGTGACAGCACGACCGGCTCGCCCGCGGGCAGTGGGTCAGCCTGGTCGCCGTCGTCCTTCTCGACCGGGGGTAGATAGCCAAGTTCCGGCCATTCCCCGCCGACTACGCTGTTGGGCTTGGTGCCGGTCGCGCGAAAATAGGGATTGAGCGCGGTCAGATCCTGGAAATACAACACGCTGCCAAATGCCGGTTCATCCAGCCGAAAATAAGCCAAGCCGCTGTTCACGCCGCGCTGCCTCGCTTCGATGCTGCCATTGGCCGTGGCCGGATCGTCATCAGCGCCCAGCGCATAAAGATCGCGTGGCACGAACGGAAGACGCAGCGGCGCGGCGGGCGTCAGCACGGTCTCGACGCACAAGCGATTGAGGTCGCCGTCGCTCAGCGTGACCGTGACCTCGTTTCTGCCGATCAGGCTGTCGAGCGAGAACCGAAGCGGCTCTCCCTGCTTGTGCGACATGACGCGACCCTCAAAGGGGCCGGCCGGGACATGCGCCGCACGTAGCGCGACCCCGCCGCGTCGGGGCCGCCGCACGATCACCCACAATGAATCCCGCCCCTGCGACACCTCCACTTCAAGGTCGCCCAGTGGAACGCTCGCTAGGCGGCGCATGTCCTGCCCGGAAAGCTCGTCGCGCAGCGCTAGGGCGTAGGGGCTGAGTGGTTCGCGAGATAGAACTTTCGCTGTCGTGGCCATGTCGCAGACTCTAGATCACAATGGGCCATTCCAACGGGAAGGGTGTGCGCTAGTTCCCGAAATCCGCGCATACTCTCGCGAGAGAAACATAGGTTATTTAACTGGATTGAGACCAGCTTGGCGGCGCCTGAAACGCCCACGCACGCGTGCATCACGCAGAAGCGATCCCGGCAAATCGGTTGCGGCCCGCAAGCCGGCGACCGTCGAGATATTGCGTATGGTTCGGCGCGTTTCGCCGATCACCTGATTGACCATCTCGCGCGGCTCGATATCGCCGCGTTCTTCGACCAACGATAGGCGATGGATTGCGTATAGCCCGATCACCCCGGCGATCAGAAAGTAGAAATCCCATTGCCGAAGCACCAGCGGCAGGGCGTACACTCCAGACGGACTCGACCAACGAGCGATCAATTCGAACCGTCGCGCTCCGAAGAAGTCCGCCAAGAGCCCGCCCAGGATGGGCGCCACGCCAGCCGCAACCGCCGTTGCCATCGCGCTGGCCGCGACATACGCCGTCGCAGACCCCTTGGGCGAGAGCTTCAGCGCGATATTCGTACTGGCGAGCGTGACACCGGCGATCGCCGCGCCCATGATGAGGTGGAGTCCGATCAGCCACAATTTCACCAGTTCGCGCCACTCAAATTGCGACGCACCGATCATTGCGACGATGGCGAGGATGTAGACCGGCCCACACACCGCCAGCACTGGTTTATTGGCGAAACGGTCGCTCAGATTGCCCCACATCCGGATCGCCAGGATGTTGGCAATCTGACTGGCGACACTGAGCACCATCACGAAGCTGACGTCGAACCTTAGCTGACGGACAATGAACACCGTGAAGAACGGCGTCGCAAAGTTCACGGCGAACTGCCAGCTGCCGACGAACAGCAGCAAGCGGCTGAAATTAGGGTCACGCAAGGGCTCACGCAGCAGCTCACCCAGCTTAATCGAGCCGCTCGCGGGCGGCATTGCCGGTTCGGGCATCGCCGCAACGACGCGCGCGCTGATGAGACCCGTAATGCAGCCCAGGGCGAACATGCCTGCGAACACCAGATCGCGTGCAAAAGACCCCGGCTCGGTCCAGTCGAGCGCGCCAGCCGCTGCGAGTCCAAGGATCAGGCTGATCGCGGTCAGCAGCAGCGTGCGCTTGGCGAAGACCTGGCCCAACCGCTCTTCCGGGGCAAGGTCGCGCATCCAGGCGTTCCACGCGCAGGCGCCGACCGCGCCCATGCTGCAAAGCACGACCTGCGCGATTAGGAAGGCTATAAGCGGCAGCGTGCCCGAGAGGAACGCCGTGAACGCCATCACCGCGAGCATGGCGCGCCCGATCAGACTAGTGATGACCGCGATCCGCTTGCGCGCGCGTACTCGCTCAATGAGAACGATGGCCGGGAGTTGTAGCAGCTGCGCGAGAAACGGCGCGCTCGCCAGCACGCCTACCATGATGTTCGATGCACCCAGATGCAGGGCGAACGCGGTCAGGATCACGCCGCTGGTCAAAGCTGCCGCGCCACCGGAAAGCGCCGCCTCGCTCACGAGGAGTCGCAGGCCTTTTTCCCGTTCGGCAGGCGTGATCGCAGCTTGGGGAGCGAGCATCGACATCGGCGGGCAAACGCAGTGGATATCCCCAGGTTGCCTGGCGCAATCGGAGCAAGATCGATCGGGTGCCGTAGCCGCCACAATTGCCGCTGTCATCGCACCCAAGCTTACCAATCACGCGGGAGGTTGGCTGCCAAGCGGCGAGGGGAGCGGTGGCCTTCCGGAAGGAGCATCCGCCATAAGTGCCCAGGATCGGACGTGGCGCGCGACATCGACAGATATCGATCCACCAGTGCGCGAGGGGGGTATTGATCAGAAGCCTAAGTCCTGCCGGCAAGTTTTGAGGACGAAGCGAGGGCAAGTGTTATTGATCTTTAGCTCGGCCTATTGTTATTTCCCGTTGCTCATTCTGCATACGCCCAAGCAGATCGCTCGCAACTGCTAACGTTCGACTGGGAGCGCGCGTCGAGTCGAACTGACAGCACCGACCATCGCCCTCATGCGGCTTGGATCGAGTAGGGTCGCGGTTCCGCCGCGCAAGTCCAGCAGCCCTTCGCGACGCATTGCCTGAAGGGTCCGGTTCACGTGCACGCTGGTCAAGCCGAGCGCATCGGCCATTAGCTCCTGCGTCACCGGCAACTGGAAGCTGTTTCCGCTGATGATGTCGGCCAGGCACAAGCGCTCGTGGATTTCCAGCATCCAATCGGAGATCCGCTCCAGTGCGTTCATGCGTCCGAGCCGGGTTATCTGCGCGAGCAGATAGCTTTCGTCCAACACGTTGCTCGCGGCGTATGCAGCCACAAGCCCGAGGCAATCATCTCCTGCGGCGAACGTCGGTGCAGGACACACAACGGACCCTGTAATCGCTGTCACCGACGCAAGCGCCGTCTGCTGATGATGCGCGCTATAGCCGAGCAGATCCCCCGGGAGTACCAAACTCAGGACTTGCCGCCGCCCGTCCATCAGAGTTCGCGTCCGGCACGCCCAGCCGGATAGCATGAGAAGCGGCTGTTGGATCCTCTCACCTTCATAAACGATGTCGCGGTGCGGCGCCACGACGCGCGCTCGCATCGCAGCCTCGTCAAGCATCTGGAGGCCTTCAGGCGCGATCCGGGCAATCGATGCCAGGCGTACCCTTGCGTGATCCACGCTCACGGCGACCTTGGCACTCTGCTTCATGGACGTCCTCGCTTCAACCCGTCCGCCCATAGCGGAACGTCCATCTGCTCGTCGGAGTTGCCCATCCTCATTTCAATGATGCAGGTTAACCGTCCCGCGGAAAGCTCAAATGAGGTCCGCGCATCGTGCTGGTACGGCAGGAATTCTTCGATGAACTCGCGTCCGAACCCGTGCCGAAGCGGTGCAGGACCGATGATGGGCATGCCACGCTCTTGCCACCTGAAGACCAGAATGCCCGCGGAATCCTCCCATTCAATGCTCAGCGTACCGGTGGTGGCTCCGGGGGATAGCAGGCCGAACTTCACCGAGTTGGTCATCAACTCGTGCAGCGCGAGCCCGAAGGATTCGGCTTCACGACCCTGCAACAGCAGTTCGGGCCCTTTGATGCTGACCCTGTCGTCGTCGCCGACGCCGACCAGGAGAAGCTCGTCGCGAACGGCATCCTCGACGTTAAGCCGCCTTTCCCGCATCCCCGGCGACCCGACGTGATAGCGTCCTATTGCATCGAGGCGGCCGAGAAAATGATCCGCCAGCTCAACCATCGACGTTCGCGTCTCCGTGGTTCGGGAGAAGATTAAGCGGACAACCGCCAGCATGTTGCGCACGCGATGGTGGAGCTCTCCCTCCATTAAAACCGCGCGCTGGCTGCTCAGCATCGCACGGCGTTCCGCCTCCTCCAGCAGTCCCGACATGTGCCGAAGCTGGGTGGTTGCTTCCGCAAGCTCGACTTCGACTTTCCTGAGCCTCTCGGTCGCGGACGCGGTCTCTTCAGCCTTGGCGCTCATCATGAAGGTCCTTGAGGGCATCTCAACGGGCAGGTGCCGTGCTATGAACAACCAAGATGGTCGCTGGGTGCCGGGCATCAACGAAGATTCGCCGCCCGGCCGCATGGGCAGGCGAAACCGACTGGATCAAGCCTGACGAATGATGGTCCGCCGACCTGCGGTTCGGTGCTATCGAGGGTCCATGACTGAGAAAGCCACGCCCGACCCCGCCTTCGAAGCGCTGCTCCACCATATCCAGGAAAGCCGCGGGCTGGATTTCCGGGGGTACAAGCGTACCAGCCTCCGGCGCCGCATCACCCTTCGCATGGAAGCGGTCGGAGTAGAGGATTTCGCGTCCTACCAGGCGCAACTGGAAGCCGACCCGGGCGAGTTCGAGAACTTGCTGAACACCGTCCTGATCAACGTGACTTCCTTCTTCCGGGACTCCGAAGCTTGGGATGTGCTCAAGAACGAGGTGGTGCCGCTGCTGGTCGCGCGCGCCGAGCCGGACCGGCCCATTCGCGTGTGGAGCGTCGGCTGTGCATCAGGGGAGGAGCCCTTCTCGATCGCCATGCTGCTTGCCGAGCAGCTGGGTACTCAGGAATTCTGCCAGCGGGTGAAGATCTACGCCACCGACCTCGACGAGGAGGCGCTCAAGATCGCGCGTGCCGCCACCTACAGCCCGCGCGAAGTCGAAGGCGTTCCCCCCGAGTATCTTGAGCGCTTTTTCGAGCGGACCAACAATCACTACATCTTCGATCGCAACGTGCGCAAGTGCGTGATCTTCGGGCGACACAACGTCGTCCATGACGCGCCGATATCGCGCATCGACCTGCTCGTCTGCCGCAATCTGCTGATTTACCTGGAGAGCGAGACGCAGGGCGTGGTGCTGCCGCGGCTGCATTACGCCCTCAACCCGGAAGGATTTCTGTTCCTGGGCAAGGCGGAGACCCAGCTTGCGCGATCGCCGCTGTTCAGGCCGGTCGACATGAAGCACCGGATCTTCAGCAAGGTCCCACAGGAGTGGCGCAGAGCCATGGCCGCAAACTTCGGCACCTCGCGCACGACCCGGCCGGACTTGTCGCCGCCCGGCCCGGTCCTGCTCGAGGGAGTCATCAACGAGGCCGGAGCGGCCCTGCTGGTCATTGACGAGGGCGGTGCCGTGGTGCTGGCCAATACCCCCGCGCGCAACCTGTTGGGCGTGGGCGAAGCGGACATCGGACGGCCGTTCCAAGATCTGCCGATCTCCTACAGGCCAATGGAGTTGCGCGGACCAATCGAGGAAGCGTTCCGGCAAAGGCGCCACATCAAGCTGGAGGATCAGGAATACCGCCTCACCCAGACGGATGTGATGCGACTTACCATTGACGTCCGACCGCTGTGCCGGCCGGACGGCAGCGCCTATGCCGTCCTTCTCTCCTTCTCCGATACCACGCGGATGTACGCGCTGGAGCGTGAGCTAGAGACGGCACAGGAAAGCCTCGAGAACTCGATTGAAGAGCTACAGTCGGCAAATGAGGAACTGGAGACCACCAATGAGGAGCTTCAGTCCACCAACGAGGAACTGGAGACCACCAACGAGGAATTGCAGTCCACCAATGAAGAGCTGGAGACGTTGAACGAAGAGGCGCGTTCCAGCAACGAGGAGATGGAGTCAGTCAACGAAGAGCTGCGGATGCAGGCCGAGCAGGCATCGAGCTATCGGCTGTACCTGGAGTCGGTGCTGCGCAGCATGAACGGCGGCATCATCGTGATTGATCGGAAGCGTCAAATCCAGGGCTGGAATCGCTGGAGCGAAAATGCCTGGGGCCTGCGGTCGGAAGAGGTCCTGGGCACCAGCTTCGACCAGCTCGACATCGGCATCCCCATTCAGCAACTTCGCGATGATCTCGCCGATGTGCGGGCGGGCCGGAAGGAGCAGGTCGAGCGGGAGCTCGAGGGTGTCGATCGGCGCGGGCGGGCGATCCTCTGCCGCGTACGGATCTCGTCACTGCTCGACGAGAAAGAGGGCAACGACGGCCTCGTCATGGTATTCCAGGACATCACCGACGAGAGGCGCAAGGAGGAATATGGCCGCTATCTCGGCCGGATCCTCGGCCGAGCACTGAACGAGATCTATTTTCTCGATCCGATCTCGCTTCGCTTTACTCTCGCCAACAAAGGGGCTCAGCAGAAGCTCGGGTATGAAGAGCAGCGTTTGCTGCAGATGACCTTCCCCGAGGTGCTCGCCGGCGACGCTGCAAGCACCCTCAGGACGATGCTGGTCCCGCTGTTGGATGGCACTCGGTCGGAGATCGTCTTCGAGGCAACGATCCGGGCAGCCGAGCGGGAGTATCCGGCCGAAATCTGCATGCAGTATTTCGCCGATGAGCATCCACCCATCCTGCTCGCTATGGTGCACGAAACCAGCGAGCGTCAGCAGCTCGGTCCGGTCTGAAGCGCTCAGGCCTCGCCGTCGGGCACGGGCTTGCGCAAGGTCTGCATGGCCTGCTCGAGCACGGCGATCATTTGGACGGACTCCTCCGCGGCTTCCTTCCACCGGTCCTCGGCGCGCGGCAGTCCGCGGGCATGGGCGTTGGCGCCCATCTGCTCGAACAGCCGGATGCGATCGCGATGGGTCCTTGCCGCAACGGAGAGCGCCCGTTCCAGCTCCTCGCTCTGGGCCACGGCAAGACCCAGGGGCGTGAAGGCATGCCCGACCTGACAGCGGAAGCGGATCTCGTCCTGCGATTCGATCTGGTTGAGCACGCCGCCACAGTCGGGGCACGAGATGTGGCTGGGGCTGCCGGGAGTTTCGATCCCGGGTTCGAGAACGGAGAATTCCTGCGCGGCCATGCGATCCTCGATCCTATATTCTTCCGGGAGCGGAATGGTGGGATCTGCCTCTTCCTTTACCAGGCGGAGCAGTAATTTTCCCATGTCCGCCAATTTGGCAACATGAGAGACGTGATCGCGCTTGAGCGCGTTGCGCGGCATCGACGGCCAAGCCGCCTCTTCGGGATCCTGAACCACCGAGGTTCCGCCCGCAGCGGTGATCGCGATTAATCCCTCGGTGCCGTCGTCCAGCAGGCCGGTCAGCACCACCCCGATGACGCGCCCGCCGTACGCAAGCGCAGCCGAGCGGAATAGGGAATTCACGGCGGGGCGGGTACGGTTCTCATTCGGTCCGCGGCGCATCAGCACCGTGCCTTTGCGCAACAGCATATGGTGATCGGGCGCGGCCACATAGATAGTGCCCCGCCCGATTGGATCGCCGTCGCTGGGGGAGCGTGCTGGCAGCGGCCCGACTCGGTCGAGCAACAGCGGCAACATGCTTCGCGCCGAAGGCGAGAGGTGCTGCGTCACGAATACGGCTGCCGGGAAGTCCGCGGGTAGCTGCGCACACAGCCGCTGGAGCGCTTCCACTCCGCCAGCTGAGGCTCCGATGACGACGATGTCTCTGGTTGGCATTCCGTCTCCTTGTTACAGCAACGAAACAGCAGCGTCAGAGGTGCATGCTCCAAAGAAATTATTCCGTCCTTTGCATCCCATGGACCCACCGTGGGGACGCATCGTTGTCGCTTGCGAAGGAAGAAATGATGGATTCGCGAGCACTTCGAGATGCCGGCGGCGAGAACCAGAGGCTGCGCGACGAGATCGAGCAGTTGCGCACCTCGTTGGAGTCTGCGCTCGACGACAACTCCCGCCTCGCCGAGGATCGCGACCGTCTGCTTCGTCGGGTTACGGTCCTTTCGCGAGAACTGCAGGCGGCAAACCACGTCTATTCGCTGACGCCGCCGGCGCCTGCTCTCACGGAGTTCGAGCGGAAGACTCACCAGAGCCAAACCGAGGAAGAGCTGCGGGTCGCGTTTGAGGAACTGCAGGTGCTGACCGAGGAGCTGGAAGTTGCCAACACCACCCTGCAGACAGCGAACGCTGACCTGGAAGCGAGGGTCGCGGAGAGGACCCGCGCGCTCGCCCAGGCTAATGCCGAGCTGAGGCGCAGCGAGGCGGCATTTCGCACGCTAGTCGAAGGGATGCCGCAGCTCGCCTGGCGCTCACTCGACGGCGGGGAGTGGACGTGGTCGAGCCCGCAATGGTCCGACTATACTGGCCAATTGCCGGAGGAAAGCTTGGGTCAGGGCTGGCTGCTCGCGGTGCACACGGACGATCGCGATGCGGCGGCAGCGGCATGGACCAAGGCCGAGCCGGCCCGTCCGCTGGAGTTCGAAGCCAGGATCTTTCATGCAGCGGAAGGTCGACACCGCCATTACCGCACCCGCGCGGCACCGCTGGTGGCCGAGGATGGGAGGGTGGTGGAATGGCTGGGCACGTCGACGGACGTCGACGACATCCTGCAGCTTCAGCACCGCCAGAGCGTTCTCGTTGACGAACTTCAGCACCGCACGCGCAACCTCATGGCGGTGGTGCAGGCGGTGACGCTTCGGACGATCAAGGGCAGCAATACGCTGGACGAGTTCCGGCGCTGCATTGACGACCGGATGCAGGCGCTCGCCCGTGCCCAAGGTCTGCTCTCCCGGCGGGCCGGCGGTAAGGTGTTGTTCGACGGACTATTGTACGAGGAGCTTTCGTCCCAGGTCGAACTCGATGCCGACGGCAACGGCGCCAAGGTGACCACCAGCGGGCCGCGCGGCATCCCCTTGCAGTCATCGATCGTACAGACGCTGGCTCTTGCGCTCCACGAGTTGCTCACCAATGCCACCAAATATGGTGCGCTGGCGACGCCGCAGGGGCATCTCGACGTTCGCTGGGAATTGCTGGCGGAGGAGCCGACTCCGCGCCTGCGGGTCGAGTGGCGCGAAAGCGGCGTGACCGATATGCCCGCTGCCAGTGCTGCGGCGAAGGGTGGCGGATACGGGCGCGAACTGATCGAACGTGCGCTGCCCTATCAGCTTGGCGCTCGAACCAGCTACCGCTTCGGCGCCGATGGCGTTCATTGCACAATGGAGGTAGCCGTTCTCGCAGATGAGATCCGAACGGGAAGCCAGCCATGATCGACGACTGTTTGAGGAACCGACGCATTTTGGTGGCGGAAGACGAGTATCTGATCGCAGACGATCTGCGCGACGCTCTAACTGCCGCTGGTGCCGAAGTGCTCGGCCCGTTCCCAACCGTGACTGATGCGATTGCGTTCGTTGACGCGGGCACAGCGATCGACGCGGCGGTGCTCGACATAAATCTGCGTGGCGACATGATCTTCCCCGTTGCCGACGCGCTACGCGCACGTGGGGTGCCGTTCGTGTTCGCGACGGGCTACGACGAATGGTCGCTGCCCGAGCGCTTCTCGGGTGCAACGCGGCTGGAAAAGCCGGTGTCGGCACACAGGGTCACCGCGGCCATCCGCCCCCTCTTTGAGGGAAGCGTTGTTGACGGTCCAGGCGCACCTAATGGCACAGCCGGCTCGGCCTGAGGCATACCCGCGCTGGCGCCCATTCACATATCCGTCGAAACACGAAGACGCAGAAGGACCATCTTGCGGCGGCCCGCGTCTTCAACTTCGGCCATTCGTTAAGCTTCCGCGGGCACTTAGGTGCCCTGGCGTCTCACGCACGTGCGAGCCTTGGAGGATTCGTCAGCTCACGCTAGCACTCATCGAGCCCCATGTTTGTAAAGCATGTGCCAGATAGGGTTGGGAAACTGGCACCCTCGCACCGTTTCTCAAGGTGAGTTGCGCGGTGCGGCCGGTCCTCCGCAGTTCGGTGACTGCGTCGTCCGCCACCCACCACGACCGATGAACCTGCGACCCGGCTATATGCTCGACGCCGCGAAGCGCGTCTGAGAAACGAATGAGCACCATGGCGCTGCCGTCACGCGCCTGCACGCGAACATAATGATCCTCGACCTGTAGGCAAAGAATGCCAGCGCGCAGGTGCGCGGGGAGCCGGTCGATAAAGCTTGTGTCGCTCGGCTGGCCCCGCGACGAGTCACTATGAAGCACGGCCGTCCCAGGCTCGGTATGGCGCGCTGCCGTAGGCTCGGCGGGCGCATGGATCGAGCCTGCAATCCAGTCGCCGAGGATCGTGTAGCCGCCACCAATCAGCGCGATTGATAGAAACAGCTCGATTAGCTCGCCAGCGTCCGGCTGCCAGTCGATCATCACGTTGTTCGCAACGCCAGTGACGACCATCATCGGCAAGGCTGCAAGTGCGGTTGCCGCGACACGTCGCCGTTCCGGACTGAGCGTACGGATGCCGGGGAGGTATTCGACGGACCAGGACGCGGTTAGCGAGAGCGCCAACCACGCCGCCATTTGCAAGGTCCAGTAGCCGACCCGCTCAAGGAGGTGGAAGCGGTACGTGCCGAAGGGCGCGAGAAAGGCCAGCAACGCAGCGAACAGCAGTGCGAGACCGGCACGACCGGCGAGCCGGAAGGGCCAGGAGCCGGCATGCAAACTCGCGAAATCACGCATCGTGGACATCCTTCGGACGGCCCGGCGTGTAAGTGCACGAAGTAGACTGCGCAACTGCGAAGGACTGGTAGCGGACCTTTCCCGCCGCTCTACTCGGACTCCCACGACGGCCGATTACTTCGATCGACCGTTCGCGGAGAGCAGCATGAAAATCTACTATTCTACCTTGGCGATGGCGATCGCCAGCCTGAACGGCACGCCGGCTCTGGCCCAGGAGGCACCCGGCACGCCTCAAATCGCGGACGCGCCCCGTGAGGCTGCGTCCATCACGGATGTCGCCACCGATCAACATGATGGGCTCCACGGTTTCTTCGCATTGGGACCGGGGGCGGTGCCCGCGTTCGATGGCGCCAAGAAGTACCAGCTGATTCCACTGATGATCGCAAACGTCGCCTGGAAGGGCGTCGCGTTAGAGGTGCGCGGACTCGGTGCCAGGCTCGACCTGCTCGGCGACAGCCGGGTCCAGGTGGGACCGATCTTCAACTTCCGCGGCGATCGCAACAGCGCGAAGGACGGCAGCGGCAGGGCCAAGCTCTTGGCCGACACCGACTCCTCATTCGAGGTGGGCGGATATGTTGGCTATCGCTTCGGCGGCAATGCATATGGCGAGGGAGAAGTGGCGTTCGACATCAGCCTGGCCAAGGATGTGGGCGGCGGCCATGATGGCCTCATTGGGGCGGCGCAGGTCTCCTACGCCGCATATCGAAGTCAGAAGGTTTTCGTGAATCTGGACGCCCAAACCAGCTTCGGCGACAAGAAATACATGCGTACCTTCTTTGGCGTCACGCCGGAAGAGGCGAGCCGATCCGGGCTGGCGGCATACCGGCCGGATGGCGGCATCCGTGATATCGGGGCCGGGGTCACGGCGGGCTATCAGCTTACGCCCAGATGGGGGCTGATCGCACGGGCCGGTGCCAACCGCTATCTCGGCGACGCTAAAAGCAGCCCGGTTGTTGACGAGGGCTCTAAGCTTCAGGCCGCCGGCGGCCTCGCGCTCTCGTTCCGCTTCTGAACGCAAATTGAGAGGCGTTATGGACTTTCATACTGTCCAGTGGCGCCTGGACGGCGTTTCCCGGCCATCACCCAGTTGGCCGCGCAGGGTCGGCGGCAGCATCATCTTCCTTCTCGCGATCGCCGTAGCTCTGGTGTCGTACCGCTACCTGTTTGGTCTACCCCCGGTGCCGTCCGGAATTGCGAACAATCGCTATCGCGCCGTCTGGCTGACAACCCATGCCAGCTTTGCGGCGACGGCATTGCTGATAGGCGTGGTGCAGTTCAGGGGCGCCATCCGGGTCCAGAGGCCAGCGCTCCATCGCGTTGTAGGCAGGATCTACGTCGTGTCATGCCTCGTGGGCGCCGGAGCGGGTCTCGTCCTCGCGATCGGATCGACTGCAGGCCCGGTTGCGGCAACCGGCTTCGGCGGACTTGCGATTACGTGAATGCTTACGACCGCTATAGGCTGGCGATGCGTCCTGAGGCGCCAATTCGACTGCCATCGCCGCTGGATGATCCGGTCCTGGGCACTAACGCTCTCCGGGGTCACGTTGCGGCTATACATTCCGCTCTTCGAAGCTACCGGGCTGCCGGAGATGACCGCCTATCGAGCAATCTCATTCCTGTGCTGGGTACCAAACCTCCTCGTCGCCGAGGTACTGCTTCGACGATCCGACGGCCAATGAATGTCGCGTGCCCAGCAAGCTGGCGAGCCGCTCAAGGAAGCTCACCAGAAGTGTATTCAGCGGGCCCGACCAGGGCCGCGGGAAGATGCGAGGTCTCAGGCCAGCGCGGAAAGACGGCAGCGCCATGGAGCGCGGCGAGCCGGCCGCGCGCCGGGTGCCATGACCATGTCTGGTCCTGCTGGATGACGATCGGGTTAGAACCCGCGCCCCTTCCGGCCGACATCAGCGATCGGGCAGGACCAGACGCCGCCCGACGGCCTCGAAACACCCCGCCGCCAGCCTCACGCGCCCGCTTGCCGTCATCACGTCTACGTTACGGTGCCGGTACAGCTCGAAGGAGTGACTGGTAATTTCCGATTTGACGACGCTTCGCAAAGCATCGCAGCGTTGTCTCAATGCTGTCTAGGATCGGTTCCTTCCTGACATCGCCAGGATGCACAGCGACGCGGACCGTTCGCAGCGGATGAAGTGCTTGGCGGGCGAGCGCTGCGAAGGCCAGAGAAGAGGCCGTTCTTGTAGCCGATCTGCTGGCCCAGGTGATCACCGGACCGCGAGCGAGGACCCTGCCTGTTTGCGGGGCCCAGACCTTCATATGATCCTCGGCGATATCAAAGCTGCTGTCCCGCAGCGCTTCCATCGCCCCCTGCCCATAGAGCCACGCGGGTGCGATGAAACCGGATGCCTTCCGGCTGATGATATCTTCGACAAGCGCCCGTCCCGCTTCCATTCGGCGGGCCGCCTCTTCGTAGGAGAGGCCGAGAAACTCGCCTTCGCGCGCTGTCATGTACCTGGCCTTGAGGCCTGCGACGCCGTGATGCGCGGCCGTGTCCTTGTGGTACCAACCATGCACGAACATCTCGATCCCGCTGTCCGACCAAGTTCTGAGGCGCTTGGCGAACGGGCTGCCCGAGCGGAGCGGGTGGTTTCCCCAATGATCGGGGACAACGAGCATCGCGAAGCTCGAACATTCCAGCGTATCCGTTATCAGCCCGGCGAGCCGGTCGACTTCCCGTTCCGATCCGGGGCCGACATCGTGGATGGATGCGAGGAGGGAGCGATTGTCAGAATCTGGCATCGATTCCGATCCTTGCCGTTCTCGGCCTCAGCGGCGTGCGCTGATGCCCCTCTGCTACCGAAAAGGGATTGCCGTAGGAGAAGCGATTGGCCCGGCTATCCAGCAGGTTGTCGATGTCCAGCGAGAGGCCCCAGCGTCCGAAATCCGCCCGCGCACCGATCGCCGTGTCGAGATAGTTTCCCTGCGAAATATCGAATGGGGTGCTGACGCCCAGGTACGAGGTGCCAATGTAACCGATCGATCCATCCAGGGTGATTTTCGTACTGCTTATCCAGGGCTCGAAGCGACTGGTAAACCGCCAACCGCCGTCGGCTACATTGGGCAGCCTTCGCTTTACGGCGGTTTCGAACCCGGGTGCCGGTCTATCAAGACGGCTAGTCGTATGAAAACCGGATAGCTCAAGGGTGAGTTCCGTGGTGGGCTTCCAGGCGATATTGGCCGACACATAGTGCACCTGCGCCGAGCCGACATTCGCGACATACGGAAAGCCGTCATTTGTCACGAGATCGGCTTGCACCCTGCTCCACCTTGAATGGGCATAAGAGAGGCCGCCGGACAGCCGCGAAGCGGCGTCATTGCCGAAGCGGGCGCCGATCTCCGCTGTGCGGAGCGCGTCGGGCTGGAAGCGGGTCACGACGGCTTGATCGCCGCTGCCGGTCAACTGCTCCGCTCCCGGCCGGAAACCTTCCTGATAGCGGAGATAGCCGATCGTCCCCTCCGAAGGCTTCCAGGAAAGAGCCAGGGTTGGCAAAAACCGTAGTTGGGGACCGGCCGGGTCCCCTCCGACGTCCCCCGGCTCGGCGTTGAAGTCATCGAACCGCGTGAAGAAGGACAGCCGCCCTCCGCCGGTGATCGAGACGTTACGCCACAGCGGCAGCGTTGCCTCGCCAAAGACGGCCGCGTCCAAGGTCTCCGACTGGACATTCGAGATCACCGTCTGCGCATTTGCAGGCCCGAGAAAGCGGTCGATGTGATTGATATTGTGGGCGAGGGAAAAACCCGAAACCCAGCTTGTAATCCAATCGGCAGAACCAGAAAGACGTGTTTCGTGGGTTAAAAGCCTTACCTGCATGGCCTCTTTGAAGATCACAGGAACCTCCGCTGCAGGCGGGGTCGCGTCGAAAACCGTGTCGATCGGGTGATAGGTGTAGGATGTGTTGGACACGAGCTTGGCTAAACCGAGGTCAGCCCGCAGCGTTCCGAATATGAGGCGGTAATCGTTGTCGAACGGTTGAGCGGTAAAAGATCGGCGGATCAGCGCGGAGGAGTTTGGATCATCGGTGTACTGGCCGTCATTGCTGCCCGTGTCCTGAGACACAAACCCGGCATCGACGCTCAATCCGGCGTTGAACTCCATGCGAACGGTCGCGCGCACGCCGAACACGCTCGTGCGATTGACGTCGGACAGGCCACGGCCGACGTCGTCGATATAACCGCGACGTAGGATACGATACCCAACAAGTCGGAGTGCGGCGCGCCCGCCAATCGGGATGTTGGTGACCAAAGCAGCGTCGCCACCCACAGTATTGCCGGTCACCCCGATTGCTGCGGTTCCGCTGGCTGAGAACTCGCTAAGGATGGGCGGGCGGGGCATAATTCGGATTACACCACCCAGTGAGCCCGCGCCGTAGAGGGCTCCCTGCGGGCCTTCGACAACCTCGACCTTTCCGATGTCGTATAGCGCAAGGTCCGGATCGGGGGCGCTGTATGTGAGCCTGCTTTCACCGAAATACTGGCTAACCGTCGATTGCAATTGCCCATTGAAGCTGCTGTCGGCAATTCCTCGAACGAAGATCTTGTTTCGTCCCGATCCTAGATTAGTCGAAGCCAGGTTCGGAAGTTCGCGGAGCAAGGCCTCGCTGCCCCTGCTGCCGAGATGAAGACCTCGTGCTTCATTGAATGTGGCAACATGGAACGCACCGGGGAAATCGGACAGCTCAATATTCTGCTTGCTCGCAGTGACGATGATCTGTTCGGGCGGGGGCGCTGGATCGGCTGGGGGCG